>CAXMPP010000001.1:0-57847 GCA_964195395.1 uncultured Thermodesulfobacteriota bacterium
ACGATTCTCGAGAAATTCAAGGGGTCGATGAAGGGTAGGACAATGTACGTGGTGCCGTTCTGCATGGGTCCTGTGGATTCACCGCTCGCAAAGATTGGTGTCCAAGTCACCGACTCCGCTTATGCCGTGCTCAACATGCGTATCATGACTCACATGGGTGCCCATGTGTTAGATCGATTAGAAAAAGAAGCATTCGGCGAAATTGAATCCCGCCGAACAAAACCTGGATTTTTCATTCCCTGTCTTCACTCAGTTGGCGCACCATTGGAAGAAGGACAAGAAGATGTCCCGTGGCCGTGTAACGACGACAAATACATCGTTCACTTTGTACGCTCGCGCGAGATTGCATCTTATGGATCTGGCTACGGCGGAAACGCTTTGTTAGGGAAGAAATGCCTAGCTCTCAGAATCGCTTCTAACATCGCGCGTGAACACGACTGGATGGCCGAACACATGTTCATCTTAGGCTTAGAGTCACCCGAGGGAGAAAAGACTTATGTCACGGGCGCATTCCCTTCAGCCTGTGGAAAAACCAACCTTTCGATGATCGTCCCACCAGAGAAGTACCGCAAAGCGGGTTGGAAAACTAGCATCGTGGGGGATGACATTGCTTGGCTATGGCCACATGAAGACGGAAAGCTCCATGCGATCAACCCGGAAACTGGTTACTTCGGAGTTGCTCCTGGAACATCCTACGATTCGAACCCTAATGCTATGGAGTCGATGAAGGAGAACTGCATCTTCACCAACGTGGCCCTTACTGATGACGGTGATGTCTGGTGGGAGGGCATGAGCGATGAAGCTCCTGCTCATTTGATTGACTGGCGAGGAAATGACTGGACTCCCGCTGATGGTGAGAATGGAGTGAAATCCGCTCATCCAAATGCCCGATTCACTGCACCTGCTGCCCAATGCCCAACAATAGACCCCGAGTGGCAAAATCCTGATGGCGTCCCCATCTCCGCGATCATCTTTGGTGGTCGCCGCAAGACGACTATGCCGCTAATTTATCAAGGATTCAACTGGGCACACGGAGTTTACATCGGAGCAACAATGGGCTCAGAAACCACAGCCGCCGCCGCTGGTGCTATGGGAGTTGTCCGACGCGACCCAATGGCAATGCTTCCCTTCTGTGGATACAACATGGGGAACTATTTCACCCATTGGCTCAAAATGGGTAAGAAGATCGATAATCTCCCAAAAATGTTCCATGTGAATTGGTTCAGGCTCGATGAAGATGGCAAGTTCCTCTGGCCTGGATTTGGCGAAAATATGCGTGTGTTAGAATGGATCGTGAACCGCTGTAAAGGTCGCGCACTCGGTCACGAGACCGCGATTGGTTGGGTCCCGAGGCGCGAAGAGATCCAGCTCGATGGACTAGAGAACTTCTCAGATGCGGACTTTGACAAAGTCATGAAAATTTCCCCACAAGAATGGGAAAACGAATTGCTCAGCCAAGGCGAACTCTTCCTCAAGCTCCATCACTCGATACCAAAAGACCTCATCTACCAACGCGAGTTATTAGCCTCACGTATTATAGAATAAATTTAAGGTGAAAGCCGGGAAGCCTCGCTTCCCGGCTTTTTTCATATCCCACGGTGGATGAAATACACTCCCAGTAATCGAAGAACAACGGAGCTTGCTAAGCCATACTGGACTCACTAAGTTGCTAGGTTCAATGAACACACTCCAAGCCCTCAGTATCACAGCTACTCTAACTGCTGCTGCAACACTTTCCACAGGCATCCTCCATGCCGAAGACCGCCAGCACACTCCAGACTCATTCACATGGAACCCAGAGTTATCAACAAATGGCCCCGTCCTTGTCACTGTCAGTTTGAAGAGCCAAACAGCCGCAGTCTACCGCAATGGAATTAGGATCGGCAGCTCTGAGGTCAGCACTGGCTTCAAAGGACACGAGACTCCCACTGGAGTTTTTCACATTTTAAACAAAGATAAGAACCACCACTCTAAAACTTACGGCAATGCGTCAATGCCCTACTCAGAACGACTTACTTGGGATGGAGTAGCGCTGCATGCTGGCGCGGTACCTGGCCACCCGTCCTCACACGGCTGTATCCACCTCCCTTATGACTTTTCAAAGAAGCTGTTTGGAATCACTCACAACGGAACTACCGTAGTAGTTACCGACGAGGAACCCGATGTGCACGTCTCACATGGTCATAAAGTACAATTTCAAGATGGCACAACGAGCAAGTTCACTTGGCAACCTGAACTCTCACCATCTGGTCCAACATCCATGATCTTTAGCAAGCCTGACAAAAAGCTCTACCTAATCCGCAGTGGCATCACTATCGGCGAGTGCCCAGTCAAGACGAGCCTCTTCTCCAAGCACGTTAAAGGTTCTTCAGCTTTCGTGTTCAGTGGTTGGAAAGTAGATACAAAGGACAAAACCACGAGCTCTTCTTGGACTCAAGTAAGTGGAAAGAAGGCGCATCACACAGAAACTCTTGATGAATGGTTTGCTCTCGATCAGCGCTTTCAATACCTATTGCAAGGCATCATCACCCCAGGAACCAACTTAGTTGTCACCAATGATCCAGTCAAAAAACGCACATCCAAGAGCTTCCCGCTGTTCCAAGGTCAGGTCGAAGAAAAAGAAAGCAAATAAGTCTCGTGCTAAATTCTAACAATATGCAACCGACGCAACTTGAGCCACACCCTGAAGGCGGGAAGTTTAGGGAAATTTTCCGTTCAGTCCATTCGGTCGATAGCCCGAATTTAGGAAATCGCAGCGCCCTCACCCACATCTACTTCCAGTTAGAGAGTGGCGAGGTCAGTGCCTTTCATAAAGTCAGCAGCGAAGAGGTCTGGAACCTCTATAAAGGGGAAGGACTGAGGCTCTATCAATGGGATGGCGAAAGTAATCAGGTGGAAGTAATTGAGCTATCAGACGCAGCTAACCAATTTTGCCACGTTGTCCCAGCCCACCATTGGCAAGCAGCTGAGCCACTAGGAGACTCTACACTTGTAGGCTGCAGTGTGGCTCCGGGCTTTGAGTTCCAAGACTTCACACTCTTGCGTGATTGTTGTGGACTGGCCGAACAACTCAAGACGAAGCAACCGAAGCTGGTTCATTTGATCCGCTAACAAAAGTCGCTACGCTCGATTTAATATTTTTTGACTTTTCTTTTTTGGGCTGATCGGAGGTTGTGGAGAATGAGGAGTCAACCTCGCCGGACGTTTCGGAGAAACGTCCCTGCCTTATAATCCGTGAAATCAGCGTAATCCGTGATGGGAATTGTTTCATCATACAGGTCTGAAAGCTGAACACTGCTAACTGAACACTTCTCGCTGGCTCAGTAAGGCAGCCTTAGAGTTCCATGTTCGGCATCTCTGAGGACCTCGGCAACCTGCTGGACTACGTAAACTAGCTCTCCGAGTGTGATGTAGAAGGATGGGGTGAAAGCTAAGATATTTCCATCCGGCCCATCTGCTAACATCACTACTCCGCGCTTGAGCATCTCGCCTAACAAGCGTCCGGCTACATCCCCAGCTGGACGTCCGTCTGGGTGACGGAGTTCGACTCCAACCATCAGCCCACGCCCACGCACTTCATAAATGAGAGCTGAGTCGATATCTTCTAACATCGCCTTCAGTTCACGCCCCTGGCGTTCCACATCTACGGCGACAGTGGGGTCCTTATGTATATCAAGCGCTCGAACAGCCATCGCACACCCTACTGGATTTCCTAGGAAGGTACTGGTATGCAGGGCTTCGCCTGGGCTCACCGGCCACTTGTCCATGACCGAGGCCTTGCCTATGCAGGCAGAAATAGGATACCCACCGCTCAGGGCTTTCCCCACACAAATGAGGTCAGGAAAGACACCTTCCCACTCACAGGCAAAAAGCCGGCCAGTTCGGTTGAATCCACTATAGATTTCATCAAATATCAAAACGATTTCGTGCGCATCTGCCCAATCACGTAGGATTTTAAGGAAGCCCATCGGTGGGACTATTTTTCCACCGCGCCCTTGGATAGGTTCTACTAACAACGCACCAATCTCGTGGACTGGCAGCGCCTCAAGTTCGTTCTTGAGTTTTACAAGGTCATCCTTGGTGGATGGAAATGCTACAGGATAGCGCACATCTGCGAGTTGTGGATCAAAGGGTCCTCGAAATTTATCAAAGCCACCACCGAGCAATGCACCGTAGCCGAGTCCATGGTAAGCATTTTCAAAATGCACAATACCAGCTCTACCACTAGCAATGAATGCTGTCTTCAAGGCAGTCTCGACCGATTCGGAGCCTGAATTAGCTAGGACAGTTTTTCCGACATCTAAGCCCCAGCGTTCGAAGGTCATGGCGGACAAGCGCTTGCAGACTTCAATTTTAAGCTCGGTCGGGTGGACATCCCCCATCGCATGCATCAACTTTGCGCTTTGCTCGACCATCGCCTCGCGAACTGGTTGGTGGGTGTGGCCTAGACCCGCGACACCAAAGGCGCTGGTGACATCGATAAAGCGATTGCCATCTGCATCCCAGACGCAGCTGCCCTCAGCACGTTCCCAAAAAATAGGCCAGTCATCGGCAACGTAAGTCACGTTATGGCTCTCGTATTTGCGAAGCTCAACCGCTAGGGCAAGAGAGCGCGGACCAGGAATCTCAGTTATTAGCTCAGGTAACATCAGTGTCAGCATCATTCTCATCTCCCCGAAAATGACAACGCTAAAGACGATTCGAAGAATTTGAGTCTTTCGCTTCTTGCGTCTCAGAGAAATCCGTGCTCATCTCCGCGCCCACACCCACCTTATGTATTCTCACATCATCTTTGACCTTGATGGCACCCTCATCGAGTCCCTCCTAGGGATAGCGACTGCCCTCAATGAAGCTTTAGCTGAGCACCAACTGCCCACACACAGCACAGATGCTATCCGCACCTTCATCGGTGACGGCTCACACTCCTTGTGTGCCCGCGCTATGACGGAGCAATCAGAAGACTCCATAGAGCGTGTTCACCAGAGCTTCCTTAAGGAATATTCTAAGGCGTGGAAAAATGGCACCATTGTTTTTGAAGGCATCCAAGAGTTGATTCATTCACTTAAATCCATGGATTGCTCTCTGAGCGTCCTCTCAAATAAGCCACATTCCTTCACCACTGAAATGGTGGATTACTTTTTCCCAGATAAACCATTCGATCTCGTTCTCGGGCAACGTGAAGGCATCGCAAAAAAACCTGATCCATCAGGCGTTCATGAGCTCTTAGGTGAGCTCGGACAATCGAGTAACAACTCGGTCCTTGTCGGAGATTCAACCATCGACATCGTCACAGCACGTAATGCTGGGATAGGCTCGATAGCTGTGACATGGGGCTACAATGATCTCGACCAGCTGACTTCAGTCTCGCCGAAACATACAGCTAAGAGCATAGAACATCTCATCGAGATTCTGACTCCTAAAAATGTGCCAGCCTTTCGCTAAGGCTCATTCTTCTCTCGAATAGATCTGACCAACTCCCCTTTTTTGTGAAAAATTCTCTAGCGCTCAGCGTTATTTTACAAAAGGATACGCGGCATGGCGAAAACCACTGCGAGTGAGACTGAAAAGATGCCGGGCGGCATCCCTTATATTATAGGCAACGAAGCCGCCGAGCGCTTCTCGTTTTACGGAATGAAGGCCGCCTTGGTGGTCTTCATGACTCAGTACCTCCACCTCATGGGAAACACCGCAGGTGATCCGATGAGTTCCGCTCAAGCAAATGCGAACCAGCATTACTTTGTAAGTTTTATATACCTCACTCCACTGTTCGGAGCTATTATCTCTGACCGATTTCTCGGAAAATACAAGACGATCATTTGGCTCTCCATCGTTTACTGTTTTGGCCACGGTGCCTTAGCATTGATGGGGATAGCGGGTCCTGCTGTTTGGTGGTTGCTAGCTGGGCTCGGTCTCATCGGCATCGGTGGAGGCGGCATCAAGCCCTGTGTTTCGGCCCACGTTGGCGACCAATTTGGCGTCAATAACCAACATCTTCTCACCAAAGTATTCAATTGGTTCTACTTCTCTATCAACCTAGGAGCAGCTCTCTCAAATTTACTCATTCCATGGTTGCTCAAGTGGTACGGCCCTCACTGGGCTTTCGGGATCCCTGGCTCGCTGATGGCTCTTGCGACTCTCATGTTTTGGCTTGGCCGCAGTAAGTTTGTCCACATTCCACCGGCTGGCAAAAAATTCACCCGAGAATTCTTCTCAGCTGAGGGCCTCAAAACCACGGCAAAGCTCTGTAGCATCTTTTTCTTCATCCCAATCTTCTGGGCGCTATTTGACCAAACGGCCTCGAGCTGGGTCTTTCAAGCGATTGATATGGACCGAGTTATATTTGGTGTCAACATTCTCCCGTCGCAAGTTCAGGCGGCTAATCCGTTCTTAATCCTCCTTCTCATCCCGCTTTTCACCTACGTGATCTACCCACAGGTGAACAAAGTGTGGCCGCTCAACCCGCTGCGTAAAATTGGGATTGGCTTATTCATCACAGTGATTGCCTTTGGCTTCTCAGCTCTTATTCAGGAATGGATCGATGCTGGTCAACGCCCTAACATTGGATGGCAGATTTTAGCCTACGCGCTGCTCACCTCTGCGGAGATAATGGTATCTATCGTCTGCCTCGAGTTTGCCTACACCCAAGCGCCGAAAAGCATGAAATCCATGATCATGTCTATTTTCCTCCTCACCGTGGCTTTAGGTAATGCTATCACAGGAACGATCAACCATTTCATCCAGACGCCAAATCCCCTAGCCAAAGAAGCTACCGAGGCTCAAGAACAGCTCAAAAGCTCAAGTGCGGCTCCATCCTCTCACCACCCAAGCTGGTTCAGCCATAGTTATGCAGGATTCGACGGGAAAATGGGAACCAACGATGACATCGTAACCCATTTCACCGATAAGGCTGTGATAAAAAAGCGTGACGTCCCAGCTGAGGACTCACTGCTGAAGGCAGCTAAAATCATCGAAACAAAAACACTCGCTGCCAAAGGTAAGCTTCCTATGACTGAGGCTGGAATCAAACTCGTCAGTGAACTCAAAGACCCATGGGGAAATCCACTTAACTACCGATTGATGAATGGTAACACCTTCCGTATCACTTCAATGGGACCAGACAAGGCAGCTCTCACGAAATGGGACACTGGCATCGTGATCAAATACGTAGCTAGTTCAGAATCAGCGGACGATTCACCCAATGAAGTAACTTGGTTAGACCAACGGAAACAAGTGCTCGGCTTCAACGAGGCCTCTGAGCACGAATATTTTGATGATCCGAATTTCAAACGACACTTCATTGCTGGAGGCGTCTACAAGTTAGAGGGCGCAAATTACTTCTGGTTTTTTACTGGGTTGATGTTTGCAACAGCCATCATCTTCGTCCCTGTTTCGATGAAGTTTAAACTCAAAGAATAATACTACTGCGTATGTTTCGTGCTCTTACCATTCTCGTTCTCTGTTGCCTCTTCACCTCTTGTGACAAGCAATCTGAAGCGAGAGACTCCGCACTTCAAGAAGAGCGAAAGAAGGCGATACTGAAGCAGCACACTGAGTACGAAGAAGAACTACGGGAAGCTACAGAGCGAGAGGAAGAGCTCGAGGCTCGGCAGTTAGAAATCCACCGCAAGTTCGATGAAGCCGAAGCAAAGCGGAAGCTCATCGAAGCTGCCGAAGCCGAAACTGCCGCTAAAGCCCTAGTGAAAAAAGCTGAGGCAGAGCGCAAGGCTGCACGAAAAGCAATTCTCCACAAAAAGTTCTCATCCCTCAGCCTCCGCGACGGCACACGCTATCAAGAGGTAGAAATCATTAAGGTCAGCGATTCTGGCATCACGATCACCCATCGCAACGGGGCTCGAGGCATTGATTTTTCTCAGCTCCCTTACAGTCTGCAGTTGGCGTGTAAGTACGTTTCAGCACCAGCAAACTGACTCTATTCAAACAGCCCAGCAATCATTTTAACGTTAGATCGCAATCTTCTTATGAAATTCGCTTAACTAGCGGTTGACGTGGGGCTAAAACAAGTTCATGAACTTCTGACCGATTTTAAAGAATCGGTAGCTTGGAGCGTACCAACACGTCTCTAGCAAATTGCAGAAGTATATTCTCATGACAACATTACTCGCCTCATCACCCAGCAGCGACACCACCATGGTGCTCTTTTCCGGAGTTTCCATCCTGATCTTGCTATTCTGGTACCTCGCTACTGATAAAGATAGAGTGAAGCGCAACGTAGGCTCAGCCATCGTTTTGCTCATCGCCGTCTTCTCACTCTTTGCTATCATTTCTCCTTCTAGCCTGATGCAGGTTATCTCTGGTGAAAAAAGCCTTAGTGAAGCTCACAACCTCCAAGGCGGAATCGAAATCGTCGGTGGTTCAGCCTTCATCATCGAGGTTAAGCCAAACATCGACGAAGGAACCGGCGAAGAAATTCAACTCACGCCTTCTGCGATGGATACAGCTAAGAGCATCCTCGAAAAGCGTCTCAACGACTCTGGAACGCTCGACGCTCCAGTTTCTGTTCAAGGAAATCGTATCGAAATCCAGATCCCTAAGATCGACCCAGCAGATGCTGCAGCTCTGAAGAAGATCCTAACGACTACCGCAAAACTCACCATTCACAAAGCTCACCCGCAGTCACAGCGACTCGCTGAGCTCGTTTTCAAAGGAGAAGAGACAGTCCCAGGCTACCGCGCCTACCCACAGGACGTGAAAACTGAAGAAGGCGAGGTCATAGGCACTCGCTACCTGCTAGTATCGCGCAAACCTGCACTCACGGGTAAAGAGGTCGCAGCTGCTTGGCCTGACAGAGCTACTAACACATCTGTAAATATTGAGCTAACATCCACTGGAGGCAAACAAATGGAAACCTTCACCCGCACACTCAAGCCTGGTGTAGATCTCATTGTTTCCATCCTTGATGGTAAAGTCATCAATGCCGCAACTCTCCGACAACAAGTACTCTCCAGCCGTTTCCAAATCACTGGACTCGACTCTCTTGAGGAATGTGAAGAACTCTCTAAAGGGCTTTCCAACCCGATGGAAAACGACATCGAAGTCATCGACGAACGCACCATCTCCGCGACACTCGGTGAAGCCACTGTCAAGCAAGGCATCAATGCTGGCCTAGCTGGTCTAGCGCTGACAATCATGTTCATTCTCCTTTACTACCGCTACTCCGGTATCGTGGCGATCGTTGGACTATCACTCAACATCCTCATCCTGTTTGGAGCCATGGCGCTATTCAATGCGTCCTTCACCCTTCCAGGTATTGCGGGCATCATCCTCACCATTGGTGTGGCAGTCGACGCCAACGTACTCATTTACGAGCGCATGCGTGAAGAACTAGCCAACGGCAAGTCAGTCCACGCATCTATCAAAGCTGCTTACGAAAAAGCATTCTCAGCAATTTTCGATGCCAACATCACCACACTCCTTACAGCGCTTATTCTTTTCTGGAGAGCAACTGGATCAGTCAAAGGCTTCGCAGTCACCCTCACCATGGGTATTCTCGGCACCATGCTATCAGCCCTTCTTTGTACTCGCATCATGTTCGCATGGAGTGAAGACACGGGCATCCTTAAAAAGATCAAATTCATGGACCTCGTTCCGAAGAAGGTCTTCGACTTCCTCGGTAAGCGCAAACTAGCCTTCACCCTTTCTGGTGTGATGATCACTGGTGGCCTCGTCGCTCTAGGCGTCAAAGGCGAATCACATCTCGGAATTGATTTCGTAGGTGGTAGCGTGACTCGTTTTGAAATCCCAAGCGGCCACCCACTCACTCAATTAGAAGCTCAAACCATCATTGCTGGTGTGGAAACTGAAAAAGCGGCTTCTACTCAGATTGAAAAAACTGCTAATGGCGACTCATTCCTCACGATCAAGTCCACACGCTCTGACAGCCCAGCGCTGATTGAGGCCGTGCGCACACAGATACCAGGATTCAATGACAAAGAAGAGCTCGGCGCCACTGAAACAAAAATTCTCGATGAAGACGGCAATCCAGTCGTTCACTATGTTGTCGACGCCAGCACCTCTGCAGTCAGCCCGACACTTGGTGGTGAATTCCTCGAAAATGCTATTTGGGCGCTAAGCCTCGGCATATTCTGTGTTCTTATCTACATCACCCTACGATTTGAGTTCTCGTTCGCTCTCGGCGCATTCCTTGCGCTGGTGCACGATATCCTCATTGTTCTAGGAGTCCTCATCGTCACAGGCCAGGAACTCTCCCTCATCCATGTGGGTGCCTTCCTCACCATCGCAGGTTACTCGATCAACGATACGATCGTGGTATTTGACCGCTTACGTGAAGACCTCAAGACCAAGCGTGGCGATGTCCGTGATGTCATGAACTCAGCCATCAGCACAACACTCTCCCGTACGATTATCACATCCGTGACGACCTTCGTGTCTGTGGCTGTGCTTTACTTCTACGGCGGAGCTTCACTCAAAGCGTTCTCATTCACCATCATGATCGGTGTTATCGTAGGAACATACTCCTCGATCTTCATCGCATCACCAATCGTGTACATCTTCAGCAAGGTTCGTGGCATCAACCTCCGTCGCGAGGTGCTTGACGCAGAGCTTGAGTCAGAGATCAACCCACAGAACGTCTAATTCAATTTCACCTAAAGGCGCTTCCAGCAATGGAAGCGCCTTTTTTGTGCCGTTGATTCAAGATCTGACATTTTCGACTTCGCATTTTCTCAGCAGAAAACAGCTTCATCATTCCAGTCTAAAAACTGTAAATCGCACACTTTATCAGTTAGAAACAGCTTTATCGTACTATCTGGTGTCGCCTCTGCGTAGTGTTGACTAATTTCAAATTGGCCACACTATCCGCGCATGCAATTTGACACAATTATTACCCGCCGCGGAACAGGCTCCATCAAGTGGGACCGCCGCCCCGAGCTCGATCCATTTTGGGTTGCCGATATGGATTTTGTGTCGCCGCCCTGCATTTTAGACGCCGTCCAACAACGCCTATCCCATGGTGTCTTAGGCTACGCTCAAGCTCATGAAGGAATAACAGAAGCGGTGCTAGGCTATCTTCTAAACCGACATGGTGCAGCTGTCTCAGAAAATACTTTGGTGCACCTCGGTGGGCTAGTCCCAGCGCTCTCGCTCGCCGCGAGAGGATTCACCGAGCCTGGCGACAACTTGATGACTTGCACACCAGTCTACTACCCATTCCTCCATGTTGGAAAAGACGCTAAAATTGCCACCCTTGCCATCCCACATATCTATCAAGAAGGTCGATGGACTTTTGACTTCCAAGAAATGGAAAAGCAAGTTTCTAGCAAAACTAAGATCTTCATTCTCTGTAACCCACAGAACCCGCTCGGACGAAATTTCACCAAAGAAGAAGTCATCAAAGTGGCAGAATTTTGTGACCGCCACCAACTGGTTCTCGTATCAGATGAAATCCACTGCGACTTAGTCTTAAACGAATCCGACCAAGCCTTCTTCTCTACGTTAAATCTCCCTGAAAAATTACGCCAAAAACTCATCGTCCTCCAGGCTCCAAGTAAGACGTATAACATTGCAGGCATGGGGTACGCCTTTGCGGTCATTGAGAACCTTTCCATCCGCAAGACATTCTGCACGACCCGTGGCCACACCCTCAGCGAGATCAATTGCCTCGCATTTTACGCTGCTGAAGCGGCCTACAAGCACGGTGAAACGTGGCGACTGGAACTCCTCAGTTACCTCAAAAAAAATCGTGTCACCATCACCCAATTTGTCCGCAGCGAACTTCCTGGTTGTAGCATCCCTGACATCGAAGCCACCTACCTCGCCCTCATCGACACTCGCGGAGCTGGTATAAAAAATCCTGCGCAGTATTTAGAAAAAGACGCCCAAGTCTGGGTCAATGATGGAGCTGCCTTTGGAGCACCAGACCACTTCCGCTTCAACTACGGTTGCCCACACACCCGGGTGCTCGAAGGCCTCGACAAAATCAAAGCCTCATTTGATCGTTACACGGGTTAGACGACATGCCAATTGACAGAACTCACTGAGATTTGTTAATTCTACCATCACATTCAACAAACTCTCACTCTAAATTTTCTCATGCCTCCTAAGCTCAATGTTTCACTCGTCGCCCTCAATCTAGTCGGCCTACTCACACTCAACGCAGCGAGTCAAGGTGGAGCTAGCGCCGTGGATGACATCCCGTACGGAATTGAAGCAGTTGCTCAATACCGCAGTGAATACAGCTACCGTGGATTCATCCTAGCCAAGGACACCATCGATCTCCAACTCGGAGCTCAATACGCATTCAACGACACGACGTACTTGAATTCCACTGCTTGGTTTGGCTCTGAAATTGGAGACGGTGACTTTACCGAAGGCGGATTGCGAGCAAACTTGCTCAAAGATCTGGGCGCAATGACGTATTCACTCTCTGGAACCTATCGTTCCTACTCCAATACTTTTTTTGAAGATGGCGCAAACATAGAGGTTGCAGCAATCTATCACTTCAATCAGCTTATCGATTTTTCTGGCAGAATCGCCTACGATACTGGAGCCGAAGGCTGGTACGCTAATTTTGAAACCAATTACTACCATCGACTCAACGACGATTCCTACTTCAACTTCTCTGGAGGTATCAGCGCCGTCGACAGCTACTATCTCAGAGATGGACTCAACGACGTTTTTGCCAAGCTCAGTTACACATACAACATCAACCAAAGCGTCTCCGTCAGCCCCTATCTCGGCAGCTCGATACTACTAGATGAAGACGACTTTGGCAGTGACAGTCTCTATGCTGGCATCTATTTTGCGGTAAGCTTCTAAACGATCAATTCCACATACTTATGACTCGCGTTTTCATCATTCTCCCTCTCATCGTGCTTTCCTACTTCGGAATCACATTCTTGGTAGAGAAAATGAACCCAGACGTGAAAGCAATGTCTGCCACTCCTAGGATAACCGGCACCAAGCTACACACCAACGGGCTTCCGGACCAAATCATAGGGACATTCAAAATCGACCGCGAGCCCTCAGAAGCATGGCTTCGCAACCAAGATAACCTCGATGCCGATTCGAGAATTTACTTCTCTAGCCTGCATACGAACCAAACACAGTTCACCTTCGATGGCCAGACCATCTGGTTCATCGATCAAATTGCTGACATCCCTGTTGAAATCATCTCTAATGATGGGAAGACCGTAAAACTAAAAATGCTAGATCCGGGCAGTGAACACAAAGGATCTCATACATTTTTCCTCCAAGCTGAAGCCAATGGCAAAGTCTGGTATAGTAACTATAGCCACCTCGAAGATGGCCAAAAAATGCTCTACAGAGCTCGCTATACAAAAGTTGTAGAGTAACTACACCTCAGCATCCAGCCACTTACCGCGGAAATGGACACCGACAAAAACGACGGCTTGTACAATGAGGTCGAGCATCATCACTAACCATACCTTAGTGAGCGTCATTTGATCACCAAAGTATTGGAAAGTTGCGGCCAATAATCCCACACGAAACACAAGCATTATACCGAAGGAAAACGCCATGACTGACACCGTGGCCCCGGCTCCTCGCATGGACATTTTCATGACCATGGCCGTAGCAAAGAAAGGCTGCACCCAGCCGACATAACGGATAACCTCCACCGCCATCTCAGCTTGCGCGCCTCCTCCAGGGCTCATGATTCTGACTAACTCTGGCGCAAAAACGACGAGGCCGAGGCCAATCGCCCCCATCACGACCATTGCAACGCACCAACACACTCGTACGGCATGCGCAGCTCCAGCCTTCGATTTCGCTCCTAGGTATTGTCCAGCCAACGTAGAAGCAGCCATACCTAGAGCAAAGCCAGGCATAAAGCTGATAGATTCTATTTGGACAACCATGCCATGCGCACCCAGAGCTCCTTCAGCCTTCAGTCTATTGGCCACCATCCACACACCAAAGGCATGAATCGACCACATGCCAATAATCTCAATCAACTGAGGCAGCCCAACGCGGACAATCCGCCTCCCTACACTCCAATCCCAACGAAGCAATGCTGCCTTCAACTCGACAACGGGCTGGCTTCTTTTACTCGGCCGCATAGCGCGCAAAATCATAATCACGCCAACCGCCCAACCACCAAAAGTACCCCAAGCGAGTCCGGTAATTCCCATTTTTTCTGGTGGCATCACTGAGGTCATAAACCAGACACTCAGTAAAACATTAACTACATTCACAACAGTCATCGATGCGAAGGGAGTTTTGGTGTCACCTCCAGCTCGCATACAAGAGTTACAAACAAATAAAACACCACTCAAGGGAGACGAGTAGGCGATGATCCGAAGGTATTGTAGAGCATACTCATTCGCCAGCCCTTCTAAGCCAAAAAAACGCGTGAGAACAGGAGCCAGGCACCAAACCATCACACCTGACAACACACCACTTATTGCACCTAACATTATCGATTGGCCAGTTGCTCTCTCAGTCAAAGGTAGATCGTGAGCACCAAATGCCCTAGAAACCAAAGCTTGTGCTCCGGTAGCAATAGCTCCTTGTAAAATCATCATCAACCACGCGACATACATCGCTAATCCCATCGCATCAAAGACGGCACTCTGAGCCTCTGCTCCCATCGTATTACCTGCGATAATTCGGTCAGCAAAGCTCACCATTGTTCCCATGATGTTTTGCAAGAATGGCCAGAGCGCTAGCGAGATAATTTGCTTCCTCAGCGAAAGCCCCGCAAGCATGCCACCCAATTCCACATCAACTTTTTTGCCTGTAGGAGGTTCAATCTGGTTTGCGGTATTACTCATAAGCATTCTCTCGCTAGAGATAAAGGAATTCAAAGTAACCACGCTAGCTAACAATTCAAATGTAATGCAGAATAAATCTAGAAATCCCCCTTTCCCTGTCACTGTTTCACGCTTACTTTGGCTTCGTAATTCGATGCAAATCCCCAACAACCAAGTACCTGAAGACAACCTTAGCAACAATCTGTTGATTGCTGACCCTTCCCTGCGCGACGGTTGCTTTGGTCGAAGCGTCATTTACATGCTCGAGCACGCTCCCAATCAAGGTTCAACCGGTCTTATTCTTAACCATCCTACGGGGAAATCCGTTGCCCAATTGATCTCATCTGACGCTTTCTCTAAACTCGCTCAACTGCCAGTGAGTTACGGTGGCCCAGTGGAGAGCGATCAACTCCATTTTGCTATCTTTGAATGGAGCAACAACTCACTCAACTGCCACACAAAAATTTCCGCCGAACAAGCCGCCGCCGCGATGCAACAACGTGGTAAGTTAGTCCGCGCCTTTGTTGGACACTCAGGATGGACGGCCGGTCAACTGCATGAGGAATTGGAAAAGTATGCCTGGATCACCGCTTACAGCAGGCAAGCCACACTCAGTCACCTACTTGACGAGAATTTCTGGGCTGAATCACTGCAAGGAATATCTCCATTCCATCACATTCTCTCTCTCACTCCTGAAAACCCATTTTTAAACTAACATGCGCGTAGTTATACAACGAGTCTCCTCAGCATCAGTCACTCTCGGTGGCGAGATCAGTGGTGAAATTGCCGCTGGCTTTCTCATCCTTCTAGGGATTGAAACTGAGGAC
Organism: uncultured Thermodesulfobacteriota bacterium; assembly: GCA_964195395.1. Taxonomy (GTDB): domain Bacteria; phylum Verrucomicrobiota; class Verrucomicrobiia; order Verrucomicrobiales; family Akkermansiaceae; genus Rubritalea. The sequence continues at coordinate 15,578 of CAXMPP010000001.1, forward strand.
ACGGCAGAAGACATCGATTGGCTCACTGGTAAAATCTCTAAGATACGTATTTTTGAGGACTCCGTAGGACTGATGAACAAGTCGTTAACTGACATCAAAGGCTCGGTGCTCGTCGTGTCTCAGTTCACACTCCATGCCAACACAAAAAAAGGCAACCGCCCGTCCTTCATTCGCGCCGCACGCCCAGAACAGGCCGAACCAATGTATCAGACATTTCTGCACCAATTAGGAGAACGGATTGGAAGCCCCTGCCAATCGGGTGAATTTGGTGCATACATGCAAGTTTCACTCGTCAATGACGGTCCAGTCACCATTATCATCGACAGTAAGAATCGCGAATAAACCATGCTTACAAACGAGCCCATTTCGATCCAATTCATAATCCCCGCCACCGACCACTTAGGAAAAAATGAGGTTGAGGGGAAAATCCGCTTTCTAGCGGAGAGTGTAGAGCTGGACTGGAGACTCAAAGGCAATGTCTTCCGTGGTGGCCAACAAGAGGTAGAAACCATCACCCTCGACTACGGCGAGATCGAACACGTTGAACTCAAAAAACGTTGGTGGAAACTGAGCCAAATCATCTTGCGCATCTCCAACCCCGCTTTGGTAGAAGCTATTCCCGGCATCGAAATGGGTAAAATGACCTTAGAGATTGATGCTCGATCACGTGATGAAGCAAAAAAACTAGGCTCATTGATCGACTTCAAACGATCCATTTTCCTAGTGGACCAACAAACTAAACGATTAGAGGCAATGAGCCGAGAACTCTAAGCCGTCTTTTTAAGTTTTCTTCTGTAGGCGGCAGGAGTCACTCCCATCCGTTTTTTGAAAACTCGGGTAAAGTGGGCCTGATCTGAAAACCCACTCTCGGAGGCAACTTCAGCCAAGGACACACCATCCTTTGGCATCAGCGATAAAGCCTTCTCTAATCGCATTGTAGTCAAATACTTATGCGGTGAGTGTCCCGTCGTTTTTTTGAAACTTCGAGCAAAATGGAAAGTCGACATATTGGACTCAGATGCCAAGTCTTCCACATAAATTGGTGAATGGAGTTTTCCCCACATATAGTCGGTTAAGCGCTTCAGCAATGGCTTGCTAAGCTCTCTTCCTTGGGGTGTTTTCTCATCACTCATAGTTTAACTTATTATCTCTTATTTCCTCAGCACAATGCTAGCCTGTTAGGACTTCACGCTATGGATTGGCTAAGAGACTAAAGATGAATTGAGTAGACGACCAGCACTAAGTTGTAACAGACGTATGATTACCTTCACCAAAGCGAGGACCAAACAAGTTTTGAGCTAGAGTTTCTCAGGAGACTCCAGCAGCTCAGCAACCCGATTCAGCACTCTCCCAGCATCACCACCATCGATGACTCTGTGGTCAAATGTTAAATTAAGTTCGGCTTCAATGACTGGAATGAAAGCTCCCACTTGGTCAGACCACACTGGTTTTTTCACACCAGCGCTGATTCCAAGAATGAGTGTTTCGTTTGGCAACGGTATGGGCGTCCCCCAGGTAAGGCCGAATGTACCAAAGTTTGTCACAGTTGCGATACCACCTCTGATGTGTTCATCGGTAAGGCGACGAGCTCGGGCTAATTCTACGAGTTCACCATAATCGTTAGACAACTCCTTCACTGATTTCGTATCAACATCGCGAACCACGGGCACCATTACTCCATCATTCACCTGCACGGCTAGTCCTATATCAAAGGCTCTAGGGTGAACGATTCGTCCACCAATAAGATAACCTGCAGCTTCCGGATTCTCAGCTAACGCCAAAGCAAAAGCCCTCAGGACATAAAGAGTTAAACCAGGTTTAGGAACTTGTGCAGAGCGATGGGCTAAGAGCGCATCCATCACGATAGGACGTCCCACAGTTGCCAACGGTCGCGACCAGGAACGGCGCATCGCATCTGCAACAGCCAAACGCATTGGCGAAGCTGCGGACGATGGCCACGCGCTGATGTAGTCTAGAAACTTTTCTAAATCGGCAACTGTCACACGCCCACCTGCACCACTGCCATTGATTGCTGAGATGTCAGCAGCTTGCAGACCGAGTTCATTCATCCGTGCCCGCATACGTGGAGAAATATAGTGCGCCCCTTTGTTTCCCATCGGCACAGGTAATCCTTGAACATTCGGCTCTATAGCCTTTGGTTCGAAGTACCCTCCGCCTTCGGTCTTGAAATGAAGGTTTGCTTCTTCGTTAGCTCCTGTAACAGACTCGGAGCCAAGGTGATGCGATTGATCTTCGTCTTTATCCTGCTGGACTGTGCTCACACCAGTTCGCTCAATTTCCGCATCAGTGACTTCAATCACGCCCAACACGCTACCCACAGCATAACTCACCCCTTCTTCAAGGCAAAGCTCTTTGATAACCCCACCACAAAGAGTCGGAACACTCATAGTGGCCTTGTTAGTCTCCACCTCAATAAGGTCTTGCTCGGCCTCTATGGAGTCACCAATCGCCACATTGATTTTGACGATGGTTGCTTCGGCGATCGATTCGCCGAGCTGAGGCATGACAATAGGTACTTCAGGCATGATTTTTTATCTAAATGATTAGTAAGCTAGGAGATTTCTTAGAGCCTCACAAATCGACTCAGGTGTAGGACGGTGCATCGCCCATAATTTGGGATGGTAAGGAACTGGTGTGTCTTTTGCATTGAGGCGCATTGGCGGAGCATCGAGCAAATGAAAGCCTTCAGCACAGACGCGTGAAACCACCTCAGCAGTCACACCTCCCCACGGGAATGCTTCACCAAGCGCTAGTATGCGCCCAGTTCTGGCAACAGATGCCACCACAGTATCTATATCGAGAGGTTTCACTGAGCGCAAGTCAACGACTTCAATCTCCCAGCCACCTTCCTTATAGAGCATTTCAGCAGCACGCACGGCCTCATGCACCATGGCACTATAGGTAACCACTGTCGCATGTTTTCCACTGCGGGTGATCCGAGCTTTACCAATAGGTAAATTGTCCCCTTCATAGTCTTCACTTTTCAGCCAACGGTAAAGAAATTTGTGCTCACAATAGATGACTGGATCGTCTAGATCGACAGACTGGAGTAACATCGAGTATGCATCAGCCACGGTTGCCGGCGTTACGACGACAGTACCGGGGTAATGCGCGTAGATGCATTCCATGCTTTGACTATGGAATGGCCCTGAACCTGGAGTTCCGCCAGATGGCAAGCGCACAACAATCGGCACAGGAATCCCCGTACGATAGTAGTGAGTCGCTGCTTGGTTGACAATCTGGTTGAATGCCACCGAGGAAAAATCCGCAAATTGCATTTCCACGATCGGTCGCATGCCTTCAATCGCTGCGCCGACGGCCATACCAATCATTGCGTCTTCGCTAATAGGTGCGTCGAGTACCCTGTCAGGCCATTGCTCTTGAAGCCCTTTTGTCGCCTTGAATGCGCCGCCAAACTTGCCGATATCTTGGCCGTAGAGAAAAACCTTAGGGTTATCTGCTAGGGCTTTCTCCTGGGCGTCGCGGATCGCATCGATGTAAGTAACTGCCATGCTTTTTTAAATTTATTGAAGTCCTTTAAGGCTAGGGCTAGCGATTGCCGACCACTCTTCTTTATACGGATTAGGTCCATCCTCTCGTTGAGCTACAGCCACAGCTTCTTGAGCTTCAGCATTGAAGTCGACCATCCATTTTGAATATTCCTCATCAGTCAGCCATCCTTTCTCTATGAGTTGCAGCCTACCGACTTCGTTACAGTCACGACCGTATCGACCATCTCTGATTTCAGTGGGCACATAAGAGCCATCGTCATGTTCACCATGACCAGAAAGCCTTAGAAGCTTGGCAACAATGAGCTGAGGCCCCTCTCCTCTACGCGCAGCTGCCACAGCATTTCCGATCACCGAGACACACTCTAACATATCTGTACCATCCACACTATGACCTTCTAGGCCATAGCCTTTAGCTCGATCTATCAAATTTTCACAGGCGTATTGCCTATCATTCGGAGTCGAATAGGCGAACTGATTATCCGCGATAATCACGACCATAGGTAAACGCTCCACTGCAATAAAATTGAGTCCTTCGTGAAAGGCGCCTGTAGAGGTCGCTCCATCACCCACACAAGTAGCACCGACGCAACCGTCGAGTTCGCCCTTGATCCGCTTTGCCAACAAAATACCACCAACCTGCGCAACCGCCGCTCCGAGGTGACTAATCATGGCTAGGAGCCCCTCAGTCGGTCGACCACGGTGGAGGTTGCCGTCGCGCCCACGCATAGGCCCCTTCGCAGAACCTAAATAGGTCCGAGTCGCATCGAGAGGGTCTTCACCAAAAGCCGTACGACCTGCTTGATCTCGAATCAATGGAGCAAACACATCCTCACCCCAAGTGAGACAAGCTCCTAGGGACGCCGAAACAGCCTCTTGCCCCTTTCCAATGTACACACCTCCAACGATTTTCCCAGCTTTGTAGAGGTTACTTAGCTTGGTTTCTAAAACACGCGCCCGCAGCATTGCACGAAAGACATCACGTGCATGATCTTCGCTGAGTTCTCTGTTTGGCGTGCTAATCGTTTGCTCAGTCACAAGGGGAGTCTATAGGGACGATCTCAGATCTAGCAATAGGTTTCTGGCGAGGAGATTTATTTTCTTAAGAAATGCTTAGTAATACTTTTAGAGAAGTGCTCATTTTAGCTCTAGCAACAGCCACAGATAACCTCTCCAGTCAGTATTTTCAGATGAAAAATAGTTTTCAGTTCTTCTAACTTTTTGGTTGTCGATTTCTAAAAACCTCCTCATAAAATCGGCGACTTCAACCGAAGCTCTAAATTCACCTCATCAATTACTCCTTTCACATACTATGAAACCTACTCTCCTCGTTCTAGCAGCAGGCATGGGCAGCCGATACGGCGGTCTGAAACAGATGGATCCAATGGGTCCTAACGGTGAGACTGTGCTTGATTATTCAGTCTACGATGCGATTCGTGCTGGTTTTGGCCGTGTGGTATTCATCATTCGTGAAGAGTTTGCTGACAGCTTTAAAGTCCGGGTTGGCCACAAGTTCGCTCACAAAATCGAAGTTGACTATGCATTCCAGGACCTCAACGATTTACCAGAAGGCTTCAGCCTCCCAGAAGGCCGGGTTAAACCATGGGGCACCACTCACGCGATTCTTGCCGCACGTAATTTAATGGACGCGCCGTTTGCAGTGATCAATGCCGATGATTTCTACGGTTCTGACTCCTTCCAGCAAATCGCTTCCTACTTCACCGAAACTGCGAAATCCAGTGACAGCGTCGACCACTACTGCATGGTTGGCTACAAGCTAGAAAACACACTTTCCGATCACGGCAACGTAAACCGAGGTATTTGCTCCGACTCCGATGGCTTCCTCAACAAGGTGGAAGAGCACCTCGACATCGAACTTGAACCCGACGGCGCGTGCCGTGGTGAAAACCTCGCAGGCGACCGTGTAGAGCTTCCCGTTGACTCCATCGCGTCCATGAACTTCTGGGGATTCCCTCCAAACATCATGAAAGACCTTGAAAAAAACTTCACCCAGTTTCTCAAGGAACGTGGCACAGAAATGAAGTCTGAGTGTTACATCCCGACTGATGTCGATACGATGATCAAGTCTGGCAAGGCTGACTGCAACATCCTCGAAACCTCTAGTCTCTGGTTCGGCGTCACTTATCCGCAGGATAAAGACATGTGTGTCGCCAGCATCACAAAGCTCGTAGAGCAAGGTGAATACCCTGCTAATCTCTGGGGCTAGACCATCACCTCTTGTATCAGGCGGTCTTTTACGAGACCGCCTAAGAATTCAGCATCCTCAGTGCACCTCGGAGGAGATCTTCGGCTGAAACGCTAGGGTCAGCAGCTGAGATAGCTTTGACTGCCCTACGAGCTTCCACCTGTTTGTAGCCTAGGCCGATGAGGGCCAACTCAGCATCATTCGATGCGCTTGGTGTGGCGTTTTCGCTCGCGACCTTCCAGCCATCGGCGACTCCCACTTTATCTTTAAGCTCTAACACCACTCGCTCAGCCGTCTTTTTTCCTAGACCTTTAATCTTAGAAAGCGTCGCCACATCATTGTTAACCACTGCCGCTTTGAAATTTTCCACAGCCATCCCACTGAGCACAGCCATAGCAATGGCCGGACCAATACCGCTCACCCGATCAATGAGTAAGAGGAACATGTCGCGTTCAGCATCTGAGGAAAATCCATACAAAGTCTGAGCAGTCTCACGGATATGCAGGTGAGTGCGCAGGTCGATAGGATCTCCTTCTAGTGGATTCAGACGGTCATAAGTAGAGAGCGGAACGTGGACAAGGTAGCCAACACCATGGACATCAATTACCAAACGATTCGGCAAAGCCTCTAATACATTTCCTCTCAAGCGTGCGATCATAGCCGCAGCTTATAGCCGCCGAACGCCATGAAATCCAGAGCTAAGACACGTAATAGTAAAAAAACTTAAGCTCTGCGTAATGATTCCACAAAACATTTTACTCTGCCAATAGGTGGCTAATACGCCTGTAAACCGTAGAAAAACTCTTAAATCATCGACTATTAAGATCACTTTCAACGGTTTTAGCTTGGCAGCTTCAACGCGAATTTATTAAATGTCGAAATTTGCAGTCGCCATCAACGCAAAAAAGTGCTATGTCACGCCTTGTTATGGCAATTACTAAAAGAACTCGCTTCTCCCGTCGCGTCCCTGATCATGTGACTGATGAGATTGTTTATGTCCTTGGAGCGGATGAACGCTTCTTTGGCTTCAACGACCTATTCGAGAGCGTTTTTGAACGTCTCAAAGCACGCAATGCCGTTAGCGGTGGAGAAGAAATGCTTCGTTTACGCGCTTACGAGAAGCTCCAGAACCTCGTCACTCGTGGCATGGTTGAAAAGCTAGGCAAGGAATATAAAGGCCTCGCACGCCTTCCTGAAGCACACAGCACATTCGAAGCTGAATAATTTTGATCTTTCTGCTGGAATAGCAGGAACTCACACTTTAACTATAACCCATGTTGATTCGTCAACATGGGTTTTTTAGTGCCGCTGAGGCGATTGCACTGCAAATCGAACACACACACACACAATTTCCAACAACCTTACTTCATACCGTCATGCTCGAAAGTTTCTATCCCATTGTTCTTCAGGCCATTACAGCCATAGGATTCGCAGCCATCGCCCTAGGTCTCAGCGTACTACTAGGAAAGAAAGGTCGTCGCGATGGGGATAAAGATACCGTGTACGAATGCGGCATGCTCCCTATCAGCTCCAGTTCACCACGTTTTTCAGTGAAATTCTACATGGTTGCGATGCTCTTCGTCTTGTTCGATATCGAAGTTGTCTTCATGTACCCATGGGCTGTGCAATTCAAAGAACTCATCGTCGCGAGCAGCACGGCACTCTACAGCATACTTGGTTTTGCTGGCGTCCTAGCCGCGGCCTACATCTATGCGCTCAAAAAAGGCGCCCTCACATGGAACGAGTAGGACTCAGAACCTCAACGCTCTGCCGACCTACAACAGGCTCCCTCAGCCAATTTCGTCACCTAACAATGGCGTAATTTAATCTCAGCTACCCCATCCTGATCGTTAGCCTATTTATTGGCCAATTCTTCATTTATAAATGACTATCTGAACTGAATCTTGCTTGCTCGATTCATCGACATAGACATACTGCGCGCGTGACTGATAAGAACCAGATACGCGAAAATTTACGTAGCGAAGGCTTCGAACTCATCGACAGCACGCTGTCGTTGTTAGTTGATAGCCTAGCAGATGCCCTCACCAGCTTGGGCGAAGATGACCTTTTACCCTTCCTTCCATGGCGCGGTGAGACACCAAAGTCTGACCCACCAGAAGGCATCCAACAGCTTTACTCCATTGGCTTCCAGCTTCTTAACATGGTTGAAGAGCGCGTGTCGTCAGCAATCCGTCGCGAGCGCGAAAAGGAACTCGGCGCAGACTCTATCCGTGGACTATGGGCTCGCTCACTAGGTGAGATGAAGAAGCTCGAAATGAGCGAAGATCAGATCATCGAGGTCCTCAAGGACGTGCATGTAGAGCCAGTACTCACAGCGCACCCAACTGAAGCTAAACGCGCTACTGTACGTGAGCGTCATCGCGAGATCTATCAAAACCTCGTCACGAGCGAGTACCCCAAATTTACTGACCGCGAAAAGAGCCGCCTCAAAACAAAGATCACAGCAGCACTCGAAGCCCTCTGGCGCACAGGGGAAATTCACGTCACCCGACCAGACCTCAACATGGAGCTACGCAATGCTCTGTATTACTTGCGCGAGATGTTCCCGTCCGTGCTCAGCCGACTCGACGGACACTTTACTGAAGCCTGGCGTGATGCTGGCTTCTCCATGAAAAAGCTAGAGAAAGCCGACGCCACACCACGCCTCACATTTGGCACCTGGATTGGCGGCGATAGAGATGGCCACCCACTCGTCACCCCAGAGGTGACTGAGCGCACACTCGGCGATCTCCGCAGTCACGCTTTTATCCTTCTCCGCAAGGAACTCAAGGAACTAGCCTTCCACCTCACTATTTCTAGCCAGTTCCAGGAAGTTCCAGCGGAACTGAAGAAGCGCATCGACTTGCTTCGACTCGATCTCAAGGATCCAATTTGGGCAGGGAAAATCATCGAACAAAACCGCGATGAGCCATGGCGTCAGCTAGTCTACCTCATGCGTGGCAAGTTATTTGAAACAGCTAACAGCACTGGTGGCTACCAAGGTCCAGAACAACTGAGCAAAGACCTTACCCTGCTAGAGTCGACCCTGAAGACCACTGGCTGCGACCACCTCATCGAGCAATACGTCACACCGCTCCGCCACAAGGTGAAAACTTTTGGATTCCACCTCGCCACCATCGATATCCGCCAGAACTCTGAGTACCACGACAAGGCACTCAGCCAACTTCTATCACGCGCTAACATCGAAGACGGAGCAAACTTCGCAAACTGGTCAGAAGAGAAGCGTTGCGCATTCCTCACAAAGGAACTCAAGACTACACGCCCATTCATCCACAACCGCTGCAGCGCAGGCCCAGAGGCTGATTCAGTGCTCAACAGCTACCGCGTCATCGCCAAGCAACTCCACGATTGCGGCCATCACGGTATCGGAGCATTCATCGTCTCCATGACACGTTCGGTTTCCGACCTCTTGGTCGTGTACGTACTCATGCGCGAAGCTGGTCTTCTCATCAATACTGAAGACGGACTCGCCTCACCTATCGAAGTGGTTCCACTCTACGAGACAAAAGAAGACCTTGATGCGTCTGAAGGGTTGCTCACAGGATTCCTAGACCACCCAGTCACAGTCCGCAGCTTCAAACTTCGCTTCCAAGGCGCCCAGATATTCCAGCAAGTCATGCTCGGCTACTCCGACTCTAATAAAGATTGTGGTATCCTCACCGCCGCTTGGGCACTTCACCGAGCTGAAAAAGCAATGGTTGACGTCGCAGCTGAGCGCAACATCAAACTCGGCTACTTCCACGGACGTGGCGGCACTATCTCCCGCGGCGCAGGTCCTACACAATGGTTCATGGCGGCACTGCCTCACGGTTCCATGTCTGGTCACTTCCGTATGACTGAGCAGGGCGAGACGATTGCACAGAAATATGCAAACCTCTCTAACGCTACTTACAATGCTGAACTACTCGTAGCGTCCGCAGCATCCACAGCAGCGCAACACCAGTACGGCAAGAACACTGACGATCCATGCATTCAATACGTTGCACGCCTCGCTGAAGGTTCAGAGGACGCCTATAAAGGACTCCTCAGCACCGATGGCTTCATCCCCTTCTACCGCGAAGCAACTATCATCGACGCCCTCGAGAATTCACGCATTGGTTCACGCCCAGCTCGCCGCACAGGCAAGAAAGCCTTCTCGCTCGATGACCTTCGTGCGATCCCGTGGGTATTCTCATGGACTCAAGCCCGCTTCTACCTTCCTGGCTGGTTCGGCACAGGTTCAGCACTCAAGAAACTGAAAGACGAAAGCCCTCAGGACTTTGCTGAACTCAAAGAGAACCTCTCTAAGTCAGTCTTCCTCACCTACGTTCTCACCAACGTAGAAACTAACCTAGCCTCTGCTAACCGCGAGCTAATGGAAAGCTATGCAAACCTCGTCACCGATGAAGCTCTGCGCGCTAAATTCATGGAAATCATTCTCAATGAATTTGAACTCACCGGCGAGCTTCTCGCTGAGGTATTCAATGGCTCATTCGAGGAACGCCGTCCACGCATGAGCAAGACACTTGATATTCGTGAAGAACCACTCCAGGTCCTCCACAAGCAACAAGTCAAGTTCATCACCGAGTGGCGCGCACTGAAGGCCGCCGGCAAAGGCGAAGAAGCCGAAGTGCTCTTCCCTAGAATCCTACTCTCTATCAATGCAATCTCTAGTGGACTCCGCACCACAGGATAAACCCTAGTTAGATTTAACTATCCAAAGAGCTCACAGCACCTTCGCCGTGAGCTCTTTTTGCGTTGAAGAGTAAACTCAATTCCCGGCTGATGAAGCTGCAGTAAATTCTAACCGCGAAAGTTTAGAAAGGTCGGTAGAATGAAACGATTTTTAACCGCAGATAAAGCACGAATAATAAAACGGAGGATCGCCGCACTGGTCCGGAAAATGGACTACTGCTAACTGGACATTTATGCACACAATAAAGCCGAGACTATTACTAGACTCGGCTTTGTTAAAAAACTTGGATGCTAGTTCTTAGCGACCCTGTGCGAGACGGTCAGCGAGGACCTTAGGCAGACCTGCTTCTAGAATCTTCTTTTGAGTCGTCTCGATGTCGTACTCTAGGCGGCGGAAGGTCACGGTCTTATTGTCCGTATCGTAGATACAGTAGGATGCTTTCCACTCTCCATCACGCGGCTGACCGACTGAGCCAGCATTGATGAAATACTTCATTCCGGGCTCGATAGCCACGGCGTCAGGAGTAACTTCCTGCACACGGGCACCGCGAACAAAGACGCGGGGAACGTGGGTGTGCCCGTGGAAACAGACCTGAGTGAACTGGTAAGAGAAGTTCGACATCGCATCGAACTTATTGGTGACGTAGTTCCACACATTTGGTTGATCCAAAGTGGAGTGTACGATCGTAAAATCTTCGACCTGACGGACCATGCGCATACGAGCGAGCCACTCACGTTGCTCAGCATTCAGCTGGTCACGTGTCCACTGCAGAGCCTCTGCGGCAGTTGGGTTCATCATCTCAAGAGAGTGCTCACCGCCGGCATCTTCATCATGGTTTCCTTTGACAACTGGGCATCCCATCTCGCGAATTTTATCAAGACACTTCACAGGGTCCGCATTGTATCCAACAACGTCACCAAGGCACACATAGCTATTGCAGCCCTGTTCGTCGGCATCAGCTAAGACGGTCTCTAGTGCTTCCCAGTTTGCGTGGATGTCTCCAAATAAAGCGATTTTCATTATGAAATAGGTGGTTTCCCTAGGTTTGTCATCTAGGTACAGAAATGAATGCACGTAAGTCGTGGAAAGGAAAAGGAAAAAATGTGCCCACAGCCTCTTACTAGGCAGAAAGTGGTAAATCTGACATTTTTACAATCCCTAACGATCAACGGAGCTCATACGGTCCAACAAATCCTGCATTCCGTAGCGTGGCTTATGGGTGTCATTATCTTTCAGATAGTTAGCTATATGCTTAAGAGCTTTGGACCTAGAGCCATAGAGCTGAGACATCGTCAGAGGGTCATCTAGCCTTACACGTGGATGTATTTGCAGGGCGCAGAGCCCATTGAGTAAAGATGGAAAGCGGTTGTTTGGCGACTCATCATAGATCTCTCGCCCCAAAATGTAGGCCTCATTAGCCTTCTCAGGAATTCTCAATAGAGTGTAGAATAAGTCACCACGTATCCTACGAACTTGACCCGAACTAAGCTCACACTCAGCGAGAGTTGTTTGCAAAATCTGAGCAACCTTGGGGTAGTCCTCAATTTTATGTCGGCTCGACCACAAGCGAGCGCGCTCCAACCTCAAGTGCGCGTCATTAGGATTCGCCGCTATCCCCCTAGCATAGAGATTGTCGCCTCTACTGATATATTCTTCAAATAACTGCTTGGCTTGAAGTGGCGCTAATTCGTCATTTTCCAAACTTGAGGTCGAAGCATTGTAAGCAAGGTGCCATGCCCCTAGATCCCAATAGTAACCATTGTAGGGGTCGAGCAATACCGTGGTATCGATAGCTTGTTCTAGGTTCTCCCAGTCACTATTCCCATGGTACTTGGTCGTAGAGAGAGCCGTAAAAGCTGCCAGCATCGGCCTCAGGCTACCGAAAGAAGCCACAAAACCTTTTTGGCTAAGGCTCGCACGAGATTCCAGATCAAACGACGGTGAGAGCAAGTGCGCCTCGGTCAATTGCCGGCTGAGCTTTTGCTCAAATGGCATGCGCAGCCAGCCAACACAAGCGAGTACAGCGAGCACGACGAGGAATTTAAGTGCCGACTTCATTACAATTCCTTTCGCCTAAAGACAAACCAAGAGAGAACCGTATAGATCGCCGCATAGAGGACTCCAGCGAGACTCACGCGCCCTAATAAGGACCAGCTGATTCGCTCACCATTTATCACACCGTCCTCGATCCCCAATAATTTAAAATCAGGGAATAACAAAGAGATCCACCGGGTCATCTCTAACATCGGTGAACTCATTCCCAAGCTTTGTTGCTGGAGGAAGTAATCTCTGGCCTCGGCCTGAATAAGCCCAATGAGGACCACCACGACTGTGATAATAATCGTAAAGATAGTAGAGGTGGAAAAGGTGGAAACCAGCAAAGCGATGGAAGCCACCACTATAGCCTTTAGAAGCACGGCAATAACTCCAGCCTGCAGACTCCAAGTCACGCCTTGTTCACGAATGGCAGCCGCATGAGACTCAATAACTTCAGCCGAGCGCCCCATCCTCGTCAGTAAATCAGCCTGCTCCGCCACCATTGCCTCGACACGGATATTGAGAATCAAACAGAACAGCCCATCCATCACCAACAAGCCAACGGTCACCAAAGCCACCACCCCCAGCAACTTACCAATCAAGTAGTCGAGCCGAGGTACCGGCTTGCATAAAATCGTGTAGAGCGTTCGGTCTTCCACATCCTTAGGCAACAACAACGCCGTCGCTGAAAGCGCCAGAATCACCGAGAACATATTCATCGCAAAGAAACCAGCCCCCTTCATCACTCTTAAGTTTTGCTCCACCGCTTTCACCGCACCGAGCGTGCTCATATCCACAAATTGACTGCCTAAGACAATCACCGCAAACACCACGAGAAAGTAAAAGACCTTCATCCTTACTAACTGAGTAAAGGTGTGTCCAGCGATCACCGAAATGCGCGTGGCTGAGATGAATCCTATTTTTGACATCTTATCGGGCCTCCTCTCCGCAATGATTTGCAATCTCTATAAATAAATTTTCCAAGCTTTTACGGGGAGCTCCGGAAGAAATGAGCTCACCGCCACCTCGTTCGATCACCTCCCGCACTTTAGCCAAAGTTACATCATCCATATCCTCTACCAAAAGCTCAGTATGGCTATCCACAGAGGTCAACTCCGAAAGACTTCCCTGCTGCACCATTTTTCCATTAAAGATAATACCCACTGTATCACAAACCTCTTGCACCTGCTCTAGCAGGTGCGAGCACAAGAATACTGTAACGCCTTGCTCCTTTAGCTGAAAAATCAGATCGCGAATCAGTCTCGAACCGACGGGATCAACCCCCGCAGTCGGTTCATCTAGCACCAACAATTGAGGCTCTTGGATCATTGCTTGCGCTAAACCCACCCGCTGAAGCATCCCTTTGGAATACCCACCGAGACGGCGCTTGCGAGCGTCTTGAAGCGACACCAGCTCGATCAATGCATCAATCCGCATTGCCAACTGCTTGCCGCGCATCCCACACAGTCTGCCGTAAAACTTCAAAGTCTCCTCGGCCGTCTGGTGTTTATAAAAATAAGGGTTCTCTGGAAGAAAGCCAACGTGCTGTCGCGCATCCACCTTCATCGAATCACAATCGAAGACCTTACACAGCCCACTGGTCGGAGCCACCAGACCTAACAAAGCTTTCATCGTTGTCGACTTCCCCGAGCCATTGGGTCCAATCAACCCATAGACTTCACCTTGCTCAATGCGCAACGAAACCTCGTCGACGGCACGAAACATTTTTCGTCGGAATGACGAAGGATACTCCTTCACCAAATCAACAATCTCAACTGCAGCTACTTCCTTACCGGCCATTCAGGCAAAAGCATACGTCTAGCAGAGTCGATGACAACCCAAATGCTACTTAGTCCGCAATCCGATTAGCTTTGCGGGCTAGAGAGAAGAGCACAACAAACTCCCCCCTCGATTATTGATACTAAATAAGAACACACTAAAGGCCTGTAAATTTTTGATTTCACCCTCAGTACGCACTTTTACTGCCGTTCATATCGACACCAATGTCACCTCCGACCTCTCCGACATTCAGGAGATATCGATCCGCCATCTCCGCAAAGCGGGCAACCGGGACTATGACCCAATGGCCCCCAAGGGGAAAAACCTCACACTCTCCCAAACCATGGAGTTTCCCAAAGGGAGACACAAATGCCAGGTGATCATTCGAACAAAAAAAGGAGCCAATATTCAGGTGCCATTGGATCAAAATTGACAGCCCATCACGTCTCGCCTACGCCACACACAAACGAGACCAATAACGGCTGTGATAGACTGATATGCCATCTGGGTTCTCAATTTAAGAATGAGTGATTGAGCTCGAGGCCTTAGTTTTGAGGTTAACTCAAAAACCAATATCTGTTAGATGACTCGATACTGCCAGAACCCAATGTTGACGCATGTTCGCTCAGAGAGTAGCAATTCTTTAGCACGATAAAAAATTTCACACTTTAACATTCAAGAAAATGTCAAAACCAACTACCAAACCAGAACGCCCCTTTTTTTCCTCAGGTCCTTGTGCCAAAAGACCTGGCTATAACTTAGCTAGTCTGAACACAGAATGCCTCGGCCGTTCACACCGCTCAGCCATCGGCAAGGCTGTGCTGAAAGAGGCAATCGATAAAACCCGCAAGATCCTCAACATTCCTGATGACTACCTCATCGGCCTGGTCCCTGCATCTGACACTGGCGCCGTGGAAATGATCCTCTGGCACACTCTTGGTGAGCGAGCAGTCGACGTCTGCCACTGGGAATCCTTCGGTAAAGGCTGGCTCACTGACATCACCAAGCAACTCAAACTCCCCGAAGTAAACGAAATTACAGCGGACTACGGAGTTCTTCCAGACCTCTCTCAGGTCAACCCAGCAAACGACGTGGTATTCACTTACAATGGCACGACCTCAGGTGTACGCGTTCCCAATGCAGACTGGATCTCAGATGACCGCGAAGGCATCACCATCTGTGACGCCACTTCTGCAGCCTTCGCCATGGATCTCCCATGGGCAAAGCTCGATGTCACCACCTATTCTTGGCAGAAAGTTCTCGGCGGAGAAGGTGGTCACGGCATGATCATCCTCAGCCCGAAAGCAGTCGCTAGAATCGAGTCCTTCAAGCCAGATCGCCCGCTTCCTAAAATCTTCCGTCTCCTCAGTGGCGACTCAATCAATGCCGGCATCTTCCGTGGTGAAACCATCAACACACCATCCATGCTCGCCGTCGTCGACTACATCGACGCACTCGACTGGGCTGAGTCCATTGGTGGACTTCCTGCCATGATCGCTCGTGCAGATGCAAACACAGCAGTCATCGATAAGTTCGTGGCTGAGCGCGACTGGGCCAACAACCTAGCTGTGGACCCAGCCACCGCGTCCACCACCTCTGTCTGCCTCACCCTCAATCTCGCAGCCGACAAAGTCAAAGCGATGGTCAAGCTCCTCGGCGCAGAGGACGCAGCCTATGACATCGGAGCTTACCGTGACGCCCCAGCTGGACTCCGCATTTGGTGTGGAGCTACCGTCAACAGCGAAGACCTAGAGGCACTCATCCCATGGCTCGACTGGGCCTACGCTGAAGTCCAAAAATAACTGCACGTCCATAAATATTTCCACCAAAGAGGCTTCGTCGATCATGACGAAGCCTCTTTTTTTACTCGGAGTAAAATGGACTAAAATAAGGACAGCTTTCCCAAAAACTAGTGCTACGAAGCGTGTCACCATTCTAAAATTATCTCTGAGTGCTGGTGACTGATGACCCAACTTCGCTGCTGGCTCTTAATTTGACTAATACCACTTAGCAAAACCAAAGAGACAAATGTTCTTTTTGAGGGCTTTAGGAAAATGCGCTACGCGGAAAGCTATGAGTGCTGGGCGCTTTCCTGATAAATCGGCGTTTCTCCTCAGTCATGGTGCTCGCACCACTCCCTCGTCTAGCCTTGATTCATCAAAAAATCACTCCAGCATTAGTCTCTTTTGATTCACTAAGTGGTATAAGATCACAGCTATCACCCAGCATATCTTGCTCTACCTAGCACAGGATATGCAAAGCGATTTCACCGCGGATGGGACAGATTCCTTGTATGCTTATACCTGACCTCGGACTCGTTAAAAAATACAACAAGCCTGGCCCGCGCTACACATCTTACCCGACAGCGCCTCAGTTTTCCGATGCGGTTGACCTCGAAGATTTGCGCCATGAGGCGAGTCTCGAAACAGGCCCACTGTCGCTCTATTTTCATATCCCTTTTTGCCAATCTCTGTGTTGGTTCTGTGGCTGCACCAAGATCATAAGCAGCGGCCGGGAACCCGCCGATGCCTACCTAGATCAACTGGAACAAGAGATTGATGTCTACCTAGAAACCTCTCAACCTGGACGGCTCGTTCAGCAACTCCACTTCGGTGGAGGCACCCCGAACTACCTAGCTCCGGACCAGATCGACAGATTCTCCGACTACCTCCACAAGAATTTCAGCTTTGCTGACGACGCTGAAATCAGTGCCGAGCTAGATCCTCGCCGGCTCACGGAGGAACACATCTCGGCCTTCCGTCGACTCGGCGTCAACCGCGTCTCCTTCGGCATGCAAGACATCCAGCTCAAGACCCAAGAAGCAGTCAACCGCGTACAGAGCGACGAGCAAAATCGCCAAGCCATCGAATGGGCACGTGACGCGGGCATCAACTCTTTGAATATTGACCTCATCTATGGGCTCCCCTATCAAACACCCGAAACAATTCGCACCACCATCCGTCACGTCCTCCAATACGATCCAGACAGGCTAGCAATTTTCTCCTACGCCCACGTTCCTTGGATTGCACCTGCTCAGAAAATTCTCGACCGCCACGGGCTCCCCACTGCCGAGGCTAAAATCAAGATGCTCGGCGTGATCATTCAGGAACTCACCTCCAGCGGCTATCAGTACATCGGCATGGATCACTTTGCTAAGGTCGACGACTCACTCGCAATCGCTCAG
The DNA here is from genome assembly GCA_964195395.1 of uncultured Thermodesulfobacteriota bacterium. Taxonomy (GTDB): domain Bacteria; phylum Verrucomicrobiota; class Verrucomicrobiia; order Verrucomicrobiales; family Akkermansiaceae; genus Rubritalea. The sequence goes on from CAXMPP010000001.1 coordinate 33,010, forward strand.
CGCAACAAAACGATGCAGCGAAACTTCCAAGGCTACTCAACTTTCAAGGATGTCGAAATCTGCGCATTCGGCATTTCCTCCATTTCTCAGACGGCCAACAGCTACCGCCAAAACGTCAAAGACCTCGAGCAATACACCGCGAAACTGAGCGTCGATCAGTTTCCTACTGAAAAGGGCTACATCCTCACCGAGGACGACCGCATCCGCCGCACCACCATTATGAGACTGATGTGCGACCACTCACTCGACTACACCCAGCTCTCGCGCGATCTAGCAATCGACTTCAAAGAGTACTTCGCTGACGAGCTCGATAGTTTCACTGAAATGGAACGAGACGGGCTCCTAACTACTTCAGCCAATAAACTCCAAGTCACCCCTCAAGGAACACTCTTCATCCGCAACATCGCAATGCACTTTGATACGCACCTGGCCCAGTCCTCAGCCCGACATTCCAAGACCGTTTAGCTCTCACTCCTGCCCAATTCGCGAAGCTTCACGTCTGCTATATCGACAAATGCTTGCAACAAATCGTTAGCCACAGAAATCCCGACCGCAGCCAGAGCGCCATAAAGCAAGCTGAGCAGAATTGCCACCACAGACTCTAGGGCGATACTCGCACGTAGTCCTAAAAATATAGTAATGGCAGCGATGCAATACGCGACGATGGCTAGAAGCGTAATCCAGCGCCTCAAATCTTTGTACGACGAATGCTTTTGAAGTTCAGCCTTATCGATTTTAGGCGCTAGGGCTTTATCCGTTTCGTTAGTAGCCTTCGGTTCATCTAACTCGACTGCTACCCTGTGAACTTTATTCTCAGATTCTTTCCTTAGCAACTTCGAGACTTTAAATACTACCTCCTCGGTAGCTCCACCATTTCGCTCAAGCACTACAATGGAATCTTCATTGGAAAGTCCGTCAATTTGTTTGATGAAAGCTATTGCTGCTTTGCGACACGAGAACTCTGAGATTGAACTCTCCCATTCCCTAGCCCCTTGACGCTTCACACTATATTCTTTCTCAGTCATCTGAGACGATTCCTAACAAACCACAGGTAAAATGGATAGATGAATTTCACCTCTCACCTAACAATCTATCAGTAGAAAGCAGATCGATTTCCCTCAAACTTTGAATTCCCTCTGCAGCCCCTCACCATTACAATTCACTATTTCGCAGGATCATTTGATAAATGAGACTGGCATCGACCGTAGATTTCAGCTGACGAGCAAGATTATCAAGAAGAAGGTCTAGAGAGTGATAAGTTAAGGTTGCGTAAATGATCGTACTTGAATATGTACTCTCTATCACGCATGTAATGTGCACCGAATTTCCCCATGATGGAACAAAATACAGAACGTAAGCATGTTGCGATCATTGGAGCCGGAATCACCGGACTCAGTGCTGCTTATCATTTACAGCAAGCTGGGCACAGCGTCGTCATCTTCGAAAACTCCTCTAGAATTGGTGGTGCTATCCAGAGCTCCAGTAAAGATGGTTTTCTTTATGAGCATGGACCAAACTCACTGATGGTGAATGACAAAAGGGTTGAAAATCTCATTCAGAAAGTAAACCTAGACCCTGAAGTCCTCGTCGCCAACAAGGCTGCCAACAAGCGCTTTGTAGTGCACCAAGGAAAACTCAACACCTTGCCCAGTTCCCCCGCGAGCTTCCTCACCAGCCCACTCTTTTCCCTCAAAGCCAAACTCCGACTAGCCAAGGAGCCGTTCATCGCTAAGCGCCCACCCGAAGCGGGCGCCGAATCTTTTGCTGACTTTGTCCGACGCCGACTCGGCCCAGAAATACTAGAAAAAGCCGCAGGCCCATTCGTCAATGGCATCTATGCCGGCGACCCTAACAGGCTTTCTACCACTCACGCATTCCCACGCCTGTTCGCTCTAGAGCAAGACCATGGATCACTTTTCAAAGGAATGCTCAAGACAGCCGGTGAGATCAAAAAAGGCAAGGGCGACACCAATCGACTGGCTAAGCGCGAAATCATTTCATTCAAGGATGGCATGGAGTCCCTCCCCAAGGGAATTGCCGCTATTCTTGAAGAAGGCACCCTCTTCCTCGACACCAAGCTCGGTGGCATTTCTTACAACAAGAAAACCAAGCGCTGGCACATCGACTGGAAGGGCAAAAATGGAACTATAGGCCAAGGCTGTTTTAACGACCTCATCATCACTGTACCTGCCCACAAGTTAGAAGAGCTACCGTTAGAGGGCAAAGTCCTAGATGCCATTTCCAGAGTGCCCCACCTCGATTACCCACCAGTAGCCAGCATGATGTTAGGCTTCAAACGCAGCCAGGTGAAACACCCGCTAGACGGCTTCGGCATGCTCAATGCACTCAACGAGAAGTCTAAGATCCTCGGGGCGCTCTTCACCTCCACGCTCTTCCCTGGCAGAGCTCCAGACGACTGTGTCGCTATCAACATCATGCTTGGCGGAACACGCACTCCCGAATACGGGAAAATGAGTGAGAGCGCTATGAAAGCTTCAACCATGGACGAACTCCGCCGCCTCCTTGGCATCGATGGCAGTCCAGTCTTCAGCAGTCTAGTCCGATGGGAAAAAGCGATCCCTCAGGTCAATATAGGATACAGCTCGATCCTTGAGCAACTCGAACAATGCGAACGCAAGTTCTCAGGTATCCATTTTGCAGGAAACTACCGCGGAGGCATCTCCGTTGGCGACTGCATTATCAACGGAATCAAACTCACCGAGAAAATTTCAACATAACCCTTTTCACCAGCAGTGCCTGAACACTCTAGACACTCACTTCTCAATCTTACACACATCATGGCTAAAAAAGGCGTCATTCTTCTTAATTTAGGTTCTCCAGACTCGACTAGCTTCGAGGACGTTCGCACCTATCTTGACCAATTTCTCTCAGACGATCGAGTACTCGATCTGAACCCGATTTTTCGTAAACTCTTGCTCAAGCTTGTAATCTTGCCGAAACGCCCGAAACAGGCAGGCGAAGCCTATGACAAGATCTGGACCGAACAAGGATCTCCACTCGTCGTCACCAGTGTCGCGCAGCAAAAACTGGTACAGGAGAACACCGACACTCCTATCTACCTCGGCATGCGCTACGGTAATCCGTCGACCGAGTCGATCGTTGCCGAAATGAAAAAAGATGGCATCGACGACCTGATGATCATTCCGCTGTATCCACAGTATGCGATGTCCAGCTATGAATCCGCAGTGGTCGAGCTAATGGAGCAACTGCGCGCACAAGGGCTTGGTGAAATCAACACGGTCCTCGTTCAACCATTTTACAAAGACCCTCAGTATATTGACGCTCTCTGGGAATCCATCCGACCTAGCTACGAAGGGTCTGGAGCGCACCTGATGATGTCCTTCCACGGCATCCCCCAGCGCCACGTCCAGAAGACTGACCCGTCTCACGACCATTGCCTCAAGACAAAAGACTGCTGTACCACTCCGCATCCAGCTCACGCTACTTGCTATAGCCACCAATGCTATGCTGCAGCTTACGCGCTGATGGCTAAGGGCGGCCTGCACCATGACGATGTCACTATCTCATTCCAGTCACGCCTTCTCAAAGATCCATGGCTCAAGCCCTACACTGATTTTGAAATCGAGCGCCTCGCTAAAGAAGGGGTCAAAAAGCTTAAAGTCATATGTCCAGCATTCATCACAGATTGCCTAGAAACTCTCGAAGAAATCGCGATGGAAGGCAAAGAGCAATTTCTTAGCCTTGGTGGTGAAGAATTCGAGCTTATCCCATGCCTCAACACCCACCCAGCGTGGATCAAGTGGCTCAACGATAAGATCGAGCGCTGGGAGGCTTGAACCTCCAGTTTTATAGTAGGCAGTCAAAAACTCCTTCTCTTTTTGATGTAAGGGGTTAAACTGACTGTCAACCGAGTGTGGCAACCAGCATTACGCCACCTCAAAACTACACACTACAATGAAACTCAAATATATCCTCATCTGTGCTGCATCAACTGCTGTAATAGTCTCTTGCGAAGACGCTCAAAAAACAGTTTCTGATACAGCTGAAAAATCAACTAGCACTGCGACAGAAGCACCTGAAGTTATTCCCACTGAGACTACTGAGACTACTGAGACTGCTGAGACTGCTGAGACTGCTGAGACTGCTGAAGGAACCGCTGATGCAGCTAATAGCTCTATTGATTCAGCGGACGCTGCGGAAAATCCTGTTGATGAAACCGCAGACCCACTCATTCAACCTAAATAATTCTCTCTCAGAGAACGCTTTAAAGTGAAACCCCACATTGCCAACTCTTGGCTATGCGGACGTTTCTTACCCTCTTCACGAGTAAACTCTTCAAATGTGGCGTCGAAAAAGATTGGTAACGCCAACTAACGATTGTAGTTAAAAAGCACTCAATCCGAGCCATACGTTAGAACAACTCGAAGAAATCGCGCATCCGCAGCTTGTATGGCTCCAGTGATAAGCAACCATCTCGAAGCTGGCTATTATTTCATCAACTCATCTTGAGTATAATTCTTGGTACGCCCTTTCGTCTCAGCTCTCACTTTTTTGACTAGATCCGCTTTCACCACGCCGCCTTTGTTGCCCTTCATATAACGGATATATGTCATCACGCATGCCAAGTCTTCATCAGACAGGTCGGCTCGCTGAACAAATTTCGGCATAGCCTGTGCTGCTTTAAAAGGAACTCCATTCACTTTGATTGGGCCTTCGAGACCATGCAGAATGACTTTCGCGAGCCTGCTAGGATCTCCATTGACCCAGTCTGATGGCGCTATCTGTGGGAACAAGTCGCCTTGGCCTTGTCCTTCCAGACCGTGGCAAGCCATGCAAGTAGCACTGCCTAGGTAGAGTTTTTTTCCGTGATCGTATCTTGCTTTGTCAGACTTAGGTACTACCGGCGCCTTTACCTCGTTTGATTTATCTAGAGACTTTCTAGCGAGTACTAATTGCTTCGCTAGATTCTTCTCTTTTGGATCACTCCAATCATTCGATAGCTGAAGATTCTTACCGAGCCCGCTTACGTAGGCTTCGGCTAACAACCCAACTTGTTTGGAGAATTGAGCGATATGCTCTTGAGCTCTATGATAGCCTGGCTCAGATCCAAGTCGCGCTAGAGCATACACCAATGATAGAGCACTTTGTGATTTAGGCTGAAAAGCTAAAATAGCCTCATCGATTGGGCTGTCAGCGAGGTGAGCTAGTTCAAGAGCCGCTGCATTCAGCTCATAATCCTCGGCTTTAAGGCAATGCTTAACAAAGTTTGCTGAGATTGATCCCGTGGACTCGTACACCCAAAGAGCATGGAGCTTGGCATATTTCCCCGAAAGCTTCGTACGAGCAGCCTCAGTAAAGGTTTTTAGTTTGGCTGGGTCTTGCACGAGGCCGACTAGCAACCTTTGAGCAGTATCTCGTACAGTTCCGTTTCTGTGAGATAAATAAGGAACTAGTGCGTCCACAGATTTACCAGAAAGTTTCACGGCTTTGTTCAGAGGATTTTTAGCATAACGAATGCGGTACAGCCTCCCATTGTTAGGCATTGGTTTATCTAGACTACGGCTAGCATATTGCCTCCGCAGATAGCTCGTCATGTAGGCTTTATGTTGAAGTAGGCCAAAGTACATGTCGATCACCCATAACGAGCCATCTGGCGCGGTATAGACGTTGACTGGTCGAAACCATTCGTCAGTGGAGGCGAGAAACTCACTCTCCTCGAAACGAAACTTTCCTTGTAATTTATTATCTGCACCACGGTCCAAATCGATCAATTTCAGCAAATTGGCCCCGGGTTCGGTCGAGAATCCAGATCCGTAATAGCTATCGGGAAAGTTTTCTCCTCGGTAAATGGCCATCCCGGCGGCCGCTGTCGCATTAACTAACTTTCCGTCTTTATCCAAAGTTCCCTTTCGGTAGGCACGGTTTAGACCTGGATTCATCCGGATTGGATACACTTTGTTCGTTGCCGCACGTTGAGACATTCTATACTTAGGCGTGTAGCCTTGTATATTCCTGAAAAGGTTTGGCCGGTACTGATCGCCTATCAGCAAGGTGCTGTTAGTATTGTGGAATAGTCTACCAAAGTCATCTTGAGCAATGCCCCACTGCCCACGAAATGCAGTTTTCTGCATTACCCATTTGCCATTGATTCTGCGAAACCGCTTATCGGACTTCGCACTGTAATACCAGTTATCACGCGCTAGGAGCAGGCCGTTTGCTTGGTGTTCAGCATTGCCTCCCACTGCGTAGCTGGCGTCGAGCACTTCTGGCTCACCGACTGGCTTGAGCCCATTGCGTTTGATGAATTGGAGTTTGCCTGAGCTGGCAAACAGTACTCCATTGGTGGTTACCGCGACAGCGCGCGGCATGACAAGTTTGTCTAGAAAGACCGTAGATTTATCTAACTTTCCGTCTCCTGTCGTATCTTCAAAGACTTTGATTTTCCCGGTAGGGACCTCTTCGTCATTGCCATCGAGATCGACCATGTATTGAGTCATTTCTACTACCCATGCCCGGCTATCCGCATCGAAGGATAAAGCGACTGGCACATGGATTTTGGAATCCTCAATAATCGGCTCGATCACAAACCCATCAGCCAATTGGAATGACTTGAGCGCGTCGGCTTGGGTCAGTAGAGGAGAAGGTGGAATCTCCGATGCGGGAATTGGGTCTTGCTGGACTTGTCCTTTTTTGTCTTTGTTATCCCCTTGCTGGGCATAACAAAAGGAACTGCCCGCCAATATAATGGAAATGACTCTACTAAACATCAAAGTCTATTCTCCTTTTGTGGTTACTTGAATCGGCTTTAACTGGATGTTTTTCCAGCGAACGTTGCAGGATTTCCCACCGTGCACCTGAAGTCCAAAGAAGCCTTCGCGGGTGTCGTTTTTCTTGTCTTGATCGATGAAGTCGACGCGCTTTTCTCCATTGAGCCAGGTCTGAATATGGTTTCCCTCACAACGAACCACGATGGTATTCCAATCGTCCCACTTAAAAAGTTTCTGCCCTTGCTTAGTGAATGCTTCGCGCTTTTTGGCTTCCTCATCGCCACCCTTTTTCACTGGGAAGAGCCAGCCACGACGGGCTTCATCATAGATCCCCGCTGTCCAGCTACGGTCACCATTGTCACCTTCACATTGGTAGCCGAATACGCGACCATTGCCATCGTCCGATGGTTTTTGATTCGCCCGAAACATCAAACCGGAATTACCTGTCCGATCGTCGAATTTGAACTCAAAAGTGAGTTCAAAATCCGTGAATGTCTTCTCAGTGCGTAAAAAAGTATTGCCTTTGACATTCTCCCCAAATCCAACAATGCATCCGTCCTCGACCTTGAACTGGCCATTGCCACCGACAATCTTCCAGCCGCTGAGGTCTTTACCATTAAAGAGAGGGATCGCCTCATCGACCTGTGCCGATTTCAACTTAACTGGCACCTTAGTTTCGGCAGCGATTCCGCCAGAGTTCAGAGCCGCGGAAAAGAGAACAGCACTAAAGGCGAAGCCTACTTTGTGATTGAGTGAGGATATGGTCATTACTCAGTATACGTAACCCATAAAGAATTTATAGCAAACACTTCGCATTCCTTCTTCACGTTTTACGACAACGCAAAATTTCTCATGCAGCCGCATTCCTCCCTCTCAGCCCAGAAGCTTTTTTCTTAGATCTCGCAGGCTGAACATTTTGGCCTAACCTGCATGCCTCCTCGCACCGGTCGTTCGCTTCTGATGCAATTCGAGTCGCCCTTCTTTTATTTTATAGAAATATCCCACAAAGCTATAATTCACCTCACTCCCCCCTGCTTGAGAGCAAGTTTATTAGCCAGATGTAGAGGAATGCGCTTGCTGAGTTGAGTGAGTAAAGACAGTTTGGATTTAGCTGGTTTATTTATCACCTGGCCGTTCCTCAGTGGGTCGACCGCCAGCTACTTCCTAAAAAGTAAATAGCCTATGGAATGGCTGTGATATATTTCATGAAATTTATACCTTTATTGACGATAGCTAGTGCGGTGGGATTAGTTTCTCTACGAGCAGCAGACAAACCTAACATCATCTTCATCTTTGCCGATGACATGGGGGTGGGCGATGTGTCACATACCACTGGAAAAGCAGCGACTCCTGCGTTGGACCGTTTAGCTAAAGAGGGCATGCGCTTTACTGATGCACACACGACATCATCGGTTTGTACACCATCGCGTTACGGCTTGATCACTGGTCGCTATAATTGGAGAACGCGACTGCAGAAGTCGGTTTTCTTCACTCCACATGATAAGCCCCTTATCAAAAAAGGAGAGTCAACCGTGGCGTCATTGCTCAAAGAGAATGGCTACAACACTGGGGTGGTAGGGAAGTGGCACATGGGGATTGGCTGGCAATTCAAGCCCGAGAGCAACCCAAAATCTGAAGACGGATGGGATGTGGATTATTCCAAACCCGCAGTCACCCCCACCGCGAATGGATTTGATTATTTCTATGGAATCCAAGCCTCTCTCGATATGGCCCCCTATGTCTACATTGAGAATGATAAAGCGGTGGCTATTCCCACAGTGACCAAAGCTTTTTTCCGAAAAGGCGCCGCCACGCAGGACTTCGAAGCCAACCAGTGTCTGAAAGTATTTGCGGGAAAGTCTGTTGATTTCATCAATCAGAAAGCAAAAGAGGATAAGCCCTTTTTTCTCTACCTTCCACTGACCTCGCCACACACACCCATTGTTCCAAGTAAAGCTTGGTTAGGTAAGTCGAGCATCGGCAAGTATGGCGATTTCCTAATGGAAACTGACTGGGTAGTTGGCCAGGTGTTAGAGGCTTTAGATGAAAATAAAATCTCAGAAAACACGCTGGTTATATTCTCAACAGACAACGGATGTTCGCCAGCAGCGAAGATTGGGGAGCTTGTGAAAATGGGGCACAAGCCGAATGGCGACCTGCGCGGTCACAAGGCTGATATCTACGAAGGCGGACACCGTGTTCCTACTATCGCCCGTTGGCCAAAGGTGGTGAAGGCTGGTTCAAAAACTCAAAGAATCACCTCACTCGTAGACTTTTATGCGACCTGTGCCGATATCGTAGGAGCTGAGCAAAAGGCTACAGAAGGAGTTGATTCAGTTTCATTTTATCCAACTCTAGAAGATCCAGCCAAAGTAGACCGTGCTCCTATCGTGATGCACTCTATTGGAGGCATGTTTGCTATCCGCCAAGGCCTGTGGAAGCTTTGCTTCTGTGGTGGATCTGGTGGTTGGAGTACTCCGAGAAAAGCTAAAAAGGGTGATCCAAAGTGGCAGTTGTTCGATCTAGAAGCTGATCCTGCTGAGACGACTAATCTGTACACAGAAAACCCAGAAAAAGTAGAACAGCTCCACGCCTTGATGAAGCAGTACATCCAACAAGGAAGAAGCACTCCGGGTGCGGCTCAAAAGAACGATGCCGAAATCGTTCTCATTAAAGAGAAGGGGTAATGTTCGGCTTCCGTGAACTGCTATTTAAATGCCGAACATGACATAGATCTTCTGATCCAGAACCTTCACCACTCAGTTCCAGGGGCGGGACTCTGAGCGGGTAAGCTCGCGTGTTTCATCACTTCATTTGAGATCCATAAAAACTGGCAGATGGTCTATTTTTTCATGGCGGCCTTCTCGGCTTAACAGTATGGCCTCTCGCTCGACTCCATACTGAGCTAGGGTTTTCTCCGGAAGAATCAGGCTATTGAATATAAAAGTCTGTTGAAGCTCCATAAAGCCCTTGGGTGCCAGGATGTGGTCAATTGTTCTGGTCGGTGGTTGAGGAGTCGATGTGCCGACTGTCCCGGACCAAGCGACCTCACCATAGGTCCCTCTGGCCTTGGAGCTCAACTGTCGTGGCCTTGGGTTGTGGAAATGGCTGAGCTTGCCGTCTCCCTCCACTGCATCCCGGGCCAATTTAGCGAGGATGTTGTAGGGTCTTTCGCTAGGAAGGCTGTTAAAATCACCACAGATCATAATTGGGGTTTGCTTGGGAATCTCAGGGTGCTCGCCCTGGCGAACCGAATCGATGAAGTCCAAGGTCCGTGTCGCCTGCTTGATTTGCACTTCCTTGGGTTTCGTGAAGAAGTGTAAATTGATCATCAAGAGATCGGCACCCACATCGTCTGGTAGATTGATCAACGCGGCCATCCCTCGGGCGTTTCGGATCGACCCGGACCAGAGGATCGGGTAGCGACTCAGCACCAATCGGCCTTTGCTATCAGCCGCGGCATGCCAGGTTTGCCCCGTGATTTTGGCGAAATGCTTACCGATAGCTTCAGCCGTGGTATCCGCTCCGTCTTCTTTACTGTAGATGATTTCCTGCATGGCCCAGATGTCCGCATGCGCCTTGGGTGCCCATGCAGAAAACCGGTTCAAGCGCGCCTCACCATCAATGCCTTTTCCATCAATCCACTCGCTGGTTCTGACCTCGCCATTGTCCCGAGGGAAAATCGAGGTCCAATACCCATTGTAAGAGACAACTCTGAGCCGAGTGTCTTCCACCCTATGAATCCCCTTGGGCAACGCTTCCGTACCGCCATCAATCAGCTTGGCTTTTGCACTCATGCAGAAGCAGAGCCCAATGAAAAGAATGCTGGCAAACAGTTTGTTCATTTAGCGATATGGTTACTCTAATAGCCCCCTCCGCAAGACTATTTCGTTGAAATGGGCTCAGCCATCAACACCTATGTAGCTTCGAGTATTTATTCGACGCTCCAAACAAGATAAAGGTGTCGCGCTCTAATGCCTAGTCCAGTTTGGCTTGCCGTGATCTGGTGTGCCGTATCCTAGAGACTCCACATTTTATGACAACACGCGCTACTCGCTGGTCATTTTTTCTAGAGCTCTGCCGTAGTCGACGTAACTTTGGTAGCATTGGTCCCAGTCCACGCTATCGGATTTGGCATGGAAGACAGTGGCGACATGAGGCTCGATAGCCACAAAACCTTGATAATTTGAAGCCTTGAGATCGGCCATGATCTGTTCCACGTAGCCCTGCCCTTTACCGGGGAAAACGTATTCAGGCTCAACACCATCGCGCAACGGATTGAAGCAATCTTTAATGTGCACATGCACGATGTGCTCCTTCACGTCTTGATAAAACTTCCAAGCATCTTGCCACGGTTGCGGCTCGCTCATAGATCTATCCCGTTGAAAAACTGGGTTGCCTGTATCAAAAATGAGCTTCATTCCAGGCACCTTCTCGACAAGATCTAAGGTATGCTGACTACTGAATCCTCCGTAGTTCATGCAGTTCTCGTGAGCAACCGTGATCCCAGCGTCTGTAAATCTTGCTACAATCTCGCGGAGCCTTTTGACCCTTTCGTCAAGGTATTGCTCCTCTCCCCAAGGCTCTTGAGCGTAGGACATCACGCGAACGATCTGGGTGCCAAGTTTTGGCATACGGTCGATGCAGCGTTCGACTTCGCCAATCGTAATATTGAAATCAGAATGAATCGACTTTGCCCAAGTTCCAATGAGGGAACCAAATTCTGCGATCTTGATATCAGCTTCAGCCAATTGCTCTACCGCATTGTTAAATGCAGCATCGCTGAGGTCGTGGATGTTTTTCCCATCGATCCCGCGTGCTGAAATATACTGCCATCCCAGCTCCTGTGTCGCTTTGATTTGAGTAGCGAGGTCTTTTGCTGCTTCGTCAGCGAATCCTGTGAGTTTCATGAAAATAATTCTATTATGTATGACTATGAGCTTTTGTGAGAACAATCCCTCAACTTAGAGGCTCACCCATGCGCCGTCGTTACGCGCACTTTCATAGATAGCACAGATCACTTCTACAGCTTTTCTGGCTTCGTAGCCACTTACTGTGCAAGGGCGTCCTTGTTCGATAGACTCTACCACTTCTTCGAAGTTTCTCTGATGGCCTGTGAAGTTAATCGCGTTGGGGTCGTTAGCTCCCAAGCCAGCTTCCTCTCCGCCGACCATAAGGTTTGCGTGAACATAGCTGTCAACATCTTGCGCTTCCGCAAAGTCCCAGACTTTAAACTTCTCGTCAGCAAGGAATGCGCTGCCTTTATCCCCACAGATGTTCACTTCTGCTGGGTGTCCAGTGGAGGAGTAACAAGCGGTCGACCCTTGAATGACGCCTTTAGCGCCATTTTCAAATTCTAAAATAGCAACTGCGGTGTCCTCAACTTCTATGTTTTCGTGTGCCAGACACGCCATGCTTGCGGAAAGTCGTTTGACTGGCCCAATGGTGTGGATAAGCTGGTCGACAATATGAACAGACTGATTCATCAGTGCTCCACCACCATCTAGTGCCCATGTGCCACGCCACCCTGCTGAGTCATAGTATTCTTGTGATCGGAACCATTTGACGGAAGCTTCTACTAGAGAGAGCGTGCCAAAGCGTTTTTGATCGACCGCATCCTTCAGTACAACGACCGACTCATTGAAGCGTCGGTTAAGAATCGCGGCTAGCGTGACCTTATTTTTCTCCGCCGCTTCAATCATAGGAGCGATGCGTTCAGGTGTCACCTCAAGTGGTTTCTCACAAATAACATGCTTGCCAGCATTCAGTGCAGCCATCGCAGGCTCCTGGTGAGTGCCTGATGGTGTGCCTATCGTGACTATTTCAAGCTCTGGATCGGCCAGAAATTCCTCCATTGTGGCATAACTCACGATGCCGTTTGCTTCCGCGTATTCAGTCGCACGCTCAGGGCTACGATCAAAACAAGAATGAAGAGTGCCGCCACTCATCGCTTCGATTGCTTTTGCATGAAAGTTTGCGATCATGCCAGTTCCTATAATTCCAAATTTCATAATATATTCTTTTAAAAGATTTACTCTATGCTGCTTTATTCCGCTTCAAGAAGCCAAGAATTCCAATAACTGCGAGCGCTCCGAGTCCGGCCATACCAATCATTCCTGGAACTCCTTTAGCGCTGAGTGCCCAGATCGATGCGAACGATGCCGCACCAGCTGAGATGACCATGAGTAGATTGATCAAGCCTCTGCGCTTCGGAAGCTCGTCGCCCAATGCGGACTTCGAGTTCATCAACAGCAGAAAGGCTAAGTACGCGATCGGCAGCAAGGTTGTTGCTATCACCGATGCGGGGACTGCCATAGCAGCCTTGGCGTCGCCACTCCAAAGGTAAGGTGAGAAAAGCCCTGCAATTGCTGGCATCGAGGCTCCTAGTACGAAGTACTTCGAGTTGCCGACTTTGTTAAATGCTTCACTTATCGCGTAGCCGTTCATCATCATGTGAACGAGTAACGTGGAGACCGCCATCGCTAAAACGCCAATTCCAAAAATAACTTGAGCATTCTCGCCGAGGAAGGGCTTCAGTGAGGCTGCTAAGTTTTTAGCCCCTCTGTTCGCTAGCATCGCGGCGAGTTGTTTTTCTTCTAGTGCTAGTCCTTCACGATGGACGGCTTTAGCTTCTACGTCTAGTTCGGCAAAACCACCAACGTCGTTCTGAAGACGCTTATCGACCACCTTGTAATACGCACTTTCCATTCCTGGGAGTGGCTTACCGTCAGCGGTGATCATATCAGCATGCTTGGCGTGAAATGAAGCCGCTGAGGCGATGACGAGCGCTGAGGCTCCAAGGACAAATGGCACAAACAAACCGAGCATGAGATCATAGCGCGAGAGTTCGCGGTGCGGTTTCCCCCAGCCTTTTTTCTTAAGTGAATACGGGAGAAGGAAGGTCATGTTGATACCCACTGCTGTTCCGAATGCTGCGATAATTTTACTGCGCTGTTCTCCAGTAACGTACTCGGTCCAGTAACTAGCGCCATCACCAGTAGCTGAGATTGCCGTTGCTATCTGATCGGTGGGTCTAAAGAGTGCTGTAAAATCTGGGATAAGCCCTGAGAATAGACTGCTCCACTGCACGGCTCCCTTGGAAATAAGGGTCACGACCACTGCCATGAAGCAGAGGACGATTACGCCGACTAGGGCTTTTAGAATATTATCAATGAGCGCTGCTGCTTTCGAGTTTTTCTGGGATATACAGATCAGAGCCATCCCGAGGACGAATAATGAGCCGGTGATGACATAGGGACCAGGGGTGAACCCTAGATTATCCTCAATCGCACCTCGACCTAACGAAAACTGAGCGGCACAGAATACGGTGTCCGCAATAACGGTCGCGATCAGCCAGCCCCATGCAAGAGTGGGTGAAACTTTCTTTTCCATCACGCGGAATGGCCGCTCATCACAGGAAAGTGTGACGTAGCTGATAGCTGATAGCATGACAATGCCACAGAGCATCGCGAGTGGTTGTAGCCATAAAAACTCATAGCCACCAATCACTCCCAAATAGAGAGCTCCCACCAGAGAACCTCCCCCCAATGTCACCGCAGCCTGAACCCAACCTGGACCAGACATCTTGCCATAGATGGCTAATTTCGTACCAAACCCACCTTCTTTCGCTCTTGTTAAATCATCCATTATCGTTGTGTCTTAAGATTATCGATCATTCCATCAATGGAAACATTCATCACTGTGTACTTCGACAGCACCTGTTGGCACTCAAAGCTCAATTGGTCTAGCATCTAAGAATCCTGCACAAGAGCATGTCGACAAGCAATCACATGGTGCGCATCGGATCATTACATTTAACGACAATTCATTTTCTATTGACTTACACCAGCGCAGCTGTGATCACGTCGATATTACGACATTCAAATTTCAAATCACGACACATTGAAAACTACGCACCAAAAACTCAAAATCCTCTTTCTTGGTGAGTCGTCTGGTTTCATTTCACGTGAAATCCTCAGAGGCGTACTCTCAATGCGCACCGAGGGCTTCAACTGGGACATCCGCTGTATCAGACCATCCATTACCGCTGAGGAACTAGAAAAGCACCGCAAACAAGCAGGCTTCGACGGCATCATCGCTCGTGGGCTTACACCTGAATTGGCCCGCTCCATCGATCAACTCAATAGCCCCTGTATTTTCATCCGAGATACTGAAGATGAATCAGCAGAGTACATCAACGGCCCGCACGTAGACGACCAAGCCATCGGTCGATTAGCTGGCGAAGAATTCAGCCTACTCAATCTAGGCTACTGGGGTTTTGTCCACTGGGACGACGTAGTGTGGTCCGACGCGCGTCGAAGATCATTTCACTCCTATGCCACAGCCAGAGCGGTGAACAATGAGACCCTCACACTATCTGCCGAAACGCGCCACAGCTGGGCAGCGGTCGAAGCTATCGCCAAATGGCTGGCCCCAATCCCGAAGCCTTGTGGAATACTTGCATGCAATGACCAAGCGGGCATCGACGTGATCAATGCCGCCAATAAATTAGGTCTCTCCATCCCAGATGAGGTGGCTGTCATCGGCGTGGACAACGACAGACTCCTTTGTGAAACAACGAGTCCATCACTCAGCAGTATTGATCTCAGGAGCTTAGACATCGGCCGGGCTGCAGCCGTGGCGTTAGCCAAAGCTATGGGAGTTCTGGAACAAGACGCCCCCAGCATGCTACAACCCGCAAAGACAGTGGTGCGCGAATCCAGCCACGAGATCAACAAGTCGATGCTCACCTACCAAAAATCTCTCGATTATCTAGCGGCCCAGTCGCTCAAGGGCACTAGCGTCACTAAGCTCGCAAGCGCCTGTGGAGTATCCCGCCGAGGACTCGAAAGAGCATTTGAAAAATGCACCGACACCAGCCCTGCGGCATTGATCCGAGAAATGCGCATCAAAGCCATCACCAACTTGCTACGAGATAAGTCCTCGTCGATTGAGAGCATCTCACAACAAGCTGGTTTCTCTGAAGCCTCTGGACTCTCGAATTTTGTCAAAAGAATGACAGGCAAGTCTCCTGGAGAGTTCCGCAGTGACGGCTAATAGCAGTCCTCGCCCCCCCTCTAGCCCTTTTAAACCCTTAGGCTTACGACTTAGTCGCAAGCCACACTTTGATTTTGCTTGGAATAGGACTAGATTCAGTCCACCACCGCTTCGCAGCAGCAACGTGTTGCAAAGCCAACCACTTCTAGAACCATGAACAACGACCGCACACCCGAACTTCTCTCACCCGCAGGTAACTGGGACTGTGCCCGCGCAGCTGTTGCTAATGGAGCTGACGCCATCTTCTTTGGTTTATCTAAGTTCAACGCCCGCCTTCGCGCAGACAACTTCACTGACGAAGACCTACCCGAGCTGATGAACTTTCTTCACGCTCACGGAGTCAAAGGCTTCGTGACGATGAACACCCTCATTTTCACCTCTGAACTAGAAGAGGCTGAAGCTCAGCTACGTTTGCTCGAACGCTCTGGGGTCGACGCCATTATCGTTCAAGACCTCGGCCTAGCTATGCTCTGCCGCACCGTGGCTCCCTCCATCGAGATCCACGCCTCTACCCAGATGACTATCACCTCACCAGAAGGTCTAGAGTTCATCGATTCACTTTACAAACTCGACCGAGCTGTGCTCTCCCGCGAGCTTTCTCTCGTGGAGATCAACAAATTCAACCCCAGCGAATGCGTCCCACTCGAAGTTTTCGTCCATGGAGCCCTCTGTGTCGCCTACTCAGGCCAGTGCCTCACCTCCGAATCTCTCGGTCAACGCTCGGCCAATCGTGGTGAGTGCGCTCAAGCATGCCGTATGCCCTACGAGCTCGTAGTCGATGGAGAAATTCAGGACATGGGAGAAAAACGCTACCTTCTTTCTCCACAAGATCTCGCAGCAGTCGACCTCGTCCCCGACCTCGTCAACCAAGGCGTGGTCTCCTACAAGATCGAAGGCCGCCTCAAGACTCCAGAATATGTGGCTGCTGTAACCCGAGTCTACCGCAAAGCGATCGATGACGCCGTCGCCCAGCGCGAATCCACCATCACTGACCACGAACGCTATGCGATGGAAATGACTTTCTCTCGCGGACTCTCCACCGGCTGGCTCCCGGGTACAAACCATCCGTATTTGACCCATGGTAAGTATGGTAAGAAGCGTGGCATCCGCGTCGGCACTGTCGAGAACTGCGGACCTGGCTGGATCGTCTTTAACCAAGAAGGCAGTGTTGGACTCAAAGCTGGTGACGGCATCGTCTTTGACGCAGGTGAAAACCGCGACCTCGAACAAGGGTCTCGCATCTGGACTGTCGAAGGCACCGTCCTCAACTTCAGCAACAAACATTGCAGAATCAACTGGGACCGGATCAAACCTGGCATCGAAATATATAAGACTGACGACCCAAAACTCAATTCCGAGGTAAAAGCACTTTGGAAAAACACCAAGCTCAAACCAGTCAAAAGTGGTCTCCAAATAGCCGTCAGCGGTGCTAAAGGAAAAGCACTCAGCCTCGAGTGCAATGGACTCACTGTCACCACCAGCGAGCTACTCCAGTCCGCAGAAAACCGCCCACTCACAACCGAGTCACTCACAGCACAACTTGGTAGACTAGGCAACACAGCCTACGAGCTAGGAAACGTTGAGAACAATCTCGAAGAAGGTCTGATCATCCCCGTTTCAGCCCTCAACCGAGCTCGAAGAGCTCTGGTCGAAAAGCTCGATCAACACGCGGAAGCTCAGCCGGTAATCGAGAAAGCGATCTCCAAGCTCACCCTCTCAGACATCATGCCGGCAAAGCCTGATTCTGAGCCAGCGCCCGCAGAACTCTCCACACTCACCCGCCAGCCCCACCAAATCGAAGCCGCACTTGAAGCTGGAATCAACCGAATCTACGCCGATTTTGAAGACATCCGACGTTATAAAGAAGCGGTCGAAATAGTCCGCAGCGCAGGTGGTGACGCCACGATCCACCTCGCCACCCCGCGGATTCAAAAGCCGAAAGAAACGGGCTACTTTAAATTTATCGACAAAACTAAGCCCGACGGAGTCCTGATCCGTAACCTTGGTGCTGTCCGCTATTTCGAAGACCATGACGGCCTATACCGTACAGGTGACTTCTCCCTCAACTGCGCCAACCCAGCGACAGCTAAAATCCTCAAGGAGCGGGCATCACTCGATCACCTCACTCTCTCCTACGACCTCAATGTCCAGCAACTCATAGACATGCTAGAGCAAGCTCCGAGCGAGTGGTTTGAACTCACTCTCCACCAACACATGCCGATGTTCCATATGGAGCATTGCGTGTTCTGCACCTTCATGAGCTCGGGTACCAGCTATAAGGACTGTGGGCGCCCATGCGAGAAACATAAGGTCCAATTGCGCGACCGCGTAGGCCAACTCCACACCTTAGCCGCTGATGTTGGCTGCCGTAACACACTCTTTAACGGACGCGCCCAAACTGGAGCACGCTTCTATGATGAAGTCCGCGCCACTGGCCTCAGCCGCTACCGCATCGATTTCCTCGACGAGGACAAGGAATCCACCCTCCTTACGCTCCAAGCGTACCAGCAACTCATCGAAAAGAAAACCGACGGACACATGCTCTGGCAAGACCTCGGCATCATGGAGAAACTCGGCGTCACTGAAGGAACGCTTGAGGTTAAATCTTAAAATAAAACCAGCTCTAGCAGTTTCCTGCTAGAGCTGGTTTTTGCACATGCGGTTAGAGAGAACCTCAAACTTCTAACCACGAACCCTATTTCACAATAGGGTCCAAATCGTCAAAATTGATAATAGCCCAACTGACATCCAAATGAAAACAGCTGCTCTAAAGCACGCCTGTTTTTGATTTGATTTATCGGAAAGGAGTTCAGCATAGGTGCAGTCCAAGGATTGCTTCTTTTTTTGTCTTTTGGTTTCGGCTATCATTTCTATGGGGGGATTGGGGGAAATTGATGCGTACCCACCTGCGAGACCACCAGCTAAGCTAGCAGCCCCGCTTATCGGGGGGGGGAGGCATTTCGGGGGAGAAATATTGAAGTGAAAAAATAATATTAGTTAGTGTGTTAAAAACAACCAGACTAGAAAAACGACGAAGAGCAGGCACACGCCAACGGCGAGAATAACGCCTGAAGCAGAGGAAAACTGTTGTCGGTATCGGCTCTCGTCACTGAGAAAATCAGCTAACCGAGGATCAATGAGCCTGTCTTGCTTTACCTTGGAAGATGTATTTTCAAACATGGGAGTAATTAGATGAGGTTTTTTCAACCCACGGGGCCAACATTGAAGTTGGCCCCGTAAATCAAATTTGGATTGGGGGGAGTTTCTAGGATGAGTGAGTAAATAGTTCACCTCAAAGCTATCGACATTTGAAACAAACAAACAAACAACACAGTACTGGGCTGAACTTTAAGTTTCACACATCAATGAGCTTTGAGGATTACTCTCTACTGATGCGAAGAATAAACGAATGTATCATTTTGTCTATTCCCCTAATTGGGGGGGCATCTACCTATTATCACTAGCACGAGTTGCCAGCCCTCCTGTATAGGTATTTCCAACTAAAAATTTACTCATCAACTGAGCATGCGAACTCACTCCGAAATGCCTGTAAATGTCTTTAATATAGCCAGCAACTGTATTTTGCGTGAGTCCCATCTCATGACCAATTTGTTTACGCCCCAATCCATCTAACATAAGATTAAGCACAACTCTCTGACGAGGATAGAGCTGAGGGGCTTTGGAAGTAATTTCATGTGACCACCCGGCCGAATGAAGCCAAGGGATTTCCTTAAAGAGAAGGTGAGCAATCTTAAGCTCTCTAGCATTAAACTGAGCTGCACCGCTGGCACGATAAACGCCAATAGCGCTCATCGATGATTCATCAACTGGATATCCACTGACAAAAAGCTCACCAATGTCGGCTTGCTCCATGAGATCAGCAATTTCACTATTACTAAATAAACCACTCTCATCTAAATCTGTGAGACTATATGTGGAATGCTTTTTCTGACGAGTCACTTCTGCGATCCACGGAGCGACAATTTTCTCATTATCTGGATGCTCTATGACATTCAATAATTTTGTAAACCTGTTCTCATCAAAACCGCCATGCATAATACCCACATAAACTGGCGGTTCTCCAGGTTCCCCCCAAGTACCCAGCGACCATAACCAAGCATCAGCATCGACTAGGTCACAAAGGCCATTCATGAGGAAACGCTTTTTATCAGATAATCCACCCTCCACTGCTGCAGTGTTTCCAAGTAGTCGCACTATGGCGCAAGCATCCAAGTCAGATAACATATATTGTGGGAGTCCGTCGAAGCTGGGAATGCCGCAACATGCACTTCTAACATACTAATCACTCCAAGCAAGATTTGAATTTGTTAGCTCTTACATCTAGGATTTAGATTTCAGTGATTCGGTGTTATTATTCACTTCACCTACAGCTCCTCTGCTGCCAACTTCTCCACAAAAAGAAACCATGCGCCTCAAACTCACAATAGCCTACGACGGACGCCCCTATTCAGGCTGGGCCACTCAGCCTAGTTCACAAACGATCCAAGACAAGTTGCACGCAGCGCTAGCAGCTATTGCGAAACAAGAAGTCAAAATCCAAGGATCTGGGAGGACGGATACTGGCGTGCATGCTGAGGCGCAAATAGCACACTTTGATAGCCCTAAAAGTATTGAAATGAATCCGTACAATTGGGTTCCAGCTCTCAACACCAAGCTTCCGAAAACAATCCGAGTTATGGATTGCGTCGAAGTCCCAGAATATTTTCATGCGCGCTTTTCAGCCAAATCGAAAACCTATAGCTATTTCCTAGCTACCAATCCAGTGCTCCACCCCATGCTCAATGGTCGAGCTTGGCATTTACCACGATTACTCGATCCAGCCACGCTAGAGCAAGCTCTTCAGCACTACCTTGGCACGCACGACTTCAAGGCATTTGCCGCTCTACGTGGTAACGAAACAGCAGAGACTAGCTACACACGCACCATCACCGAAGCTTCACTCACTTCAATCGATGGTGGCTACCTCATCCGCTTCACCGGCAATGGATTTCTCTATAAAATGGTCCGCCTTTTGACAGGAGCTGCAGTTCAGGCAGCACAAGGTCGACTCAGACTCGATGACCACCTCAGTCTACTCGATCAACCTGCTGATCTCCCTAATGGCAAATCCCCCTACTGCGCTCCAGCTGATGGTTTGACACTTGAGTCAGTGCGGTACTAGCTACTATAGCAAGTTCGTGTCAGTAGATCACAGACCTTAAGTAAGTGACACTGATCCACAGCATCAAAATGCGCTAGTTCATCAGAATCTACATCCAACACAGCTCGCAAATCGCCATTTATGTCCACCACTGGCAAAACGATTTCTGATTGGGTCGCAGTAGAACAAGCGATGTGGTCCGTGACAGCATTCACATCACTGACTAACTGTACTTGCTTGGTCCTGGCCGCAGCTCCGCAGACGCCGCGGTCGAAACTGATCTTTAAACAACCATGCCCGCCTTGATACGGCCCAACAGTCAACTCTCTTGGTGCTGTCACTCTGTAGAATCCCACCCACTGGAATCCTTCGAATGCATGAAATAGCTCACAGGTAATCGTCGAAAGACAAGCGACCTCATCGCTCACACCCGCCAGCAACGCCTCGATACGGTTAAACACGTCCTTATATCTTTGCTCCTTGCTGTTCATCTGACGATGACGCCACAGATGCGATCAATATTCAACGAAAACCAAAAACCTTGTAAAGCTAAGGTTCTAGAGCACAAAAAAAGCGGCCTCTGTGAAGAGAGCCGCTTTTTGAAAATCTCGTAGAGAGAGTAGAATTAATCTACTTTCTTAACGTTAGAGATGTGGATTGTACCGTCAATTTCAACGATGCCACCTTCTTGGTTAGCTTCGGAGGGCTTGATAGCCTTCTTGATCTTGCGAACACCTTCAACGATAACGCGCTGCTTAGCTTCATTGATAGAAGTTACAGTGCCTGATTTACCTTTGTGGTTGCCTGCGATGACCTGTACTTTGTCACCCTTTTTTACGTGTGCCATGATAGTTCAGTTCGTTAGAATTAGAGTACCTCTGGAGCGAGGGATACGATTTTCATGAACTGCTTTTCACGGAGTTCACGAGCAACAGGGCCGAAGATACGAGTACCTTTAGGGTTGTTGTCCTTATCAATGATGACAGCAGCATTACCGTCGAAACGAAGCACTGATCCGTCTTTACGACGAACAGGTGCAGCGGTACGAACAATAACAGCTTTCACAACTGCTCCCTTCTTAATAGTAGAAGTAGGGATAGCTTCACGAACGTGAGCTGTGATGATGTCACCTACGTTAGCAACCTTGGAACGAGTTCCGAGGACACCAATCATTTTAGCAGAGCGTGCGCCAGTGTTGTCGGCGATCGCTACTGAGGATTCCATTTGAATCATAATTTTGTAGTAAGTTAATTTGTTACAGAGATGGAGATCGGCGCCCCGTTGAAGGGACGCCGAATCCTTTGAGTTGACTAGTGAGAGAGAACTTCTGTAAGTTCCCAGCACTTAAGCTTAGAGATAGGCTTCGTCTCGGTGATACGCACCTTGTCGCCAACAGCAGCTTTACCAGTTTCGTCGTGAGCGTAGAATTTCTTCGTGCGCTTAACGATTTTCTTGAAACGTGGGTGCGGAACGCGAGCTACGTATTCTACTACGATAGTCTTGTTCATGCTTGTGGAAACAACAACGCCGACGCGGGACTTGCGTAAACCTGGCTTAGTAGTGTTTGATTCGCTCATGTTTTTAATCCTTTGTGGGGTTATTTAGCAGCCTTAGTACGAAGCTCAGTGAGAACAGTGTTCACACGTGCGACTTCGCGACGGATTGCTTTGATGCGGGCGGTATTCTCGAGCTGGCCAGTGGCCTGCTGAAGACGGAGTGTAAGGGCTTCCTGCTTGAGTTCACGGAGACTGGTGCTCAACTCTTGAACGGAAAGCTCGCGGATGTCGCTAATTTTAGTAGACATAGTGTATATTCTATTTCGCGTTATTTAAGTTCGATTACGAGATGAGCTTGTTACGCTCAACGAAACGGGTGCGGAAACCAAGCTTGTTTGAAGCGAGACGAAGGGCTTCCTTCGCATCAGCTTCAGGCACACCTGCGATCTCGAAGATCATAGCACCTGGCTTGATTACTGCAACCCAACGGTCAACAGCGCCTTTACCTTTACCCATACGAGTTTCAGCGGGCTTGGCTGTGACAGATTTGTGAGGGAATACACGGATGTATACTTTTCCCTTACGTTTGAGGAAGCGGTTGATGGAGATACGGCAAGCTTCAATTTGGCGGTTACTCATCCATGAGCGACCGAGTGATTGAAGACCGAAGTCACCGAAGCTTACTTCTGTTCCACGCTGTGCATTACCACCGCGGTTTCCACGCTGAGTCTTACGGAACTTCGTCCGTTTTGGCATTAATGGCATAATTCTTTATTCCTAATTGTTATAAGTTAATAGAGATTAGCCCTGACGACGCTCGCGGCGGTCACCACCTGGACGGCGACCACGACCACCACGGTCATTGCGGTTATTACCACCAGCTGTTAGCTTTTCTTCCTTCTTGTTGACCCATACTTTGACACCGATGATGCCGTATGTTGTTGCTGCTTCAGCGAAACCGTAGTCGATTGGAACACGGAGAGTTTGAAGAGGCACTTTGCCTTCGCGGTACCACTCAGCACGTGCGATGTCAGCACCACCTAGACGACCTGCGCAGCGAATACGGATGCCTTCGGCACCGAATTCCATCGCGGTCTGGAGTGAGCGTTTCATTGCGCGGCGGAAAGCGATACGACGCTCAAGCTGAACGGCGATGTTTTCTGCTACAAGCTGTGCGTCGAGCTCTGGCTTGCGAATCTCGATGATATCGATCTTCACCTGGCAGCCACCACAAATCTTTGTGATGTCTGAAGTCATTTTCTCGATCTCTGCACCCTTACGTCCGATCACAAGACCTGGACGAGATGTGTGCATAGTTACACGAACGCTGTTCCAGGCACGCTCAATAGTGACGCGTGAAAGAGCTGCGAACTGAAGACGACCCTTGATGTACTTACGTATCTTGAGGTCTTCGTGGAGCTTTGTTGAATAGTCTTTACCCTTGGCATACCACTTCGAACGCCAGTCTTTACTAACTGCGAGGCGGAATGCGATCGGATTTACTTTTTGTCCCATAATATTGGTTCTTTAAGTTATTTAGTGGATTCAGCCTCTGCCTTTGGAGCAAGAGTAATGAAGATATGGCTAGTGCGCTTTCGGATAGCACCTGCGGAGCCGCGGGCACGTGGTTTGAAACGCTTGAATGTTGGGCCTTCACCGACTGTCGCTTCTTTTACGATGAGTTCATCTGCATCGAGTTCGAAGTTATTTTCTGCGTTAGCAATTGCGGACTTCAGTGTCTTAGCAATGAGAGCGGCTGATTTCTTTGGTGTAAAGTTCAGTGCGTCAAGTGCGGAGGACACAGGAAGACCCTGGATTTCGCGGGCCACGTCACGTGCCTTCTTAGCGGAGACGCGAGCGTATTTGTATGTTGATTTTACTTCCATGGATTTGTTTCCGTTGGATGATTGATTCCTGATTATTTAATCGTTTTGATTGATGCGATGTCGCCTAGGCGAACCGCGCTTTTTGTGTCTTCGAGTGTCACTACAAGGGCTCCAGATATATCTGGGCGAACCCTCGCAATGATAGCTTCAGCTATTTGGCCGTTACCGCGTAGGATACGGAACGTCATGCCGATGCGCACTTGCTGCTTTCCCCCTGCATTCAGTACCAGCAAGCCAGATTGGCTATCGATACTGATGATTTTAGCTTCCTGAAGGGAACCAAAATCTACTTGGGGACGCGGCTTGTGCCTTATTCCGAGCTCGACGTCAAGTCCTCTGATTGCAGATTCTACATTTAGTCGTGCTTCGGCGTCAGCTGCAAAGGCGGTCTTGAGGTATTCACGCACCTGGTTGGTGAGCTTCAGTGCTGCTGTTTCCAGCTTGCTGTTGCGATCCTCGAGAACCTTGAGGTTGGCCACCGCCTGCTTG
>CAXMPP010000002.1:0-26680 GCA_964195395.1 uncultured Thermodesulfobacteriota bacterium
TTGCGCCACCAGTTAGACGCTAACCTTTCGCAAGATAAGCTTTGGCGCGGATTTTTTGTCTAAGCCGGAGATGGTACCAGCGCACAAATGCCCGACACCAAAAGCAACTGTGAGGCCTACCCTTATGCACCAGGTATCAAGCCGGGGAGTGGCTTTCCAATCATCCGACTAGGAGGACTCATAGATCTCGGACACGGAGGCTTACAGGACTTTTCCTTCTCTAAATTTAAAACTAGTGAGCTCCGAGGGCACGATGCTCTCGAGCGCTATCTCGAAGCCGGAGGCATCTTTGTGGGTGACCGACTCTATAGTACATACGAAATTATTGGCCGACTCCGGAGAAAGGACGCTCACTTTACTGGGCGAACGCATCAGGCTCGTAAAATAGACTTCCGTAAAGGCCGTAAGTTAGGCCCCAACGAGCGCTTGCTGACCTATCACAAACCACGATCTCAGCCCAAAGGGAGCCAGCTCAGCAAGCAGGATTGGGACGCACTCCCAGCAAGTATGGAAGTAAGAATCATTCGCTCCAAAGGTCCCAACCGTGAAGGGAAGCAGCGCGTTCGCTACGTAGTGACAACTCTATTAGATCACGTGAAATACCCCGCAGAGGAAGTCTCCTCGCTGTAACACCATCGTTGGAAATCGAAGTCAGGTTTCGCGATATAAAAACAACATTCGGGATGGATATGCTGCGGACGAAGTCCCCTGACATGATTCGAAAGGAGATACTCATGCATATGATTGTTTATGATTCACTCCGTCTATTGATGCTGAATTTAGGTCAATCTCATGGAGTGAATCATCGTCGCCTAAGCTTCAAAGGAGCACTCCAAGTGATAGAAGAGAACCGTAAAAACTTTGAACGTGTGGTAGGCCACCCACGGCTCCGAGCTAAAGAAGTGACCAATTTATGGGAACGCATCACTGAGCGTTATATGAAAGAGCGACCAGGTCGAAATGAACCCAGACGAGTGAAGTGAAGGCCGAAATGAACGCATGGGTTACAAAAGCCGAGGCTGGCCTACTTTAAGCATTTTCGCGGCGACGAGCCCCCCCCCACTAAAAATTCTCGATCAGGCCGCCTAACCGAGTGCCATTTTTGCAGGTAGACGTCTTGCTCGGCCGAGGATTTTCAAAGTATCAGCCGACAACATAGTACAACAACTAGTTGTTCATAGTGGTATCCATACCGAGAATCACCTGTGGGTGCTGCTTGTGGGCATGATTATCACCAGAATCTACACGCTTATGAAGAGCGTCTTCTAGCGACTTCGCGCCCTTCTCAGTGACCTTTGTATTCCACACATAGATTCTGTGAAGCTTCGGGTGATTGGACAGCTTACTAAGTCCTTCATCGCTCACCTGAGTACCATAGAGATTGATCACTTCGAGCTCAGTTAGCTCTGAGAGTGTTGCCAAGACAACATCGCTCACTTGAGTTCCGTTCAATTTCACTTTCTTAAGTTTTGTGAACTGAGAAAGCTTGCTCGCTGCAGCGTCAGTTATCTGAGTAGAGGAGAGATCTAGTTCAACTACATCCTTAAAGACTGAAGTGAGAACCTCGATATCAGCGTCAGTAAATTTTGAACGGTAACTGACGGCAGAGAAGTTAAGGTCGGTATTTTCCTGAGAAACGTATTTCAACGATCCTGGGAACTTTGCATTCACAGTCTCTAGAGCAATGGCTAGTTCGGCACGTTTTTTATCATCCGCTTTTTTCTTTGCGGCAAGTTCAGCTTTTTGTGCAGCTTCTAATCGCACTCGCTGAGCTGGAGTCAGAAGTGTGGCTAGAGCTTTCTCAGCCACAGGCGTGATTTCTACTTCGCTACGTTTTGCTGATTCAGGAGCACCGATTTTAACCCACCACTCAAGGACTTGTATCTCCTCAGCAGTCATTTGAGTTTTGCCTTCAGGTGGCATGTGAAGATCATCATCTTCAGGTAAATGTAGGTAAGTCACCATTGAGGACTCTTTCAGGTCACCAGGTACGAGACTGGCAGTCTCCTCGCCACCTTCGAGCATGAAGGCATACGTATCGAGTCGGAGTGCGCTCTTTTGCTTATCCTCACCGTGACAACTGATGCATTTTGCTTCGAGGATTGGTTGAATGAATTGGGTGAATACAACAGGATCAGTATCTACAGGGGCATTCTGACGCTCATCGCGCTCTGTAATGACTGTCGCAGGAAAAGAATCAATAGGATTACCATGGCTAATCTCACCGCCGTGGTGACCAGCGCACAACATCATGAAGCCTGTGGCTCCGAGCGAAGAAAAGTACACAGCCTTGAATGCTTTGCCAGTCAACTTCACATCTGCCGTGTATTTGATCACAAAGGCGATCAACAAGAATAGGCTAAAGAGAATGCCATCACGCTTGTGCTCCAGAACAAGCTCGCTTTGCGGGTACTCTCCAGTGAGGTAAAGACAATAGCCAAACACCACAGCAAACACTCCTGTTGATGCTGCAAAAAACAAACCTAAAGTGGTATTTGGACGGTACTTACCACGAGTCATCAAACCTGTTGCTTCCATCATAAAAACCAGCATCAAGGCTCCAATTGGTAGATGTAAAAAGAGTGGGTGAAATTTACCTAAAAAGTTAACCCATAGTCCAACCATCGTAGCGGTCTTTTCATTCGCCATTCCAACATCATCAAATAATGGCATCAGTGCCACTAAAGCAATACTGAGCACCGCAAAAATCATCGCGGGTATATAGAGTTTTTTGTGAAGCTGGGAGTTCATATCAGTTTGCTGTGCGTTCATGGTTATTTTCTTATACCTAAATAATAATTTTATCTATCAATAAATTCCTACTTTTCATAGAAATTCGCGCTTAAAGATCAAGTGTGTTTAGTACAAAAAAAAAGCCCGCAGCTATTTTACTAGCGCGGACTTTTGAAAATGTGTTTTGTACAAGAAATTTACATCTCTTCTTCAGTACCGAACATGTCTCCACCATGGTTGAGAATGAACTGGAGATCATCGACACCTAAAGTGCTAGCAAAGCCTTCGTCACCGAGAACGTTGGTTACGAGTGCTGTCTTCTGGTGCTGTAGAACACGTATTTTTTCTTCCACTGTGTCTCGAGTGAGTAGTCGGTATGCAATCACTTTGTTCTTCTGACCAATACGGTGAGTACGGTCAATTGCCTGATTTTCTACCGCTGGGTTCCACCATGGATCGTAAAGGATAACATAGGATGCAGAGGTCAAGTTAAGACCAGCACCACCCGCCTTGAGTGAGAGCATGAAGACTGATGCATCCTTAGTTGTCTGGAAACTTTCAATCACCCCCTTACGGTCTTTAGTCTGACCAGTGAGGTAGTGGTACGGACGGCTTTCAGTTTCGAGACGGGCCTTGATGATATCAAGCATTGAAACAAACTGAGAGAACACCAGAACCTTGTGATTTTCCTCACGGAGTTGGTCAAGTAGATAGAAGAGTGCAATCATTTTAGCGCTATCTTCCCTGAGGAACTTAGGATCAATCAATCCAGGGTGACAACAAATCTGACGTAGTCGCATGAGACCCTGAAGAATAGCGAAGGAATTCTTCTTCACTGCTTCATCGGAATCAAGACCTAGAAGAGCTTTCTGAATGCGTTTGAGCTCAGCCTTGTACATGTCTGATTGAATGCCTTCCATCACAGCGAAGACTTCTTCTTCGGTACGTGGTGGAAGATCTTTCGCTACCTGAAGCTTGGTACGACGGAGAAGGAACGGACGAAGTCTCGCAGCAAGGCGAGTTTGCGAGGACGGATCCTTGCGCTTATCGAAACGCTTCTTGAAGTAAGCTCGGGAACCGAGAACACCTGGCATAGCGAATGCCATCAGTGACCACATATCCATCAAGCGGTTCTCAATAGGTGTACCTGTGAGAACAAGACGGTTGACGGAGTTGAGGTCACGCGCTGCCTTTGCTGCTTTGGAATCTGGATTCTTGATCTGCTGACCTTCATCAAGAATGACAGTGAGCCATTTGATGTTGTTTAGGTCTTCACCACAAACTCGAAGCTGTGCGTAGTTGAGAACGACAAGATCGAGATGATTTTGAGCTTCATCAATCACAAGGTCGTCACGCGTACGGAGAATCTTCACCTTCAGCATTGGAGCAAATTTCTCAGCCTCAGTCGCCCAAACGTCGAGAACCGACTTAGGACAGACAACCAGTGCTGGGCGCTTTTCACCTGCATCGAGTGCCCGCTGACGGAGCCAGAGAATGTAGGTGATCGACTGAATCGTCTTACCGAGACCCATATCATCTGCAAGAATACCACCGAAGCGGTTGGTTGAGAGATAAGTGAGGAAACGGAAACCATCGACCTGATAAGGTCGGAGTGTCGCCTGAAGACCGTCCGGTACCGGAGTATCGAGATTGACTTGAATTTCGTGTGCTGAATCCTTGATGCGCTTCCACGCCTTTGGATCGAAGACATCTGCTGCCTTTGGATCTGAGAGCTGGAGTGCGTGCATGCGGTGAGTCTCGCCAGAAAGGTCGAAAGGATCGAGTCCTAGACGAGTCACAGCTTCGCGCTGGTCGTCATCGAGCTTAATTTCGAGACGCATCCAACCACCGTCTTCCATCCGAACGTAGCCACCACGAGCGGCAACGAGCTGACGAATCTGAATCTTGGAGAGGTTCACACCTTCAACGTCGATCACGATCTTAAGATCGAACCAATCGATATCCTGGTTGACGACCTCGAAGCGGATAGCCGCGGTGACAGGGTCTGCAAGGAGAGTCTTCAGTTTGAAGTCCATCTCAACCTGCATAGCTTCAGGAAGGTTCTTTGCCCACTCAGCAAACTTCTCAGGGAAAAGTTTGGTGACGCGCGTCTTAAATTCTTCAAGCTTATCGTCGTAGGTGAGGCCCATTTCTTGGAGTAATCCAGGAACTGGGTAGAGATCTTCACGAGCAAATCGAAGGAGCTGCTTGCCCTTGACGGCCTTCTGCTCCACCAGATCCCAGCCTTCTTTAACAAGCTTCTCGGTACGGCGGTCTTTTTTCTCAAGAGCGAGTACATTGATTACTAAGTGCTCAGTCTCAGCAGCAGTGAGTCCTTGCTCAATGCGCATTTCAAAACGAGGGAAGAGATCGAGATCCATCACACGCTTCTTCAGTGACTCAGGGAGGGTAGCTCCGATCTTACGAAGGAATTCCACACCCTCAAGTGAGTCGATCACCTGGATAGGGATCATATAGCGTGGCATCACGTCTGTGTCATCGAGCCAACGTGGTGGCCCAGGGAAGACAGTCTCATCGGATTGGTAAAGTTCTTCGCGGCCTGGAAGAAGACGGACTGAGTGAGATACATTCTCACCAGATTGTGTCACTAATTGTAGTGCAAAACTACCTGGGTTGTATGGATCATCTTCACAAACCCAACTGAGGGGTTCGTTAACAACTTTGTAGAATTTCTCATCAAGGTTAACAATATAACCCTTGAGAGCAGGTTGACGGAAAAGTCGGTTCATGAAACGACATGCGGACTCGTTGTCGAGATCCATCGATGTTGCTCCTTCTTCCTTATAAAATGTATAGAAATGCTCCCATATAACCTGACTCTGCGCATCCATACGGAGGGCTGCTGCGGAGAACAGTGCGGTGACTCGCTCGATGTCGTTCTTCTCGCGGAGAATGAGCCAGCTTGACTTACTCTCGTTGATCTCGACACGTGCCTCGTTCATCGTGCTGACGATACGGAACTCGCAATGGATAGGCTTTTCCTGAGGTGGACGCTCATTGACATCCTCAATACGCTCGTACCATTCGGACACTTCACGCTCTTTCTCCCAGTCCTTCATTTTCTTCTGCACTGCTTCAAGGTCAGTTACAGAATTCATAAAATCTGGGAATGGTAGACGCTTCTTGAAAAATGCGTAGGCGAGATAATTCCAGAATTCCAGAATGTCTCCTGGTGGCATCGGCCAAAGTTCTAATGGATCATAGGTGACAATCTCCCACCGTGGGTTGAGGCGCACCATGTCGTGATCATGGATTTCTCCCTCGATCACATAACGGCGGTAGCGTTTCTCTACCTTACTGACAAACTCAGCTTCCTTATCGTCAAGCTCACGGTCGAGCTTTTCTTCGATTAGGTCAATAACTGGAGTATCATCGAACTCGTTAGGGCTCTCTGGTAGATCTTCTCCGCGGTGCATACGCTCCATCATTGTCGCGTATAGACACGCTCCAGCAATGGTTTCATCTTCGGCAGTACTGCTACCGAACCAACGGTTACCTTGAAGACGAAGACTGGTACGAAATGTGCCAGTTTTGTCCTCTACCCTTCCTTGAATGAAAAGGTGATTACCAAAAATTTGTGTTACGGCGCCTTCTTGCTGAAGGTCGTCGCCGCGGCTACGTGCTTCTTCGGGGAAGCTATTTAGAAAGTTGAGTGTTGCTCTATCCGGATTCATTTGGATGTGAGATTGTTGAATCTATGCTTGCTGCACCCATACTAGCTGGGCGCAAAAAAGATCGAGAATATGTTGTTTTTCTCATATTCTTCGATCAGTGGAACTCCACTTTATAAGTGAAAACCTACTTCGTGCAAGAAAAAGCGTGCTTAAAACTCTAACAGTTAATTAATCCGCCATATTCTCAATACGGCATAAATTCAGCAATCAAGAAACATCGCCATAAACTAATTAAGCTCTGTTAGTTAAATCATCTATGACTGACAACTCGTTGGATATTCGAGCCAATTCCTTCGACCCCAAATTCAACAGAATCTCCAGCTTGAAGGAATCGGGGAGGGTCAAAACCCATCCCCACACCTGCCGGAGTACCGGTCGCGATGACATCACCAGGCAAGAGTGTCATGAATTGCGACACATAGCTCACCAAGTAGTCCACACTAAACAGCATATCCCCTGTCCAACCACTCTGGCGGAGCTCTCCATTCACCTTACTCCAAAGCCTCAAAGCCTGCGGATCCGGCAACTCATCAGCAGTTAGCAGACAAGGGCCCATGGGAGCAAAGGTATCCGCACTCTTACCCTTAACCCACTGACCACTACGCTCCTTTTGAAAGGCACGCTCGCTGTAGTCGCACATCACGGAATACCCCGCCACATAGGACCTAGCATCTCCCTCAGAAACGTAACTCGTTGTTTTACCAATAATAATGGCCAACTCGACTTCGTAATCTAACTTCTTACTGTTACGCGGAATTAGCACGTCATTAGACCCACTCACATAGGCACTGGTAGCCTTCATGAAAAGCACTGGCTCATCTGGAGCGTCACCTCCAAATTCTCTAGCGTGTTCTAGATAATTCTTTCCAACACAAACAATCTTAGACGGTCTGGCGATGGGAGCCCCCATTCTAGACCCGTGCGGAACCTCTATCCCGCCCGGGCAACTATCAGCAATCCATTCTCGTAAGGATTCCAAACCAGCACAAGCGAAGAACCCTTCATCATAATCACGAAATTCAGAACTAGCATCAATGACTTTACCATCACTCAACAACACACCTGGTTCCTCGTAGCCAGGCTCACCAAATCGAACTAAACGCATAACTCTAGATGTAACATAGTCAGCAGCAGATTACCATCCTAGAACAAGCCTACTACTTTACCGGATTCATTCAGGTCAATACGATTTGCAGCTGGGATTTTAGGGAGTCCAGGCATGGTCATCACATCTCCACAGATAAAGACAATAAACTCTGCACCAGCCGCCAGTCGTACTTCACGCACTTTTACTGTATGGCCTTTGGGTGCACCCAATTTGCTAGGATCGGCAGAAAAACTGTAGGGAGTCTTCGCCACACAAACTGGATAATGACCGTAATCTTCTTGGAGTTTGGCAATTTTCTTACCTACCTTGGTGTCAAATGTCACCGCCTCAGCTCCGTAGATCTTCATCGCTATCGACTCCATCTTCTCAACAAGGCTGGCCTCATTTTCATAAATAAAATGAAGATCCGTAGGCTTATCCTCGATAATTTTAACAACCGCCTCAGCTAAGTCGACAGCCCCCTCTCCCCCGCGAGCCCAGTGGTCAGCCTCGACCACCTGTACATCCAGGTGCGCCAACTTCTTTTTAACCAAAGCAATCTCTGCTGCAGTATCAAAACTGAACTTATTGATCGCTACAATTGTTGAGATCCCAAAACTCTCGCGCACATTCCGCACATGTTGCTCGAGGTTTGACAAGCCCACCTCTAGAGCCTGTAGATTCTCCTTTGACAAATCCGCTACAGCCACTCCCCCATGGAACTTCAGAGCCTTCAGGGTGGCGACCACTACTGAGGCCTTTGGACGTAATCCCGATTTCCGACACTTTATGTTTACAAATTTTTCAGCCCCAAGATCGGCACCGAACCCAGCCTCAGTGACAACGTAATCAGCTAACTTCAGCGCAGCTTTGGTTGCCACTACCGTGTTACAACCATGCGCAATATTAGCAAATGGCCCACCGTGAATGAAGGCTAGATTCCCCTCCAATGTTTGTACAATGTTGGGCTTAAATGCATCTTTTAGCAGCACAGTCATCGCACCGTGCGCCTCTAACTCACGTGCAGTCACAGGCACATTTGTTCGAGTGTGAGCCACAACGATATTTCCCAATCGCTGCTTCAGCTCTGTGATGCTTGTCGCTAAACAAAAGATAGCCATTACTTCACTCGCCACAACGATATCAAATCCATCCGACCTAGGGAAGCCGTTGTTAGGACCACCCAATCCAGCTGTTATTTCACGCAGAGCTCTATCATTCATATCCAACACTCTCCGCCAACTCACCTTTCGCTGATCGATCCCAAGCACATTCCCGTGATGAATGTGATTATCAATCAATGCCGAAAGTAAATTATGAGCGAGGCCAATAGCATGGAAATCCCCCGTGAAATGGAGGTTAATATCCTCCATTGGAACTACTTGAGCATAGCCTCCACCAGCAGCTCCCCCCTTCATACCAAAACATGGTCCTAACGATGGCTCTCGGAGACACACAATTGCCTTCTTACCAATCTTATTCAAGCCATCGGTGAGACCAACACTCGTCGTTGTTTTACCCTCTCCCGCAGGCGTTGGACTGATCGCAGTGACGAGGATAAGATTGCCATCCTCCTTATCAGCCAATGACTCCAAGTAATCTAATGACACCTTAGTTTTATAGTGACCGTAGGGCTCCATCATCTCCTCTGGTATCCCTATTTCACCAATGGGATGATTTTTTTCATTTTGGCATCCTGCGCGATCTCAATGTCATTCATTCAAGGAATCATGATGATTCCATGCTTTTTGTCGATACTAGATACCGACACGCACTGGTTGCCTATTCCTTCCTACTTATTGAATAAAATAAGCGTTACCCAAGAAATATAATCAGTGTGTTTCTAGAAAATCTAAGGTAAAAACAAGTATGCAATCAGAAGACGCTCCATTGAAGATAAAAGACCCTAAAACTTGGGCAGCAGGCACCCCGGCAGTCATCTCATCACTCAAACAGGTCATGTCGACAGCTGGCCCCATCCGTGGCACCAAGGCATTGTTAGAACTCAACCAAACTGATGGATTTGATTGCCCGTCATGCGCGTGGCCTGACCCAGATGACCACCGAGCTATGACTGAGTTTTGCGAGAATGGGGCAAAGGCCATTGCTTCTGAAGCCACCACTAAGGTAATAGACGAACACTTTTTCGCCAACCATTCGATCGAAGAAATGAGCGAGCAAAGCGACTATTGGCACGACCAACAAGGACGTCTCACTAGCCCAATGGTTCTACGTGAAGGAGCCACCCACTATGAGCCAATCACCTGGGAAGCAGCATTCGACCTCATGGCTGACGAACTCAAAGAACTCGACCATCCTGATGAAGCAATCTTCTACACATCGGGACGCACCAGCAATGAAGCAGCCTTCCTCTACCAGCTTTTCACCCGCCACCACGGCACCAACAACCTCCCCGATTGCTCAAACATGTGCCACGAATCCAGCGGTTCAGCACTCGGCCCAGCCATCGGAGTCGGAAAAGGGACTGTCACTCTAGATGATCTCCACACTGCAGACGTCATTATTTGCGTTGGTCAAAACCCTGGCACCAACCACCCTCGTATGCTCGCCTCTTTGGAAAAATGCATTGCTAATGGCGGTGAAGTCGTAGCAATCAACCCACTCCGTGAAGCTGGATTGTTAGGGTTCGCCCACCCGCAGAAAATCTCGGGCATGCTCAATCAAGCATCACCACTTGCTGACCTATACCTTCAGGTCAAAATGAATGGCGACATGGCAATCTTCCGCGGCGTAGCAAAGACGATCTTTGCTCGTGACGAAGCTGCCCCTGTTTCAGTCATCGATCGCGACTTCATCGATGAGCACACTGCTGGCTTCGACGCCTACGCAGAGGCCTGCACCGCAAGCTCGTGGGATCAAATCACCCAAGACTCAGGCATCGCCAGAGAAGAGATCGAGTTACTCGCCGACAAAATCATAGCCAAAGGCAAGAAGCTCATTACCTGCTGGGCTATGGGACTTACTCAGCACAAGAACTCAGTCGACACCATCCGTGAAGTCACCAACGTCCATCTCCTCATCGGAGCAATCGGTCGTCCAGGTGCTGGTCTTTGCCCAGTCCGTGGCCACTCTAACGTCCAAGGTGATCGCACCATGGGGATTTACGAAAAACTTCCAGAAAAATGCCACCTCTCACTTGAACGTGCTTTCCAGTTCGAATCACCACGCAAGCACGGCTACGATGTCGTCGAAGCCATCCACGCGATGCATAAAGGTGAGGCTAAATTTTTCCTAGCGATGGGC
Source organism: uncultured Thermodesulfobacteriota bacterium (assembly GCA_964195395.1). Classification (GTDB taxonomy): domain Bacteria; phylum Verrucomicrobiota; class Verrucomicrobiia; order Verrucomicrobiales; family Akkermansiaceae; genus Rubritalea. Next base: position 10,780 of record CAXMPP010000002.1, read on the forward strand.
GGTAACTTCCTCCAAGCCGCACCAGACACGAAGTTCACCGCAGCCGCACTCCGCAAGTGCAAGCTCACAGCCCATGTGGTCACCAAGCTTAACCGCTCTCAGCTCGTTACAGGAAAAGTTGGCCTCATTCTCCCCTGCCTAGGACGCACTGAGACGGACATGCAGAAGGCCGGTCGGCAATTTATTACCTGTGAAAACTCAATGGGAATTGTCCACATGTCCACTGGCCGACTCAAACCGATTTCTACACACTTAATGTCCGAGCCGGCCATCGTCGCTCACCTCGCTCACAAAGTCGTAGGCAACACAAAAACCATTGATTGGCTCGCATTCGCTGATGACTACGACCTCATCCGAGATGCCATTGAAGCCTCCATCACTGGCTTCGAAAACTTTAACATTCGCGTTAGAAAGCCTGGTGGCTTCTATCTCCAAAATAATGCCAAAGATCGCATTTGGGATACGCCTAACAATAAGGCAAACTTCGGCAGCGCAGCCCTGAGCATTTTCAAGAAAAAGGACAACAAGCACCTCATCCTCCAGACTCTTCGTTCGCACGATCAATACAATACGACAATCTACGGACTCGATGACCGCTACCGTGGCATCGGCAACCAGCGCATGATCATCTTCCTCAATCCCGAAGACATGCAAGAACGCGGTATCAAGCCCGTTCAAAAACTCAGAATCACCAGTCACTGGAACGACGGCCAACGTCACGCTGAAGGATTCCTCGCAATCCCCTACGAAATGCCGCGTGGAGCCGCCGCCGCCTACTTCCCAGAAGCCAACGTTCTCATCCCCATCGACAGCACAGCTGACACCTCTAACACACCAACCTCTAAAGCTGTCGAAATCAGCCTAGAAGTCATGTAACTAGATCTTCAAACAGTTACCTTAGAGAAAAAAATCGCATTGGTGCGTCAAAGCACTCTGCGGCAAAAAAAAGCTAAGTTAAGATCGTTCGATAACTTGAGGGAATCGTCTCTGATTTTCCTAACTTCGATACGTACACAGTGACAAGTGTCCCTTCAGCCGAAATAAGTTCAGCCAACCGCACGGTAAATTTCCAAGTCAAAGATCTTTCACCAACCTTCTCCAGTTGCATTTGAATTTCAGCGTCATCTCCAAAGCGCAAGGGTGATCGATAGTCACAATCCACGTGAACTTTAGGAAAACCACCAGATGCATCAGAAGCTGGGACAGACAACCCATGCATAACAAAGTGCTCAGCCTCTTCTACGTAGCATAAGATTTTACTAAAATGCACAATACCGGCTAGATCAGTATCAGCGAATTGGACACGGCGTGTGTAAATTGGAAATTCTTTCATATGAATAGAACTAACACACACGGCTAGATTGAAGGACAAAAAAAATCCAGCAAAGCATAGAGCCTTGCAGGATTAGATGAAAAGTGATGTCTAACTATTAGGAAAACTTCTTCACCAATAGGCTGGCATTGTGCCCACCAAAACCGAAGGAATTGGAGAGCGCTATATCGACATTCATCTCACGCGCTGTGTTCGCACAGTAGTCAAGATCGCACTGTGGGTCTTGATTTTCTAAGTTGATAGTCGGAGCCACAATTCCATCCTTCATAGCCATCAAACATGCTGCAATTTCAATACCACCAGCGGCACCAAGAAGGTGACCAGTCATAGATTTCGTGGAGCTCACAACAAGCTTGTCCTTTGCATGATCACCGAATGCGAGCTTGAGAGCTGTAGTTTCTGAAATATCACCCAGCGGAGTTGAAGTTCCGTGCGCGTTCACGTAATCAACATCTTCTGGGTTAACCTTACCGTGTTTGAGAGCCATGTGGATCGCACGACATGGACCACTACCATCAGGTGACGGAGCTGATAGGTGGTAGGCATCTGCACTCACACCGTAACCAATAAGCTCGCCATAGATCTTAGCTCCACGCGCTTTTGCGTGTTCGAGTTCTTCTAGGATAACCACACCAGCACCTTCACCCATCACAAAGCCATCACGACCACTATCGAATGGACGAGACGCACCTTGTGGGTCTTCATTGCGTGTAGAAAGAGCCTTCATGTTAGAAAATCCACCGAGTCCCATCGGGAGCATTGTAGCTTCTGCACCACCTGCAACAAATGCATCAGCGTCGTCAAACTTGATCATGCGCCAAGCTTCACCGATATTGTGGTTCGAGGTCGCACAAGCTGTAACGATCGCCATGTTAGGTCCACCGAATCCGTACTCCATTGAGATCATACCGGACGCGATATTGGAAATCATCATCGGAATCACAAACGGTGAAACACGACCTGGACCTCGTTCTAAAAGCTTCTTGTGCTCACGCTCAAGAGTGCCTAGCCCGCCAATTCCTGAGCCAACCATGACACCGACGCGGGTCTTATCGACAGCCTCTGGGTCCATTCCGGAATCTTCCACTGCCATCTTCGAAGCTGCCATAGCTAGCTGAGTGTAGCGGTCGGCGCGGCGTGCGTCCTTAGCGTCGCTAAAGAAAGGCTTTGGGTCGAAGCCTCACCACCAATCTTGACTGGGTAGTCAGTGGTGTCGAGTTGAGTGATATAGTCTATACCACTCTTACCAGCTTTAAGGCCTTCCCAGGTGGATTTCAGGTCATTTCCTAATGGGCTAACAGTTCCGATACCAGTGATAACTACTCTACGTTCGTTCATAAAAATTTGATTTCAGCGATTATCCACGCGATCGGTCTAGGTGCAAGCCTCATCCTAAGGACTTATCTCGTCCACGTTGGTTGGACCGGCCGCATTCAGGGCAATCCACAACTTTATCAGCGCTGCTATCCTTAAAGAGGTGACCGCAGACATCGCAAGTGATGATCGAGCGCAAGCTCCGTCGGCGCACTTGTCGCTCAGTGGAATTTCTTCCAACCAAAAGGATTCCAAGTATCAACATAGAAAATACGAGTACTGAAATAGCCAGATCTTCGAAACTAATTTCCAGCATGATTCTTCACCTCCACTCGTACAATTACCTCACCTACCTCTAGGCCTATCGACTTCGATGGGACAAATCGCTGCATCCTTAACCAGTTCTCTATTTTCTTTTCGTATTCACCTTCTCGCCATTCCGCCGGCGCGATGAATAGAACATCCCCCTTGGCATCAAGCGTCACCACAAAACGTAAAGCACTACCATATGCCTGCTCTGGAATGACCACATCCATCGGTAAAATTTCCTTAGGTTTACGTTTTTCAAGCCCACCAAGTGCATCCAAAAAAACGACCAATTCTAACACCCCTTTTTTCTGTTTATTTTGAAGCGGTTTTGGCAAACTCCCTAACTCTACCATTCCGTACTCAATCAAACGCGGAACACTCAGAGGTAGTGCAACCTTTGGCATATCTATCCAAGGGCTGGGAGGAGTCGTCATTTGTTGAAACAATCCATCGAGTTCATCATTCACTCTCTGTTGATGGCCACTATCCATCAGTGGGTCCCATCGACTAGGAAAAGGCGAATTCTGATCCACCCACAGAGCCATTTCAGTAGAGAACTGATCCACTAATAAAATTTTAGCATACTTTCGCGACTCTGGCTTTGTTGCCTTAAAATCGAGGCTAATCCCCCAAAACGCCAGGGCAAACATGCTCGAAGCAATCAAGACAGAGATTATCATCCCCCCGCGATTCCCCCCTTGACCACCTCGCCAACAAAACACGAGCCCGGCATCGCGGTCTCGTTTCAATTTTTTCTGACGGGAAAACAACATCAATCAACTTATTGGATTGGCTTGGCAGCCAGGAGACAACGAAATCCTTCATTTTTGAGCTTCAGCATAACATCCATCCCATACATCTGTGCCGACTTATCCACCCGCATCAGTATAGCTGGCGGCCCTCCACTATCCCAAGACTCTGCGCGTTTTTGGACTGCCGCCAATAAATCATCTTCTTCAACTAACTCTTTCCCCACCCAATACTGTGGATCTGCCCCACCCGTAATACTTACTATAATGGGATTGGCAACTCGCTGGAGACGAAAATCGGTCTCAGGTAGCTCCACCTCGACTCCTGCCTGCGGGGCAAGTGAAGTAGTCAGCAGAGGGAATAACATAACCAAAGCCAAAAGATCCACCAATGGCAAGGCATGCATCAAGCCAGGTTTCTCTGGCAATGACATCTCAAGCTTCATTTATCTGGGGATGCTGATGCCTTGTCGTTTGTTGACTGCGTATTTCCGCGGCGAGTTTGAGCCACTTCTTCGCCAAACGAAACGATGTCACTCGTCGCCTCACGTGCATCACAGATTAGATTGACCATTTCGATACCTGCACGCTCAATTCTGTGCACCATACGCTTTGCTCGCCCTAGGAAATACATGTAAAATAAGTAGGCTGGCACTGCTACCATTAGGCCCACTGCGGTTGTTATAAGACACTCGTGTACACCATCGTTGATCATTTTCGCGGAAGAGAATCCAGCCCGTTCTTGCATTCCCCCAAAAGTCTCGATCAAGCCCATCACCGTACCCATCATCCCCACTAGGGGAGCGATCAAAGCTACTGTATAGAGTGCTCTAAGATTATTCTCAATTCTTGGCACCTCTAACTGTCCAGCCTCGCGTGCGATGTCACGCAAATCTCTACGTGGCAAATGATGTCGCATCAATGTAGCGTGCGCCACCCTAGCGACCGGACCTGGTGCACGTGCTGCCTCATGCAGGGCCTCACCATACGATTTTTTCCGCACATGATTCGCCAAGCCTAAAATCAAGTTGCCAACATGCACTCGGTTTCTCTGAAAATAAAGTATACGCTCCAGCACGACCACTGTAGCTACAAAGGATAGCGCTAAAAGAACCCACACTAATGGCCCACCTTGTGTTATTAAATCCCACATCTTGGCAACACAATACCCAATCAATGCCTACCTGCAAAGCCCGATTCTGAGAAATTACGGTAATCCTAAGAAAATCCTAGAATGCCTCTTCGACCACACAAATTTCCGGCAACTCCCCTTCCTCTAAAATAACCTCAACTACGTCAAATCTCCATTGGAAATCGTTATGCGGTAACAATGCCAACCACGAGCGAGCTCCACGCTCTATCAAGTCTTGCTTCTCTGGTGTTACAGCATCCAGAGGTCTGCTACCAGAGCGCCTCCGCCTTGCCTTGACTTCAACGAAACATAAAAAATTGCGATCGCGAGCCACAATATCCAGCTCACCACCCTTCGGTCCACGATAGTTCCTATAGAGTACCTTTTTGCCACTTCGCCTTAGGTAGGTAACAGCCATCCTCTCACCAATCTCGCCAATTTCAATGTGAGACAACCTTCGGTCTCCTTGCTCAAAGCAAAATGGACGATCCAGTAACCTGCTCGGAAGATAACGGTATATCAAAGAGAACACCCTAACAACCTAGAGCACACTGCTACATAGAGCAACCTACAAGTCTGACTAAATATCTAGACTCAACTGAGCAACAGGCGCAAACGATTTCCGATGAATCTGGATCGGACCAAATTCTTGCAAGGCAGCTAAATGCGCTTTTGTCCCGTACCCTTTATGCTTCTCAAATCCGTATTCAGGAAACTCTTCCGCGTACGCAACCATCCTATGATCACGCTTTACTTTAGCAATAATACTTGCCGCAGCTATCGAAAGACTCTTCCCATCCCCTTTGACTATTCCTTGAGACTCGTATGGAAAGTTTGGTACATTCAGTCCATCAATCAGGCAATACGCTCCGGACTCACCTAACTGCTCAACAGCACGCGCCATCGCGGCATGCGTTGCTTTGAGAATATTGATCGAGTCAATCTCATCTTCATCAGCATACGCGTGCCCCCACTTGATCCGCTCATCGCCCATGATGTCTTTATAAATGGACTCACGCTTCTTCTCACTGAGCTTCTTAGAGTCATCTAACAATGGGTGCGTGTAGCCCTCGGGCAGAATCACTGCCGCAGCCGATACCGGCCCAGCCAAAGGGCCGCGGCCCGCCTCATCTACCCCCGCAATAATAAGCTTTCCAGCAGCTTTTGCCTCGAGTTCATATTCAAGATCAGGCATGGTGTATTTATTTAAGAACTATGGCGGCCTCAGCGCATTTCAAGCCATCAATCGCTGCCGAAACAATTCCACCAGCATAGCCAGCACCTTCACCACAAGGAATGAGATTCACCACCTCTGGGTGATTTAAACTTTGTTCATCTCTAGGAATCCTCAACGGACTACTAGTACGGGTCTCAAAACCTAACAAATTTGCCTCTTCCCCAAGATAACCCTTCATTTGATTCCCAAACTTTCTAAGTCCGATTTTCATACGATAAGAAACGTCATGTGGTAGAATTTCATCTAATCGACAAGATGTTAAACCTGGGAAGTAGCTCGTCTTTGGCAGCTCAGCAGAAAGTTTTCCTGCAATGAAATCATTTACTTTCTGCCCAGGAGCTTTCTGCTTTCCACCACCCGCAACCGAAGCCTTCACTTCAAGATCCTTCTGGTAAGCAATACCTGCAAGAATGCCATGCTCTTTTTGAAACTTGACTGTATCCTCAGGCTCAACAGTGACCACCATGCCGCTGTTAGCAAATGGGGAGTCCCGCCGAGCTAAACTCATTCCATTGACCACGACCTCATCATTCATCGTCGCCGCTGGCACTATAAACCCTCCTGGACACATACAAAACGAATGCACACCACGATTATCAATCTTAGTCGCTAAATTGTACCTAGCAGCTGGCAAGATCCGTGGACGCTCAGTCCCCCTGTCATAGGAATACTGGATACTATCAATCAATGGCTGCGGATGCTCGATACGCATACCCACCGCAAAGGGCTTTTGCTCCATCAAAATTTTCTTATCTGCTAGAAGCTGATAGATATCGCGAGCACTATGGCCAGTAGCCAAAATGACGGATTCACCAGTGATCTCCCGTCCATCAGCTAAAACCACACCAGACATCTTCGTGCCACCATCGCGCAGGATGAAATCAACAACCTTAGACTCAAAGTGGACTTCGCCTCCCGCATTCAAAATCGACTGGCGCAATGCCTTAACCACATTTGGCAATAGGTTTGAGCCCACATGTGGGTGAGCATCAGTAAGAATTCTCTCTGGCGCACCGTGAGCCACCAAGGTCTCGTAAACATCACGCACAGGACCACGCTTCGTAGCTCGCGTATAAAGTTTTCCGTCAGAATAAGTTGCAGCTCCACCTTCACCAAAGCAATAGTTGGAATCTTCGATCACTCGTCCTTCTTTCATGATCGGTCCAAGGTCGAACCTTCTAGCCGAAGCATCCTTGCCCCGCTCCACGATGATCGGCTTCGCTCCGAGCTCAATACAGCGCAATGCAGCAAAAATCCCTGCCGGCCCGCAGCCGATAATAACAACTCGCTTCTCTCCACCACTGAGTGATGGATATTCCTTAGTTGGCTGTTCCTTCTTTGGTAGCGGCCCATCAATGCCAACCTCCATCCGCATTTGCACTTTAATAAGCTTCTTCCGAGCGTCGATCGAATGCTTCATCAAGCGAAACTCATGCACATGCTCTGGCTTAAGCCGCAGCTTCCTGCAAATCGCTTTTTTGCGCGCTTCCTCATTTTCGGAAGTTTCCAGCGACAAAATAATATCTACGAGCTCGTACCGTGCTTCAGCCATGCTCCACTCATGCGCGAGCCCCCACCGATAGTCAAGACGACTCGTCATCTTCTACTGAAGAATTCAGAAAAACACACAGAGCTTCCCTACAGTATAGGATTCACCCCCACACTTTCTCGAGAATATCAAACTGCACCTTCTCCATTGCTTCACGCTCAGAGGCAATGGCATCTTCGTGACCAGAGAGGTGTAATAGTCCATGAACAATATAGAGCATAAGCTCTTGCTCAAAACCGTTTCCATATTCTTTGGCGTATGCCTGCGCGGTCTCCACACTGAGAACTATTTCCCCATGGGCAAAAGTAATCACATCAGTGGCTCCTGGGATGTCCATAAAGTCGCGGTGAACCCGATCGATGGTTGGATCATCCACGATACTGACCTCAACGTGATCTAGCGTAGCCAAAACTCCTCCATCATGGGCAGGATGCTCTAATGCTAGCGGCATAGCCAGCTGAGCCGCCTCTTCCAATTTTTCTAGAAGTACATCGCTCAGCGCAACCGCCTCCTGGTTATTAAAGACTTCGACCATGCCTACTTGGCTAATTTAGTAACCTTGGCAGTCTGTTTACCAGACTTCTTACGCTCTAAAGAATTTTCATTTTTGCGCTGCAGTGACGAAGGACGCCCTGCCATACGCAACTCAGCATCATTTTTACGATCAGCATCTTTAGGATAATCAATGCGGCTGTGAAGCATGCTTCGAAGAGTTTTAGAGAAGCTCTCACGTATTTTTTTCAGATCTTTCAGCGTCAAACCACACTCATCCATCTGCCCTTCGGATATTCGCTTATTCACAATATCATTCACTAGAGTCCCAATCTTAGCTGGAGTAGGCTTAGTCAATGAGCGTGAGGCGCTCTCAACACAGTCAGCAAGACTGATAATTCCACTCTCAGGCGTGCGCGGTCGCGGTCCAGCATAGCGGAAATTTTTCTCATCCACGTCCGGGAGGTCCTCAACATTCTCCAAGCCCTTTCCAGCCTTATTTTCGGCATCCCTACGAGCTTCCCGATCTTTATGGTAAAAATAATACACTAGAGAATCACCATGATGCTCGCGAATCACATCAATAATCACCGGGTTCAATTTATTCTTGATCGCTAACTCTACCCCATCTTTGACATGCGCAATGATTATCAATGCCGACATACTTGGCGTCAAACTATCGTGTGGATTTTCCTCCCCTTGATTCTCAATAAAATACGTTGGCTTCTTCAACTTTCCAATGTCGTGGAAATAAGCACAAACTCGGCACATTGTGGCATTTGCCCCCACTTCCTCAGCCGCAGCCTCAGCAAGCGACGCCACAATCAAACTGTGGTGAAAAGTTCCTGGAGCCTCCAGCTGCATTTGACGTAGCAACTTGTGGTTAAGATCGCTCATTTCCAACCAACTAATATCAGTAGTAATTCCAAAAAGTGACTCCAGCGCCGGCAAAATACCACTGACAACCATAGCAATCAAAAGGCTCACACCCAGAGCTCCGAGCGACTTCTTCATCATTTCCTGAAACGCCACGGAATCAACCGGGATTTGAATCAGTTCAAAAATTACTCCTAGTATCAAGACTGCCACCCCAGCATAAAATCCCGCGCGTAATAAAGATCCACGACGACGCACACGCTTGGTCAAAATTACAACAGCAACGCCCGTGATCAGGCTCAGTACCATATACTCCATTCCATAGCCTGCTGGCGCGAGCAAACCACCGAGCATCGTCACAACATACGTCGTAAACGTACCACTCAATCTACCAAGTAAGACTGAATTCACCAACGGAGCAAACGCATACGGCAATAAGAGTAAGCCATAGCTCATGTCAGATTCTGAACTTGGCGCAAAAATGGATACAAAATAAATCACAGTCAAGTGCAGTAAGATACAACCAAACACCAAACAAACGCGTCCATTACGCACTCGATGCAAGTGCTGCATGTCAAACAAAGCAATCAAGCCTGACGCCATCAAGATATTGACGAATACAGCGCTCATCGGTGTAATAACCCGCTCATCGCCATTCACTGATGTAAATACCAACACGCTGCTAAATACCACGAACAACAGATACAACAAAACACGAAAGAACACGCTGCGATCAATCGATACAACCACTGCGCGCTCGCCTTGTGTGCGACGTTTCTTTCCCGAAGACATGCCCTTCTGAGCTAGCTGCCTTCTCTTTAATATATCGAATACTCCCACGGATTTAGTAGCTTCTTTTAAATACGAAAAGGCGCATAGCGCCCTTTCAGTTGTTCACCTCTAGTCGCTCACCCACTACATAGCAATACACAAATTCCCTCAGTTAGAGACATAATGACACACTTAGACTTACTTCTTTAAATGCTAGCCTAGCCCCCCCCCCTTATCCATGAGCTTCGACACTCCTTAAATCAAATCATCTAAATTTAAACTCCTAGTCAACCTGCGCCCCTATTTAAAAGGTAAAAGTACAAATGCTTCAAACAGGAATCCGTTATTCCAAACCTACACGAACCTCGCTTTAGGTGAGTTATTCACATTAATTCCTATGAGCTAAAAATAACTATTGCAATCTAGGTCTAAATCACCTTAATTCCGCGTTCCGCGAGACTGTCCAAATTGGTTGTAGGTCCTCTATGGCTTTATCTTTCAGATTAAGCTATCACTCGCTAGAGGGTAACCCAACTCACTTACTAGACAACATGTCAGAAGAAACGACAAATACTGAAGAACAAACACTAGAAGAGAAGAAGGCTATCCTTCTTGATCGCTTCGAATTGCCAAACCGCGTCATCAAAGACGAGGACACTGAGACTGATACATACGCACAATTCACCGCCGAGCCATTCGAGCGTGGATTTGGCCACACTATCGGCAACTCACTCCGCCGCGTACTCCTTTCATCACTTGAAGGTGCCGCTATCACATCTGTACGTATTGCTGGTGTACAACACGAATTTTCCTCACTTGCTGGTGTTGTAGAAGATGTCACTGACATCATCCTCAACCTCAAAAAGATCAAATTCAAGCACCACGACAAAGAGCCACGTGTTCTTAAGTTACAGGTTGAAAAAGAAGGCATCGTCACAGCTGGCGACATCCAAGGCGACAACATCTACGAAGTTGTCAACAAGGACCAAATCATCTGTACTCTTGATCGCAAGACTAAGTTCGATTGTGAATTTGAAATCAAGGTTGGACGTGGCTTCAACACTGGTGACGAAAACAAGCGCCCTGACATGCCGATCGGCATCATCGCTATCGACTCCATCTTCTCGCCAGTTACTCGCGTGAAATACTCTGTTGGCCAGACTCGTGTTGGTCAAATGACTGACTACGACAAACTCCTCATCGATGTTTGGACTGATGGTCGTATCTCACCACCAGACGCTATCCTTCAAGCATCCGCTATCCTTCGCCACCACCTCGACGCATTCGTTAACTACGACGACGACGCAGTGGAATTTGAGTCTGCTATGCCAGAACAAAGCGAAGAAAACGCAGCGCTTAAGAAGCTTCTCAACATGAGCGTGAACGAGATTGAACTCTCTGTTCGTGCAGCAAACTGCCTCAACAACGCGAACATCACGTCCGTTGGCCAGCTTGCCATGAAGACTGAAGCTGAAATGCTCAAGTACCGTAACTTCGGTAAGAAATCTCTTAATGAAATTAAGGACAAACTTGTCGAGCTCGGTCTCGGTCTTGGCATGTCCTTTGATCCTTCACTCCTTTCAGGCCCAATGCCATCCGTCCCGGCACCACGCCTCGGAGTTGAAGAAGAAGCACCGGTGGGTCTCGCTGACCTCATCGCACAGAACCTTAACGACGAATAACCAAGATGAGAAAAAGACGCAAGACAGTCAAACTCCAGCGTGACGCAGCACACCGCCGCTCACTCCTAGCAAACCTTACATGTAGCCTTATCGAGCACGGTAGGATCCGCACAACACTCGCCAAAGCCAAAGCTCTCCGCCCAGTTGCAGAGAAAATGGTAACACTTGGCAAGCGTGGTGATCTTCACGCTCGCCGTCAGGCAGTAGCATTCCTTCGTCAGAAGGATGTTGTGAAGTCTCTTTTTGAAGACATCGCACCAGCTGCAGCTGACCGCGTAGGCGGATACTGCCGCATCATCAAACTCGGTGCACGCCAGAGCGATTCCGCTCCTATGGCACTCATCGAGTGGGTTGACGCAGTAGTGGTTGCAGAGGAAGTAGAAGTAGTTGAAGCATAAACTAATCTCAGCTCACTGAGCTGAATCCAAATTTCAAAGCGCACCTGAGCAATCGGGTGCGCTTTTTTGTTTTCAGAATGAGAAAAACGCGGCAAATTCATCACAACCCTTTGATCATGGCTCTGATATTATTAATGTCTTACTGAGTGATTTACCCTGCTGACAACTCTCGACCGTAATCATCCGTGACTTCCCCAGATGAATGGGCTTCCCGTCTAGCTTCTACTAGCGACATAATGGAAGCTATGACATCAAAATCGTATAGTGATCGCGGTTGATGCTCCAAACCGACCCGGAACTCAGCGCTGCAACTTTCTGCCGCGCCAAAGCATGAGTGATATGGCCGAATTCGTCGCCATAGGGATTGAACTACAAGTATGCTATGTATCGGTTTTGCATATCCAGCTAATCCATATATAGCAAATCACCTAAAGATTATAAGTTCAATAGGCTGTTAGGACACAGCTTATTCTCCGTGCCACTCACCGTACTGGCGATATTTATCATATCGGCCATCTAGCATTTCTTCAGTAGAAAGCGCCTGCACTTCAGCTAGTTGTTTTAAAACAACAGCCTTGAAGCTCTCAGCTGCTGCTTCATGATCCACATGCGCGCCACCTTTAGGCTCAAGAATGACTTCATCAATGAGGTTAAGCTTTCCAAGATCAGGGGCTGTTATCTTCATTGCCTCTGCCGCCTCAGGCGCATGCTTACGATGCTTCCATAGAATAGCAGCACAGCCTTCTGGGCTAATAACAGAATAATAAGCATTCTCCATCATCAGTACACGGTCGGCCACGCCAATACCGAGTGCGCCACCAGAGCCACCCTCTCCTAGCACACATGCGATGATTGGAACTTTAAGCAAAGTCATTTCGCGAAGGTTGAATGCGATCGCCTCCGCAATATTACGTTCTTCTGCTCCAATACCAGGAAATGCTCCTGGAGTATCAATCATACAAATCACTGGAAGACCAAATCTCTCGGCCATTTTCATCAAGCGGAGTGCTTTACGATAGCCCTCTGGGTGAGCACTACCAAAGTTACGCTTCAGATTCTCTTTAGTGTCTCGCCCCTTCTGGTGACCGATCACAACCACACGCTGATCTCCAATGCGTGCAAATCCTCCAGGCATGGAGTGGTCATCGCCGATATGGCGATCACCATGGAGTTCACAGAAATCAGAAAAAGCATGAAACACGTAATCTAGCATGAACGGACGATTTGTATGTCTAGCGATCTGTACACGTTGCCATGGAGTTAGATTGTTGTAAATGTCATTTCTAGTCTCCTGCAAAGTTGCTTCCATAGACGCAATTTGCTCGCTCATATCAATCTTCTGAGAAGTCGACTTCACTTTAAGCTTCTGAATCTCGGATTCGAGTTCAGCGATTGGTTTTTCAAATTCTAGCGGCTTGATGCTCATAAATTTTATTTAGTTTGAATGAATATTGGTTTTAGGAAAAGTCTAATATCGGATTTCTACAGAATTGCCTGCACGTAGCAACAGTGCCAATTCCTCAAGATCCACAGCATTCAGATAAAGTCCTACGACCCCTTCTTTTGGAGTTCCAGTGTAAGGCCGAATTTCAGCTTGAGGACTCTTGATGACTAGTACTTTTTCGGCAGAACGGTAACCACTACTCGGTAACTTTACTCGACCTTCTTTTGATTGAGCCTCTATCGCAACAAGCTTCGTTTCTTTCACTTTAGTTCCTTTAGGGAGACTCGAGTATTTGATCTCGTACCCTTTTATATAGCGCGCGCCATCCCATATACCCAACACCCTACGCGGCATATCGATAACTAGACGGAAATGAAGAGGCATCACGGTAAAGACATCGTCTGGATGTAAGCGGTCTGTTCGCTTGAGATCGTTGAGGAATATCAACAAATCCAGGTTAGTCTCGTTTTCTCTGATGATCTTAAAAAATGAATCACCACGCTTTACTTTGTATTGCTTTAGCTCAGCGAACTCCTTCCCTGAAAACAACCTATCCATATTCATCTCACCTAAGATGCGTCTAGCTTCTGGCGCCGACACAGCTGTTGGGTAATACGTATTTACATACTTCAACTTTTCTTCAGCAGCAATGTAGTCGCGTTTAACTAACAATTCTCGAGCACTCTCAAATGCGCGCTCACCAGGAGTCACGTCAGGTAGATTTTCTACTTCAAGTTTCGCAACTAAGGCTGAAACAGCCTCAGTGCTAGCCTCATTCGCAGGAATCAGAGCTTCCAACCTATTTGCTGGTGGCTTCTGTTCCTCACTTTTAAGCAAGGATCGTTTAGCTATCACCAATGTGATTGCTAAAACTGAGAGTACAGAAATTGCAGCAAAAAATCGGATGATTGTGGAAAATCGCATAGCGTCCTGATGGGCTCAACACTAGAGCAACCCGCGTCGTTTGAAATCAAATTGGTTTATCGATTGCGATTTCTCGATCATATCAATGGTGAATTTTAGAAGTCCAATTTCCCAAGCATCATCAATACCCTCAACCAACGCTAACATCGGATCATCCTCACGGGAGGCCTCCTCTAGCAGTCGTTCCTTTACCAGTTCTATATTCTCACTAAAAATCTGTTCCTGTACAGCTGTACGGCGAAAATGGAATCCGTACTGAAAGAAGACTGGCTCCACTCCCTTTTGCTTCATCCACTCCAAAAGCTCTTCCCCCTTCTCATCGAACCCCTCAAGCTCCACACTATTATAGGAAGCTGGCTTGATAATCTGCGGCTTTTGGGCTTGCACCTCGCCTCGACGCACACGCACTTTACCCACACTGTCCATCAGTTCACTCACAATCGTAAACTTGAAACTCGTGGAACTAAAGGTGTCGATCCGACGATCAGGCTCACGCAGAACCTTGGTGTTTTCCATGGCGTACTGGATAGTATCGATGTCTTTATTCATGTTCTATAAATCACTTCTAGTGCTTGCTTAGATGGCTATGCATCAAGCTAATCCAACGTCAATGTATTGCAACAAAAAGGGCGATCTCATTATACATGAGTCGCCCTTTAAATGTTTATTTGTAGCGGGCTATGCCGCTATAAATTAGGAAACTTTCTCGATGTATGCGATGACGTGGCTAACAGCTGTGAGCTTCTCAGCTTCTTCGTCAGGCACTTCAATGCCGAACTCTTCTTCGAATGCCATAACGAGCTCAACTGTGTCGAGTGAGTCAGCACCAAGGTCATCGATGAACTTGGAATCCGCTGAAACCTGGTCAGGAGTAACGTTGAGTTGCTCAACGACGATATCTTTAACTTTTTGTTCGATTGAATCAGACATGGTAAATGGTTATTTTGGGTTAGTTAATAATAATTAACTGATTCCTTTGAATAGCTAACGGCGTGGTGCTTGGCAATCACGAATTTTACGCAAGCTCAGAATTTTCATGCTTGGAGCTATCAGAACTAGAATCTTCGAAATCCCCCTCCTCATCGTCTGATTCAAACTCAATGACTTCCCCCTTAAAGTGCTCCATAATGAACGTGTAGAGCTTTTCAGCTGGCTCCTCATCATCTTTTTTAAATTGCCCATATATCATGCCATCCACCTTGACTTTTTTAGTCACTCCATCCACTTCATATTCGATAGTCGCCACCCCTTTCGAATCCCACTTCCTCGTGTCGATCCGACGCATCGCAGTAAATGGTACAATTATTTTACCTGGTGCTATATAAGCAGACTCCGTGACCTCCATCGTCCGAGTCAGAGTTCTAAGAAATAAGAATGCCACCACTATCACGAAAGTAGCACTGCCTGAAGCCATATAAAACTGAGTATCTAGTGAACCTTGGTCCTCGGGATGGTCAGCCACCTCTATATCCCATCCTCGTGAACCAGCATAATCTTCCCATGCTTGATTCGATTTCTTGTTCGAATCTTTGATGCTCTTATAGTGTGACGCTAGAACTTTAGGCCAAAGTTGACCTTTTTCAAAACCTTTCGGTAATGGGCAGCTTTCCTCATTAGGTAAGTCGATCTTCTTTGTAGCGACAAATTCCTTCCACTGTACCTCGTCTTCACCTGCATTTGCCTTCTTGACT
>CAXMPP010000002.1:26690-48259 GCA_964195395.1 uncultured Thermodesulfobacteriota bacterium
ATAACCAATATGCCCATCTTTATAAAACAGGTAGGAAAATACACCAAACATGGCGATTATGAGAATGGCACGCACTTTGATCCATTGCGTAGGTTTACAAACGATTACTGAGGTTTCTGACATATGAGAGGATTATAATTTAGCTAAGGGACCTAGACAATCAGCCTAAACGAAAAAATCAATCAATATCACTGGCGCTCCTGCGATTTCAGCATTAAGAATACATCTATATGAGCAAAAACGATGTCACACGACTCACAACAATGGCTGCCTGCGGTGGATGAGCTTCCAAATTAGACCCTGCGTCGCTCACTCAGGTCTTGAGTGGTTTGCCGCAAAATATTGATCCCAATCTTCTCGTCGGCTCCGCAACGGCCGACGATGCTGGCGTGTACAAGATAGACGAAGATCGAGCACTCGTTCAGACGCTCGACTTCTTCACTCCAATAGCAGACGACCCCTATTTATTTGGCCAAATTGCTGCTGCCAATTCCCTCTCTGACGTCTACGCCATGGGTGGGCGCCCCATCACGGCTATGGCCATCGCCGGCATGCCAACCGAACTCCTAAGTAATGATGAAATAGCTGAAATATTCCGCGGCGGCGCGGATATGGTCAAGCTCGCAAATTGCTCATTGGTCGGCGGCCATACGATCAAAAACCCAGAACCCATCTACGGACTCTCAGTCACAGGCATAGTTCACCCGGATAAGTTTTTAGCAAATACCCATGCAAAGGAAGGCGATGTTCTACTGCTCACAAAACCTCTTGGAACCGGCATCATCTCAACAGCTCTAAAGAAAGGCGCTTGCTCAGATGAGCTAAACCAAGTCTCCATCACCGCTATGATCACACTCAACACGGCTGGTGCTGAGCTTGGTGAACAAGACATTGTAAACGCATGCACAGATGTGACAGGATTCGGCCTTTTGGGACACCTCAGAGAGATTGCTGACGGTTCTAAACTCACAGCCATTGTAGAAACTAAGAACATCCCAGCCATCGCCGATTCAGTCTACGATCTCATCGAGGCAGGGTTTGTTCCGGGCGGCAGTAAAAAGAATCTCGAAAACGTTTCTCCGTACGTCACCTTTTCGGACTCCGTAAGTACGGCATCACGACTACTGATGGCCGACGCTCAAACCTCTGGTGGCCTCCTCCTCTCAGTCTCTCCATGCAACGTCCCTGCTGTGATCAAAATTCTTGAAGCGCACAATAGCCTCTGTATTGCAGAAATTGGCACCATCGTAAAACGTCAAAACTCCAGCATCGTCTGCCAATAACGGAGGCTATACCCGCAAGGAAGTCGCTATAAACACAAGTGGCCATCAGCTTCAGGCTATTGGTCATTTTTTATGCATCCACACAAAAAAAACGCTGCAACCTTTATGGTTACAGCGTTTAAATTGGTTACGGGAGTAGGATTTGAACCTACGACCTTCAGGTTATGAGCCTGACGAGCTACCTGGCTGCTCCATCCCGCGATTGAAATTTTGCCAGTCGCCAGAGTGGTTAAACCCTAGTGGCGAGTCCCTCTCGGGTGCGGGCGCAACCTAGTGCTGTTTCTAGGATTCCGCAAGCTCTTTCTGCATTAAAAAGTAAACTTTCTTTAAGCTGCTATGAGCAAATCTTCATTACTCATTGTGGCCAGATGACTTCATGAATTCGATGAGCTCTGGATCGCGTTGAGGATATTTTTTGAGGATGCGCAGGCCCTCTTCATATGGGAATGCAAATTCCAACCAAATGTTCTCAAGGGTGTAAATAATGAGGGTTGGCTTGCCTGTTCCTGTGTTTGTACCTTCAGCTAAAACAAAATTTCTGATGACTTCGTGGCTTACTCCTTCGAGAAGATGTGCAAATTTTTCCTTCGAAACAATTGCCCGGACTGCCGCAGGATCAGCTTTGATTTTTGGCATGCCGGTATCTGGCCCCTGCATGGAGGTGGGAGCTTTAGGTTCCTTCTTGTTGACGGCAGCGGCGAACGGGTTCGGGAAGCCTTGTGGGCTAGCTGGGCCAATGGCCACCGGGGCTGTCATTGGCCCTGGCCACTGGACATTTCCCGGCCCAGGAATAGCTTGAGTCCCAGTCTGGGGTTTGGGGATAGCATGTGAGCTAGTGATTGGCGCAGGAATTTCTCCCTTTTCTGGATTGGGCACTACAGCCTTAGCAGTTTTTTGCTTTGTCTCCTCTTTAACTACGCTGTCTGCAGCGTTGACCACATCAACATAGTTGCGGTCAGCGACCTCTTCAGTGACAACACCAGCACCTTCAACACTACCGCCAAACTCTTCTAGTAGGCTACGGTAGCTGATAAGTAATTCATCTCTGCTAGTCCAAGGAATCACAGCATTAGAACCTTCGGGCTCAAAAAATGTGCCTTTACCGTCAATGAAATGTTCAATCATTTCATGATCTAGGTTCAACTTCGTTTTACGCCATTCCGTGTGGAATACGCGCTCCATCTTCTCCAGGAGGTCCTGTACTTTATTTTTAAGAACGTCGTCGATCATTGTTAATTAACATGTTTGGGGGGAATCCTTATTCTGAGTAATCTAGCTAGAAATAAACAAGTTCATTTCTAGCTGCGGCTTTTGATATTCCGAATAAAGCTTAACCAATCTGGCTAATGCTCCACTCTAGTTCCTCATTCGCATGCATGGGGACTACATGTTGATCATGGCCAATATAGGCTGCCGGCACTTGGAAGCGCTCATTAATGACTGTGACCAACTTCTCTGCGGGCTTTACCCCATAGAGTTTCTGAGCATTGTCGCTGATGAACGCTTGTAGGTTATCTAACTTATCGTGTTTGTCAAAGAGTTGCGCTAATCGAGGGATAGCAAGTGGAGCGGTAAAGACACCAGCGGCACAACCACAGCATTCTTTTTTATCGATCGGATGAGGTGCGGAATCGCTACCGAACATCAATTTCGGGTGGGCTTCTAACGCTGCCTGAAGGAGAGCTTCTCTATCTTCTGGGCGTTTAGCAATTGGCTTACAGAAAAGGTGTGGATCGAGCATGCCACCAGCGACATCATCCAAAGTGATAATGAGGTGCTGGAGTGTCACTGTTGCTCGAAGATTCTCGTGCTTATCGAGCATTTCCACAGCATCTGCCGTGGTGATGTGCTCCATGGTGATATTCAGTTTGGGAAACTTTTTTGCTAAGTAGTCGTAGCTTTCTAAGAATTCTTTTTCGCGGTCCATGACAAAACCATGCGTCTCACCGTGCACCATGAGTGGGATTCCCATTTCTTCCATCATTTTGAAAGTGGGCTCCACAGCATCAATCGCTTTGACGCCAGCTTCACTGTTTGTCGTAGCTCCAGCTGGGTAAAGCTTGATGCCTAGCATGTGTTCCTTTGCTATAGCTAATTCTTGTTCTGAGTACTGACGAAAGAACATCGCCATATAAGGATCAAATTGATGCTGACCGACAGCATCTACGATACGCTGCTTGTATTCCAATAAACGGTCAAGGTTGTCCACTGGAGGCATCAGATTTGGCATGATAACAGCCCCTGAAAATGATTCAGCAGTCAGAGGTGTAACTAACTTGAGCATGTCTCCATCGCGAAGATGAAGGTGCATGTCGAGTGGTGATCGGAGAGTGATTTGCTTAGGCATATATTTGGTCTACAGGTAAAGGTGACACCGCTGGTAATAGTGTCACGTAAAAGTTATGAGCTGAGGTCTGCGCTAGCGGCCTTCTTCGGCGTCCATGAAGTCGAAGAATGAGCAAATGTCGTCACGGTGCGCAAGACCAGCAGTTTGTTTACGCTCAGCAAGGCGCTCGGATAGTCCATCACGGAAGCCTAGGTTCCGGGCGAAGCTGCACCACCAGTCTTTCTGGAGCGATTCTGGCCTTGCTCCATTCTCATAGGCCCAGTCGAGTGCGGAGCGGTCACCTGCGATTTGTTTCGTGATGAAATCCACCAAATCGGTGTATTCAATTTTAAGAAGTTGGCAGGTGTAGAGGTCGAGCGCTTTACCTAGATTCTTATGGTAGTCTTGATGTAGCTCCCCCGCTGCATGCAGGCGGATCTTGTGACACATTCTAAGAAAATACGGGAGGTCATCGATCTCATCCTTTGAACTCCGTGGAAATAGGCTGCTGTCAGACATAGGCGCATCATCAATTTTGTCACACTTTCGTCAAGCTGGATGTACCACTTAGACATTCTAGACTGGCACTATATTTCAATGCTTCGTTTGACCTCATCATTCACCTCCTCCCCCACGTCTTAGAGTCAGTTATTTATACAAAAAAGCCCCTCCAGCATTGATCTACTAAAGGGGCTGAAATATTTGATTTAATTTCAATGATTAGGCCTCGCCGTACTCTTCCATTCCTGCACAGGAACAAACGAGATTACGGTCACCGTAGACATTGTCGATACGTCCGATGTATGGCCAGAACTTGTGGCTACGGAGGACTTCCACAGGATAGGCGGCCTTCTCGCGTGAGTATGGACGATCCCATGAATCGCTGATCACAATTTGTGCTGTGTGCGGGGCGTGCTTGAGAACGTTGTTCTCTTTATCAGCTGTACCATCGAGCACTTCTTGAATCTCACCGTGAATGCTAATGAGAGCATCACAGAAGCGGTCGAGCTCTACCTTGGACTCAGATTCAGTAGGCTCGATCATAAGCGTACCTGTCACCGGCCATGACATTGTCGGTGAGTGGTATCCATAATCCATCAAGCGCTTAGCCACATCTTCCACGGTGATCCCAGAATCAGCTGAGAGCTGACGGAGATCGATGATGCATTCGTGAGCAACGAGCCCCTTGTTTCCTGTGTAGAGAACTGGGTAGTACTCCTTGAGGCGGGAGGCTACGTAGTTCGCATTAAGGATCGCAATCTTGGTTGCCTCAGTGAGGCCTTCGCTGCCCATCATAGCGATGTACATCCATGAAATGACATTGATGGAAGCTGAACCATAGGCAGCAGCACTGACTGCTCCAACCTTGTTCTCTTCACATACGTGACCAGGCAGGTAGGGCACAAGTTGCTCAGCAACACCGATAGGGCCAACACCTGGACCACCACCACCGTGTGGAATACAGAATGTCTTATGTAGGTTGAGGTGACATACATCTGCCCCGATTGCACCTGGACTGGTGAGACCAACCTGCGCATTCATGTTGGCGCCATCCATGTAGACCTGTCCGCCATTGTCATGAATTATCTGGCAAATTTCTTTAATGGTAGATTCGTATACTCCGTGAGTGGACGGATAAGTCACCATCAAACAAGCTAGATTCTCGCCTGATTTCTCAGCTTTCGCTTTGAGGTCTGCAACATCTATATTGCCCTTTTCGTCGCATTTCACAGGAATCACCTTGAAGCCTGCCATAACCGAGGATGCCGGGTTCGTTCCGTGAGCTGATGTAGGGATGAGGCAATCAATACGTTGTTTATCACCATTCGCGTGGTGGTAACGACGAATCGCTAGCAAGCCAGCATACTCACCTTGGGAGCCCGCATTTGGCTGAAGCGAAACAGCCGCAAATCCTGTTATTTCAGCGAGCCAATCAGATAGACTGTCGAGCATATCTAAGTACCCATGAGTCTGGTCTTCAGGTGCAAATGGGTGCATGTTAGAAACTGTAGGCCAGCTGAGTGGAATCATTTCTGAAGTCGCGTTCAACTTCATGGTGCATGATCCGAGAGCTATCATGGACTCGTTGAGTGCGAGATCGCGCTTCTCGAGACGTGCCAGGTAACGAAGCATCTCAGTCTCTGAACGATAGCTGTGAAACACCTCTGCAGTACAGAAATCAGAAGTACGTTCGTTGACTTCATCCCAAGCAACTTCATCTTCCTCAGGAAGCACTGGCTCCTCCACTCCAAAGATGGCGAGGAGTGTCACAACATCGTCAGTCACTGTGGTTTCGTCAAATGCGATACCTACGTGATCAGCATCGATACGGCGCAGGTTATAACCAGCTGCGATCCCCTGCTCGTGGAGATCTTCAGCGTTACCCAGAGTCTTTATGGTGAGAGTGTCAAAGAAGGTTTCGTTGACGAGTTCGTAGCCGTTCGCACTAATTGAAGAGGCAAACGCCTGCGCCATGTAATGCACATTATACGCAATATTACGAAGGCCGTCAGGACCGTGGTAGACGGCGTACATTGAAGCCATAACAGCGAGTAACACCTGTGCCGTACAGATGTTAGAAGTCGCTTTATCGCGGCGGATGTGTTGCTCACGAGTCTGGAGAGCTAGGCGGTATCCTTTATTGCCCTGCGGATCGATAGAGACACCAATGATGCGGCCTGGAAGCTTGCGCTTGAGCTTATCAATACATGCGATGTAGCCAGCGTGTGGCCCACCAAATCCGAGCGGCACACCGAATCTCTGGCTACTACCAACTGCGATATCTGCCCCAAATTCACCTGGCGCGGTGAGGACTGTGAGCGCTAAAATGTCAGCGGCAACGATGGTTGTGGCTTTTGCAGCGTGCACGCTTTCGTGGAATGCTGCATAGTCTTCTACAGAACCATCAGCATCTGGGTACTGAACAATCGTTGCAAAAAGTCCGTCGCAGCTACTTGGGTCAAATGACTTCCAATCACCTACGATCACCTTGAGATCGAGTGGCTCGCAACGATTTTTCACAACGTCAATTGTTTGTGGGAAAACCTTATCAGAAACAAATACCGTAGTTCCTTTTGGTTTTGTGGAACGCGCTAGAGCGACTGCTTCTGCTGCTGCTGTTGCCTCATCTAGAAGTGATGAATTGGCGAAATCTAGACCAGTAAGGTCTGTGATGAGTGTCTGAAAATTAAGCAAAGCTTCGAGACGGCCCTGAGCAATCTCTGCTTGGTAAGGCGTATAAGCAGTGTACCAACCTGGATTCTCAAGCACGTTACGCTGAATCACTGCAGGCACTTTAGTACCGTAGTAGCCTTGGCCGATGAAGGACTTTACGACTTCATTCTGATCCATGAGCATATTCAACAGCTCAAGTGCATCTGAGTCGCTCAAAGGCTCAGGAAGATCCATTTCTTTTTCTTCGAGGATCTCAGCGGGTACTGCGTCTGCGATGAGATCGACGATACGCTCATAGCCAAGCGACTCAATCATCTGCTGGCGGGTGTCACCGTGCACTCCTACGTGACGGCTACAAAAGTCTGTGTAAACTGACATAATATAAATTTGTATTTTTGTTAGATTGAAAGAGAACTACGAAGGGCGCACTGAGTAACAGCACGCCCCTTGAATTCTACGTGAATTTAAATTCAGATAAGAATTAAGCTCCGATAAATTCAGAGTATGCAGTAGCATCCATAAGAGCTGCTACTTCAGCAGGATCGCTGACCTTAATTTTAAAGATCCAGCCCTTTGCATGTGGGTCTGTGTTTACCAATCCTGGATCAGATTCGAGCTCTTCATTGGCCCCTACAATTTCACCCGCAACTGGTGCGAAAATATCAGACGCCGCTTTGACGGACTCAACCACAGCGATGGCTTCTTCGGTTTCGCACTCGCGGCCAACTTCAGGAAGCTCTACAAATACAATATCAGTCAGTTCTTCTTGTGCGTGGTCGGTGATACCTACAGTAGCTACTTCTCCCTCAAGAAGAACCCACTCGTGATCAGATGTGTAACGGAAATTTTCTGGGACGCTCATAATACTAGTTCGTTTTTGTTATATTGATTGGTGGATAGGACTAGAATTAGTCCTTCTTGTAAAAAGGTTTTTTAACAACTTTGGCTTCATAGCGGCGACCTCGCACATCGATATCAACGAGAGTACCAATTTTTGCCGAGTCGACAGGAAGGTAAGTCATCGCGATTCCCAGTTTAAGGCTTGGTGACATAGCACCGCTGCTGAGTTCGCTCAGCTGCTCACCCTCTTTAGAAAAGACGCCATAATGCGCACGTGGTGGCGGTCCCTTACCTGTGTACTTGATGGCGACAAGGCGCTCAATGAGCCCCTCTTCTTTTTGCTTACGCAACACATCAGCGCCGATAAAATCAGTATCCAGGGCACAGAAGAAACCGAGACCGGCCTGGAGCGGAGTGCGCTCTGGTGAGAGGTCAGATCCGTTGAGCGGGTAGCATACTTCTAAGCGAAGGGTGTCACGCGCACCGAGACCACATGGCTTGACGCCAGCGTCGACAAATTTCTTAAACCAAGTTGAACCATTCTCCGCTGAACTGAAGAACTCGAAACCGTCTTCGCCAGTGTAACCCGTGCGGCATACGATGCACTTCTCACCATTTTCTTCCCAGGTATCAATACCATTGCGCTTAGGAAGCACGCGGCTTGGGAAAAGTTTAGCGTAGGTAGCAGCAGCGTCTGGTCCTTGCACCGCCATGCCAGCCCATACGTCACTCTCATTAGTGAGTGTGAGTTCATCAGCGAGGTGCTTGTTGAGCCATGCAAAATCCACATCAATCATCGATGCGTTCACCACGAGGAAGATTTGGTCGTCACCGAAACGGTAAATAATAAGATCGTCAATTACTCCACCCTGCTCGTTAAGCATGAATGTGTATTGGGCTTCGCCGATCGCGAGCTTCTTCACGTCATTCGCTAGGATGGTATTGAGCCATTCCTCTGCACCAGCACCACTGAGGAAAAATTGGCCCATATGGGAGATATCAAAAATTCCAACAGCCTGACGCACAGCTGCGTGCTCGTCCATGATGCTTGTGTATTGCACCGGCATGTTCCAGCCCGCAAAAGGTATCATCTTGGCCCCGAGCTCCACGTGAAGATCAGCCAAAGGAGTTTGTTGAATTTTGTCTGCACTCATCTGCATGCAAGATGCGAAGTGCCTCATACTCTGTCAACCCTAGTCCAACGCTCCAGCTTAGCTTTTTTGAAGTTTGCTAGATTCATCACTAAAATCGCCATTTCCAGCACAATCCGTCTAAAATCTGCTAGGGTATTTACTCATATTTCTAGCTTGCACCTCCCTCTACATAGAGCAACGTATCGTCCAGTCATTCCACCACATGAATACCTTACTCGATCAACTAGAACGCAAATTCTCCCGATGGTCCATTCCTGGACTTATACGCTATCTTGCCATTCTCTTTGTTGGTGTGTTTTTACTGACAGCATTCAACCCGGCCTTTGCTGAAACGCTCGATTTCAATTACCCAAAAATTCAAGCTGGCGAATGGTGGCGTCTACTCACTTTCATCTTTGCATCGGAAGTTGGCTCATTCAATCCGCTCTCCATACTATTCCTCTTTTTCGGAACCATGCTGATGTTCATGTTCAGTGACGGCCTAGAACAACAATGGGGAGTCTTCAGAACTAACCTTTTTGTTTACTGGGGAATTCTCAGCACACTGTGCGCAAATCTGCTGTTCGCCATCGTCTTTAAACAACACTTCAGCATGAGTGGTATTTATCTCGCCAGCTCTATCCTGTTTGCTTTCGCCACCTATAATCCGCGCTACACACTCATGCTGATGATGTTCATCCCCTGTCCTATCTGGGTCATAGCAGCTATCACTGGCGGGTTTATGGTGTTAGGCTCGCTAGGCAGCCCGCTGACGTTCCTCTTTCTAGCCATCTGTATCTCCAACTACCTTTTCGTGGCCGTCCCCCTATTCATAGCCCATTCAAAAAATCGTAGTTCCACACACATACGCAGAAAGCGCCACGCTAGCCAATTCTCAAGCAAGAGAGAAGCCTTCCATAGTTGTCACACTTGTGGTGCCAATGACGTCACCCATCCCGAAGCAGAATTTAGAGTCGCTGAAGATGGCAACGACTACTGCTCAGACCACCTTCCACATTCCTAAGTCACTATGCCTTCCTCACTAAAAATCCTACCACCAGTTGAGCCACTCTCAAACAAGCTCGCAAATACGGTAAAACTCCCCAAGCCTCTCGTAGTTTCCTTCGTCCGTAATGAAGTGGCAGCCTGGCGTAAAGAGATCCTCTCTGGCGCTGATAGCACACGTGAAACTATCGAAGAATCGATCACTCAGAAGCTTCAGGAATTTGCGAACTCCCGACTCCAGCCAGTAATTAATGCCACCGGAGTCTTGATCCACACCAATCTGGGAAGATCGCCACTTGGCAAAACTGCTGCCGCCGCGCTCGAACAGATTGCCACAGGCTACTCAAACTTAGAATTCGACCTGCCACAAGGAACCCGCGGCAAGCGCGCAGGATATCTAGAAACGGCACTCGCATGCCTGGTTCAGTCAGAAGCTGCCACAGCCGTGAACAACTGCGCTGCAGCTCTAGTTCTCATTCTCAAACACCTGTGTAAGGGCGAGAAAATCGAAGTCATTGTATCTCGCTCTGAGCTAGTCGAGATTGGAGGTGGCTTCCGAATCCCTGAAATCCTCGAGACATCGGGAGCTAAGTTAGTCGAAGTAGGAGCCACTAACAAAACACACCTAAAGGACTACGCCAAAGCTATCACTCCAAACACAGCTCTTATTCTCAAAGTGCATCGATCAAACTTTTACATCGAAGGTTTCACTTCCGAGCCAGACATCTCCGAGCTGTCCACTCTTTGTAAAGAACACAACATCCCACTCGTGGAAGACATTGGTTCAGGAGCTATAATGAACACCGACGAACTTGCTCAAATTGATCACGAGCCGACCCCGCAAGAGGCCCTCACCAAAGGTGTCGACCTGATCTGCTTCTCTGGTGACAAGCTACTAGGCGGTCCACAGTCTGGCATCATCGCAGGCCGAAGTGATCTCATAGCCGGAATCAAGTCTGAGCCATTTTTCCGAGCCGTCCGCTGTGACAAGCTCATCCTCACCGTGCTCCAAGAAAGCATCGATGAATACCTCAGAACCCAAGCTTCACCAAAGGACACTGACGTACCCAACCTCAAAGCACTCGCCATTTCTTCTGATCAACTGAGAACGCGCGCTGAGATCATGTTAGAGGCCATTGGCTCTACCGACAAAGCCGATATCAGCATCGCCGAATCTATCGCGACCACAGGTGGCGGCACAATGCCAAGGTCAAAAATCCCTTCCATCGCTCTACGAATCACACCCACCGGGATTAGCCTCAACAAGCTAGCAAAACTCCTACGCACAGGCTCACCAGCCATCGTCGGCTACACACAGGATGACCACTTACAGCTAGACCTTCGCACGCTATTCGATTGGCAAGATCCACTAGTAAGCCAAAAGCTTAAAGAAGTCCTCAACGGGTAAACCCACAGCAACTACTCGCACTACACATTGTGGCTATTATCATTGGTGACATTCACGGGTGCTTGGACCACCTCAATAATTTATTAGATTTCATCTCCCCCACTAAGACATAAACCATCATCACTCTAGGCGACTACATTGATCGTGGACCAGACACCTAGGGGGTGCTTGATCGCTTACTCGTGCTCGGTCAAAGCCACATGCTCATCCACCTCAAAGGTAATCATGATGTTTTTATGGAAGATGCGCTACACTCTGAATCGATCTATCAGTTTTGGATCGACCCTTTGCTCGGAGGACAAGAAACTCTCGACTCTTATGGTGGCAATCTCGATGCAGTCCCAGCAAGCCATTGGGAGTTTCTAGCTAGCGCGAAACTGTATCACGAATTAGAGGATTTCATCTGCGTCCACGGAGGTGTGGACGCCGAGTTACCTCTTGACCAGCAAAGCTCTGAACTTTTGCTCAACCATCGCTTTAACAACGCGGCAGCACACATCTCTGGCAAAACTGTTGTTTGTGGTCACACCAGACAAACTGATGGAATTCCAAAGATCCAAGACAACACACTCTGCATCGACACCAACGTCTTTGATGGAGGATTTCTCACTGCTTTTGATACCGAAACCGCCACCATCTACCAAGTCGACGGACTCAATCAGAAAAAATCGTATCCACTCGATCAGCTATTGTAAGCAACCGAGTGTGAATTGTTGCTTCTAAATTGCTGGTTTACAAACCACCCACACCGCCCATCCCGACAGTCTGTGCAGCACCACGTATAGCATTACCCGGAAGAGCTAAAGCATTTTTAACCAAAGGGGCATTGCAGGAGCTCAATACCGTAAGTACTAGAGTCAAGACACAGAGTTTACATAGTCGTTGCATGCGGATGACACTAGAGTTTTGCTGAAAGCTGTCAAATCTAACCCACAGGAGAGAGACACATCACAGATCGACAGCTCAGTGGCCGATTATTTGACCAGCGATCTAATCAATCGGCAAAACGTGAGGAACTCAGATCCAAGCCACTCGGACGCTGGAAAAGTCGAAGACCAAATTCCGGAGTAATTGCCATGAGGTGATCAAAAATATCACTCTGTATCCCCTCAAAACCCACCCAAGCATTATCGTTGCTGAATGCGTAAATTTCGATAGGTAGTCCATTATCACCTGGTGAGAGGTGGCGCACGAGAATGGTTTCCGCTTCATCGATGTTTGGATGACTCTTGAGATATTCGACAACGTAGGCGCGGAATGTCCCAATATTGGTAAGAGCTCTAGCATTGACTAGTTCGAGAGAAGACACTCCTCGTTCTTTATTCCAAGCTGCGATCTCAGCTTCTTTTGAAACGATATAGTCCTTCAGCAATGAGATCTGACGCATTTTTTCAATTTCCTCTGGCTTGAGGACTCTGACCGACTGCATATCGAAATGCATCGCACGCTTCATGCGGCGCACTCCACTCTCGCTCATACCGCTCCAGTTTTTAAAACTATCTGAGATTAATGCATAGGTTGGGACTGTGGTGATCGTCTTGTCCCAGTTACAAACCTTGACGGTCGTGAGAGCCACTTCTTCCACCTCTCCGTCTGCACCAAATTTGGGCATTTCGATCCAGTCGCCAACCGATACCATCTGGTTGGCCGAAAGCTGAATGCCCGCCACTAAGCCCAAAATAGCGTCCTTAAAAATCAACATGAGGATTGCTGTAGCAGCGCCCAGTCCTGAGAATATAAACAATGGCGACTTACCCATCACACTAGAGATGATAAAGATCAGGCCGACTGTGAAGAGCACCACTTTGATCACCTGCAAGAAACTCTTTAAAGGCAATTTCTTCGACACGTCATAGCGATTGTAGATTCTCTCTATGATGTTCAATACCGACATCAAGGAAAACATGATCAACACGATAGCGGTGACCTGTGAGACAATAAGTAAGATTTCCCCGATTCCTACAATTATTGAGTTCTGTTTATCGACTCCAAATGCGTCGCCAGCGAAAACAAGAAGCGCTGTTTCCAAAATGATAGCCACAGGTACTAAGAGTGACACCCATGTGAACAGTTTTGATTTGAGTAACTCGTCATCCCAATCGTTTGGAGTGGCTCTTACGATCTTAGCTACTGCACGATAAATGATTTTACGTGTGATGAAATAGGCTGCTACAGCAACCACTAAAACCATCGCAAATAATACAAAATTGACTACTAGTTGCTGAGCAAGCCCAATGTCCGAATTCTCACCAAAAATCAAATCAAGAATTTTATAGTGCCAGTCATGCACAGCTAATTCCTCAACTTGAACCGCAGTAAGATCTTCAACCTCGGGAACTGGGACATTCAAATCACTTTCTTCCATACCATGGAATTACCTGCCAACTGCTAGATGATCAAGTGCTATGTGATAAAGCAGTCATCTAGATGAGCTTGCAATCTTGCTAAACCAACACCAAGTTTCCCCTAGTTCCGATGAAAACTCTTCTACTCAACCTCCTCATTTCCACATACAGCCTGTTACTACTCACAGGTTGCAAGATTGATGGCGAAGAAGAAATTACAATCCTGAGCGATGGGTCTGGAGACATCCGAGTTCACTTTATTTTACCTTATAAAGCATTTTCTAAAAAGGAAGCGACTGAGGTGCACACCTTGCTAGAAGAGATCGCAGCAAGACACTCAGGACTTTCTCTCATAGAGAACGACTCATGCCCTTACGGCAATTATTGCCAAGCTCTCAAGCTTCATATCAGTTTTGAGTCCGTGCTCGACTTAGAGCGCATCGTCCTCTCAGAGAAAGTCTATTTTGAAAATCAAACTGGATCGTCCGCCACCGATGAGCAAAGTCTAGATATGGTATGCGCCCTCCTGGGAAACATCGATGCGGGCATCAAACCATGGGGCATCGACTACCACCGACAGCTCGACCTCAGTCCACTATTCAAAGGCAAGATCAAGAATGGTGCGATCCTAGGTGACGCTGAATTCCGCTACATTCTTAATACTCCGATGACTCCTGACTCTAACAATGCCAGCACACTAAATGAGTCATCGGGCAAACTAGTCTGGAATATCCCGCTAAAAAAGCATTTCGACAAACCCTTCATTATTCAGGCAAACTATGGTCGTAACGAAGCTCTAGTACTATGGTCGGTCATTCTCCTCGTTGGAATCACCCTCCTAATTTGGCTCTACAAGAGGCTCAGGTGTCGCCGTAAAACTCACAGATAGAGGAAACCTTCTGCATCCATTTTCGCACGAGCCTCGACTTGGTTGTCACCATCGACACCAAACACGACGCTTGAAATTTTTAGCTGCTCGGAGTCTCCATCTAGGTAGGCGAATCCCGGTAAAAGCCTCCCCACGCTCCCCTCTTTCCAGCCCGCTTGGAATTGGTTAGTTGCCGTCACTGCATTCGGGTGATGGGTTGAGATTGAAATGATTTTTCCTTCTAAAACTCCTACAGGATAGCAAGGGACTTCAGAATCAAGATCGAGATAGCCTCCAGTGTGGTAGAATACTCCATCATTCGGATGTAGCTCCGCCACCTTAAGTCGTAAACCATCCCCTCCTATATAAGCCTCCACAGGGAATGTAAGGTTCCATTCTTCTAACTGGCTCACTGATGTATTTTCATCCGCTAAAAGCACTCGCACCCGATGCACCAATGGTAAACCAATCGCAAAAATCAGTGCTGTTTCATCCTTTGAATCAACAACAATGACACCGCGTTTACTAAACGCCGGGCTTTCAGCGACCTGGAGCGCATTGGTAATCAAAGCGCGCTGTTGACCTTCGTCCATCGCCTTCACCGATTCTAACATCGCTGCAAATACTTTATTATCACCATCAAGTAATTCTATTTTCTTACTCAATAGTCGTGACGGATGGAGCAGGATATCACGCATCTCCATTGTCTCAGATGAAAGTTGGTGAAGAACTTTCCTCACAGCCACTGAGCTCGCCATGCGGGGCAAGATTGGTTCACCCCAAGCTACCGTGACACCATACGGAACACTATACGGTACTTTCTTAAAAAGACGTCCACGCTCGTAGGAGAAAATGGAGCCCCATAGTCCATCCATATACACAG
Source organism: uncultured Thermodesulfobacteriota bacterium (assembly GCA_964195395.1). Taxonomy (GTDB): domain Bacteria; phylum Verrucomicrobiota; class Verrucomicrobiia; order Verrucomicrobiales; family Akkermansiaceae; genus Rubritalea. Next base: position 41,956 of record CAXMPP010000002.1, read on the forward strand.
GCATTACTGGACATTTTGCTCTACGAGCAATCATCTCGAAACCTCGCTTCAACTCACTCATCGCGCCACTACGAGTCAGCTGCCCCTCAGGGAAAATACAAACAACTGAGCCCTCCGCCACAGCCTCAGAAGCTATGGAAATAGCCTCTTTTGCCTTGTGCTCTGAAATGGGCACAGTATCGAAAAGTTTCACAAAGTGCCGCAAGAAACCCTCTTTCTCAAAGTAGCTATCGTGCATCAAAAAACGAATTGGCCGTGGGCTTGCAGCTGTGAGGATAAAGGCATCAATATAGGTCACATGGTTTGGAACTAACAAAACTCCACCCGACTCTGGCATCCGTTCCGCATGGAGCACTTTTTGGCGGTAAAATATACGAAACACACTCAACATGGTGAAACGAATAAAGTGCTGTGGCAGCAACTTGGTCGAGAAACCTGCAACGACCAAACACAGGACCGCCATGCTCAGAAACTGTCCAGCCATGCTTACTCCTAGCTTACTCAGCAATAACTGAAATGCCACAGCCCCTGCGCCCGCCAAGCAATCCAACAGGTTCAAACCTGCCAATATGCGACCACGCTTATTCGGATCACACACATCTTGGACGTGTGCATTCAAGGGAACCAAAAATAGCGCCGCACCCGCACCAGTGAACACCATCCACACTTTAAGCCAAATCGATTCAAGAGAACACATCGCCATCAACACACATCCTAGAGTCGTCAATAAACAACCAACCGGAACCAAACCTAATTCGATATTTCGGCGGCAACTCAATGAGCCAATGACCCCACCGAGCACAATACCACCACTAGCAGCCGCTAGAAACCAAGCCATTTCAGAACCGAACCCCTGACCGCCTCCAGTCAATTCCTCAGCCAACTGCACTGCAGCGAGGTTGATAAATCCACCAAAGAACCAGAAAAATGCCACGCCTAGACCGGCCCACTTCAACCTTCTATCTTTAAATAAATCACCTAACTGCCCTACATGCTCCCACAATATTTTAGGCTTAAATGGTCGTGACGATGGCGATGGGTAGTACTTCAAGGTCCATGAAAACAACACTGCTGGGATAGCCATCACTGTGATGATCACCATCGGAGTCATTGCCGCGTCCCAACCATCTTGAGAAACAGCCAAGCGGCTATCAAACCAAAACCCACTCACAATCTGGCCAACACAGATTGCCAGCACTGAAGCCATCTCTAACACACCACTAGCAAATCCTAATCGCTCGCTACCGACCATTTCCTTGACCAAGCCCTTCTTCGCAGGGCTCAACAATGTCGACTGAACCGCGAGCAAGAAGAAGCCAAAGATTCCGATGCTCAGATTCTGAAGAAACACTGAAAATGTGATCATTACCAAAACCACCAACTGCAACACCATCCCAGCACGCATCACCCATGTCTTACTAAAACGATCCGAGAGCCAACCCGCCAGCGGCGATAGAAAGATAAACGGAGCCACAATCAAGGCTCCCAAAATATATTTCATATTACCTCCACCCCCAGCACCACTTTGGATCACCAACCACGCTGCCAGAGGGATTAAGAAAAATTGAGCAGCCTTGTCATTGAATGCATTTTGAGCGGCCAGTCCAACCATTGTCCAAAAGGATCGTTCATCTCGCTTGCTTGCTATATGGTGCTCTTCTCGTTCGCGTGGGTTTGGCATGACTCATTCAACCTATCTCATATTCTCTAGCAGATGGAAATCGATAAAATCGCTCACATCATCATTTTTGATGATAGCTGATCAGACTCTCCCTTTCTGATTGAAAATATACCTCACCCAAGTCACAACCCCTGCATGGACGATCTCTTCGACTTCGCGTCATCTAAGGACACAAAAAACTCAGCAAAACCCGCGGATCGCATGGTTCTACTTGCTGGTGAACTAGACCGCCACAATACTCTCTACTACCAAGACACTCAACCGGAAGTCTCCGACGCCGAATACGACAAACTCTACCGCGAGCTAGAAGACCTAGAGAAAAAACATCCAGACCTAGCAGACCCGAACTCACCAACACAACGTGTCGGTGGTGCCCCGCTCGATTCCTTTCAAAACATCGAACACCTCGTTCCAATGCTCTCGATCGACGATGTGTTCGAACTCTCAGACGACCAACTCGCTGACAAACCTGGCACTCCACGCGAAGAAGAACTCATCACCTTCTATCAGCGACTGCAAAAAAATCTTGGCCAACAAAACATACCAGTAACCGTCGAGCCTAAGCTAGACGGAGTCGCCGTGACTCTAGTCTATCGTAATGGCTCACTAGAGTATGCTGCAACCCGCGGTGACGGGAAACGTGGCGATGTGGTCACCGACAACGTCCGCACGATCAAATCCATCCCACTCAAACTAGGCTCAGCCGCGCCAACGCTGCTCGAAATCCGTGGTGAGATCTTCATGCCTAATAGTGGCTTTGCTATAATGAATGCCGAACGCGATGCCAAAGGTCTACCTAGCTTCGCCAACCCACGCAATGCAACCGCCGGCACCATCAAGCAACTCGACTCACGCGAAGTCGCCAAGCGCCCGCTCGACTTCCTAGCCCATGGACTCGGTGCCTACGATGGTCCAGACCTGCCCACGGAGGACGATTTTCATAAGCTGCTAGACACACTAAATGTTCCGCGCAACACACCAGTCCAAGTGGTCGACACTCTCGATGGACTGATCTCCGCAGTAAACCACCTCAACGCACTTCGCCACGACCTAGACTACGCCACTGATGGAGCGGTGGTCAAAGTGATCGATCGCGCCACCCGCGAGAGTTTGGGTTTCACCTCTAGAGCTCCACGCTGGGCTGCTGCCTATAAATTCCTACCTGAGCAGGCTGAAACCACCATCAACTCGGTCACTATCCAAGTCGGCCGCACAGGCGTCCTCACTCCAGTAGCAGAGCTCACTCCTGTTTTGGTTTCAGGAACCACAGTCTCACGTGCAACTCTCCACAACCAAGAAGAAATCGAGCGAAAGGACATCCACATCGGTGATACAGTGATCATCGAAAAGGCCGGTGAAATCATCCCAGCCGTGGTCAAAGTCATTAAAGAAAAACGCCCAGCTACAGCCACGCCCTATTCTCTCTTTGCTGCAGTCAATGGAGTCTGTCCCTCCTGCTCCTCCCCTATTTCAAAAGAAGAAGGCATGGTCGCATGGCGCTGCACTAACTTCACCTGCCCTGCCCAGGCAATCACAAGCATCAAACAATTTGCCTCGCGCAAGGCTCTCGATATCGACGGACTCGGCACCTCGGTAGCTGAAGCCGTTGTGCATACTGGACTCGTCAAAACCCCGCTCGACCTCTTCGACATTGACCTCATCACCCTCAGTGAGCTCAACCTCGGCACCAAGTTTGAACCTAGAATCTTTGGCGAAAAACGCGCCACAAAGGTGCTAAAATCTCTCAATCAGGCCAAAGCCAAACCCCTCCACCTCTGGCTCTATGCCATGGGGATTAGACAAGTTGGAGAAACCGCTTCAACCGAGTGCGCCAGACTATTTCATGATTTTGAAGAATTACTATCCTCTCCAATTCTAAAGTTGAATGCGGAAAAAGGTATAAAAGAAAATTGGGTTAAGGATAATCCAGCGACCCCCAAAAAGGACATTATCGATCAAGTTGAAAAGGTTCGAAGAACTGGAATAGCAAAAGATTACAGAGAACGAATCAAAAATATTCAACAGGAATTAGCTTCATACTCAATTTCTTCAGAATTGGGAGGAATAGCTAGCCAATCTATCATTGACTACTTTTCTAGTATGACGGGCCAACACGTGCTCGATAAACTCGCTAATTTGGGCATCAATCCAATCTCCGAAAACTACGCACCAAAGCCCTCAGAGGTCGACACCAGCGCTCTCATTTTTACTGGAAAGACATTCGTCATCACGGGCTCCCTAAGCCAACCGCGTCCAGCATTCAAAAAACAAATCGAATCGCTCGGAGGCAAAGTCTCTGGATCCATCTCAAAAAATACCAACTACTTACTCGCTGGTGAAAAAGCTGGCTCAAAAGCGGACAAAGCGGAACAACTGGGTGTCAAAGTCCTCGATGAAACGGCATTCAATGCCATGCTCTAAAAGGAATCTCTACCTAGAGCTTGTCCCAATTTCGTTTATGATAGAAATGGATAGTATCGGGTAAAATAACTCGATTTCTCCCCTCGACCAAGTCTACATTCGCCTGCGTAGTTGTGAATGTGGACATTCCTGTCTCCTGGCAAACTCAGCATCAACATGGTCAATCAAACTTATCTTCTCTTTGATATCGGCGGCACCTGGGTCAAGGCGGCCGCCGCCGAAAGCGGCGCTGGCGATGACGTCATTTCGGAAACTGTCAAAGCACCAAGCCCGCTGCATGCCGGCGCATCAGTAGATGATCTAATCCAGGTTCTTATGGAACTTGCCGATCAGCTAACATCGACGCCATCAGCCATCGTCGTTTCCACCGCCGGGGTGGTTAATTACCACGGAAGCGGACTTAATTTCACGGCAGCACATCTGTCGGCCTTGCTTGATCGAGCTTGGATCGAAAAGCTGAAAGAGACATTCAACTGCCCTGTCAATCTCATCAACGATGCCGATTGTGCCCTCATCGGTGCAGCCGAAATGGGTCTAGTCAAAGGTGCCGGTTCTCTCGGTTTGATGGTGATAGGAACTGGTCTGGGTTTTAGCGTGTGGCGCAATGGTCGACGCTGGCGTCCGGGTGGGAGCTACACTCTGCTGGGCTCGGTGACATCCGGAGATCACAGCCTCAATGATATGGTGAGTGCCTCGCATCTGGCTCGTCATTCGTCTAACAATGACCTTTGCGAAGTTCTCAGTAAGCCGGCATACGCCGATGTCCGGCATCGCTACTTCAAAAACCTCGCTCGAGCTGTAGAGACGGCCGCCTTACTTTATCAACTTGATGATGTCGCACTTTCCGGTGGCCTGGTGGATGCCTGCCTGGCGGCCGGAGTAGATTTACAAAAAGAAGTCAACCGCCACCTCAATGACGACTCCTTTAGACTTGATGTTTTCAAAGAAGGCAACGGCCTGCAAATGAGCGGCGCCCTGGCCATGGCCAAAGCCGAAGCCGCCGCCGAACAGGTGCGATTCAAATACGACTTCGCCCAGCTAAAAACTGAGCAGGCGTATGATGACAAGCTGCAACTGCACGAGATGAGTTCCCATGAGCTGGTGAGGACATTGCTCACGGCCGAACACCAGGCTGGCGAGCAACTTTTTAACAGCGAAGAAAAACTCGCAGAATGCGCTGACCTCATTGCTGAACGACTCAAAACCGGCGGCCGACTAATCTATGTTGGCTGTGGTAGCAGTGGTCGCATCGCTGCCCTCGATGCCGTTGAACTGCCCTGCACATACGGCCTGGAACCGGACCGCGCCATCTGCCTCATCGCCGGAGGAATTGCCGACGCATCGATCGATATCGAACATCAATTTGAAGAGGATGCCAGTGCCGTTCCAGAAATGCTGCTTCTAGGCATCAAGAAAAAGGATGTGGTCATCGGCATCTCGGCCAGCGGTTCCGCCTACTATGTCCGTTCGGCCCTGGCTATGGCCCGGGAGCGATCGGCCCTGAGCTTGCTTCTATCGGTGGAGCCCCCCGAACAAGCCTTTGTTGACCACCATATTCCACTCTGTAGCGGTGCCGAGGTCCTATCGGGATCCACCCGCATGAAAGCCGGAACGGCGACCAAAAAAATCCTCAACACCCTGTCATCAACCGCCATGATTCTGATGGGTAAAGTTTATGGGACCCACATGGTTGACCTAGCCTGCATCAACGAAAAGCTGATCTGCCGAGCCACAAAAATTTTACAACAAATTTTTGAATGCGACGCCAAGGATGCTCGCGCACTCTTAAAAAATCATGATGATGATCTCCTCAAGGCGATCAATACAAAGGATGCGTAAACTCATCCGCGAAATAACCACCCCGACCCTATGCCCGATAACATTCAAACCCTGGTGAAAAAAGAAGGACTCTTCACCCAGTTCACAAATCGATTCCAATCGTATAACGAACTCCACTGGATCGTCGCCCACGGTTCCAACACCCTCAGGGTCATATCGTCAAAAAGCCTTTTTCCCTCCCCTTTTCGTACATCTTCTTGTAAAGAGTAGGACTACTCAACCGCGAACTCTCCTATCCCATGCTCCAAGACGTCCAACAATTCTTCCAAAAGGCAGCCGACATCCTCGAGCTCTCTGACTGCATCCGCAAGATCCTCCTGACTCCCCGACGCATCGTGAAGGTGGAGATCGTCACAGAAAGTG
>CAXMPP010000003.1:0-43745 GCA_964195395.1 uncultured Thermodesulfobacteriota bacterium
ACCTGGACACGTTGACTTCACTGTCGAAGTTTACCGTTCCCTTAAGGTTCTTGATGGCGGAGTTGGTGTTTTCTGCGCATCTGGCGGAGTTGAGCCACAGTCTGAGACAAACTGGCGTTATGCTAACGAATCTGCGGTTGCTCGTGTTATCTTTATTAACAAGATGGACCGTGTTGGTGCTGACTTCCTCGGAGTCGTCGGGCAACTCAAAACTATTCTTGCGGCTAAGCCCCTCATAATGGTTCTTCCTATCGGTTGTGAGACAGAGCTTAAAGGCGTCGTTGATCTCATCACACGCAAAGCATGGGTTTGGGATGATTCAGGTCTTCCTGAAAATTACAAGATTCAAGACGTGCCGGCTGACATGGTTGAGCAAGTTGAAGAGTACCGTGCAGAGCTCATCGAAACTGCTGTTGAGCAGGACGACGACCTCATGGAAGCGTACCTCGAAGGTGAGGAGCCAAGCTTCGAAGATCTTCAGAAGTGCATCCGTAAGGGAACAATCGCTCTCGATTTCTTCCCTACTTTCTGTGGATCAGCATTCAAGAATAAGGGAATCCAGAACGTACTCAACGGTGTTGTTGACTACCTTCCTTCCCCTACTGAAGTTCCACCACAACCAGAAGTTAACGAAGAAGGTGAAGAGACTGGTGAATTCGCTATCGTGACTCCGGACGCACCACTTCGTGCATTGGCATTCAAAATTATGGATGATAAGTACGGAGCTCTCACATTCACACGTATCTATTCAGGTGTGATCAAAAAGGGTGATACAATCCTTAACACTTTCACAGGCAAGACTGAGCGTATTGGTCGTCTTGTAGAGATGCACGCAGATGAGCGTATCGAACTCGACTCAGCACAAGCTGGTGACATCATCGCTCTCGTAGGACTCAAGAACGTACAGACTGGTCACACGCTCTGTAGTAAAGAGCATCCAGCGACTCTCGAGCCAATGGTGTTCCCTGAGCCAGTTATCTCAATCGCAGTTAACCCTATTGATAAGGTTAACGCTGAGAAAATGGGTGTTGCTATCGGTAAGATGGTTAAAGAAGATCCAACTTTCCTCGTTGAGACTGACGAGGAAACTGGTGAAACAATCCTTAGAGGAATGGGTGAGCTTCACCTCGACATTAAGGTAGACATTCTTAAGCGCACACACGGCGTTGAAGTAACAGTGGGTGCTCCACAGGTTGCATACCGTGAGTCCATTACCAAGACAATCAAGGACAGCTACACACACAAGAAGCAGTCCGGTGGCTCAGGTCAGTACGGTAAGATCGATTACACAATCGAGCCCGGTGAAGTGGGAACAGGTTTCCTCTTCGAGTCCAAGGTTGTTGGTGGTAATGTTCCTAAGGAATTCTTCCCAGCTGTTGAGAAGGGTTTCCGCACTTCAATGGTTGCTGGTGTTCTCGCTGGCTACCCAATGGAAGATGTTAAGGTGACTCTTACAGATGGTGGTTGTCACGCAGTTGACTCCTCTGCAGTAGCGTTCGAAATCGCAGCTAAGGCGGCGTACCGGACATCTATCCCTAAGGCTGGTCCTCAGATTCTTGAGCCAATCATGAAGCTCGACGTGTTCACACCTGAGTTGAACGTCGGTGATGTGATCGGAGACCTTAACCGTCGCCGTGGGATGATCCAGTCTCAAGACACAACACCTACAGGTGTTCGCGTTAAGGCTGAGGCTTCCCTTTCTGAAATGTTTGGTTACATCGGTGATCTTCGTACAATGACATCTGGTCGTGGTCAGTTCTCTATGGAGTTCTCTCATTACGCTCCGTGTCCACGTAACATTTCTGAGAAGGTGATCAAGGAGGCTGCTGAGCGTAACGCTAAGTAATTTCTGCGAAATTCAATTTCAAAGCGGCCAGTGGGATTATTCCTGCTGGCCGCTTTTTTGTGTCGACTTAATGAGATGTAGCTTAGGTGACCCCGTTCATTTTGATTGGACTATCGATTGAGTCGATGAAGTCTTCGATATAATCAATTATGGTTTTTGTGGGGTGGCTGCTACAACCTAGGGCGTCGGTGAGTGCCGACCGTGTGTGTAAGTCGAGTGATGGCCTACTGCTTTTCTGAAGCGGTAGGCCATCCTTTTTCTGGCTGGTGATAAAAAATAGAGTAAATGTCGCTTTCCGCTTGCTGATTCGGAAGTTATGCGTTAAAGCCCCCGCCCGACTCGGTGTTTGCAGTGCAAATATCCGGTCGGTCTGTAGCGCTTAAGCTAAGCTATTAAAAACAACCAGCTGACCCGCAAATTATGAAACCATCAATGCAAACATACTATCAGGAGAAGGTAGTGGCTGCGCTCACAGAAGAGCTCGGTTGCACTAACCCTCACCAGGTGCCTCGTTTGGAGAAGATTGTCGTGACCACTCACTGTGGCCGCGCAACTGATCGCAAACAGGCTGTTGAAGACTCCGTTGAGGAGATCTCAAAAATCACAGGCCAAAAGCCTAGTGTATCTTACGCTAAAAAATCTGTAGCGAACTTCAAGGTTCGTGAAGGTGAAGCAGTAGGCGCACGTGTTACCCTTCGTGGTGCTAACATGTGGGAATTCCTCGATCGCTTCATCCACATCACTGCTCCTAACATTCGTGACTTCCGCGGTATTTCGCCAAAGAGTTTCGACGGTCAAGGTAACTACGCAGTAGGTGTCGCAGATCAATCCATTTTCCCTGAAGTTGAACTCGATAAGATCAAACGCCAAATCGGTTTTGATCTTATATTCGTAACTTCAGCAACCACTGATGACGCAGGCCGCGCACTACTTCGTGCACTCGGTATGCCATTCCGCGAGAACAAGAAGGAAGCAGCAACTGCTTAATTCGCATAACCAAACAATTTAAAATAAAGGAATAATATTATGGCAGTTCTTAGTGACCCAATTTCCGATTTTCTTACTCGTCTGAAGAATGCTTCAGCAGCAGGTAACGAAACATTCAAAGCGCCTTACAGCAAGATGAAGCAAGATATCGCTCGCATCCTCGCTGAAGAAGGCTACATCTGGAAGGCTGAAGTCTCTGGTGAAGGTATTGAAAAAATCATCACAGTGACAGTAAAGTACTCCGAGGCTGGTAAAGCAGTTCTCACAAACCTTAAGCGCGTATCTAAGCCAGGTCTCCGTCAGTATGTCGGTGCAGGTGAAGTTCCACGTGTTCTTAATGGTCTAGGCATCTCCATCCTCTCAACATCCAAAGGGTTGTTGTCTGGTGCAGCTGCAAAGAAGCAAAACATAGGTGGCGAGCATCTCGCTAACATTTGGTAGTCCCTAACTTTTACAATATAACATTATGTCAAGAGTAGGACTCAAATCAATCACGCTTATCGATAAGGTTACAGTAACTGAGACAAATGGTCTCGTTGTTGTAGAAGGCCCTAAAGGTAAGCTCGACTTCCAACTTCCAAGAGGCATCGGCTTCTCTGCAGAAGGAAACGAAGTAACAATCACTCGCGCTGACGAAAGTCGCCAAGTTCGTGCACTCCACGGCACTGCGCGCAGTCTTGTAAACAACATGATCATCGGTGTATCCACAGGTTACTCTAAAGATCTTGAAATCATCGGTGTTGGTTTCCGTGCAAAGCTAGCGGGCAAAGCCCTCGACCTTAGCCTCGGTAAATCTCACCCAATCCTCCACCCAATCCCAGAAGGTATCAAAGTCACTGTTGACGGCACTACCAAACTGAAGGTTGAAGGCATTGATAAGCAGGCAGTAGGTCAGTTCGCGGCAGAAGTTCGCGCGTACTACAAGCCTGAGCCGTACAAAGGTAAGGGTATTCGCTACGTTGGTGAATACGTTCGTCGTAAGGCTGGTAAGTCTGTTGGTAAGTAATTCGAGCCAACAAATATTAATCTCAAACTGAATTCATACAATGAGCAAACTCAATCGTAAATCAGTCCGCCAGCGCATTCACTCCCGTATCCGTAAAAAGGTAGCAGGAACAGCTGAGCGTCCACGTCTCGCAGTTAACTATTCTAACCAGCACCTTTATGTGCAGGTAGTCGACGACGAAGCAGGCAACACACTCACAGCAGCATCCTCCCTTGATAAGTCAATCGAAGGTGCAGCTTCTAACGTAGCTACTGCAGCTAAGGTTGGTGCACTCATCGCTGAGCGCGCTAAGGAGAAGAACATCGAAGCTGTCGTTTTCGACCGCGGTGGTCATCTCTTCCACGGAAAAGTCAAAGCGCTTGCTGAAGCAGCACGCGAAGCTGGTCTCAAATTCTAATCACCCACTAAAGCATGTCTGAAAATAAAGAAAACGCAGCAGCTACTCCAGCAGCAGCAACTCCAGCAACTCCAGCAACTACTGGCGCTCCTTCACAGGATCGTGGTGGTCGTGGTCCTGGTGGCCCAGGTGGTCGCGGTCAAGGTGGCCCTGGTGGTCGCGGTCAAGGTGGCCCTGGTGGTCGCGGTCGTGGTGGTCGTGGTGGTCGTGGTCGTGGGCAGCGTCAAGCTCCTCCAAAGCCAACGACTGAAGATGGTGTTGAACTTATCGAGAAGGTTGTATTCATCAACCGATGCGCTAAAGTTGTCAAAGGTGGACGTCGTTTCTCCTTCTCCGCTCTTATGGTATCCGGCACACACGAAGGTCGTGTTGGCGTAGGTTACGGTAAAGCTAACGAAGTGATCGACTGTATCAAGAAAGCAGCAGAAGACGCTAAGCGCCGCGTCAAGCGTTACGCTATCGTTGATGGCACTATCCCGCACGAAGTTTACGCTGAGTTCGGTGGTGGTAAGGTTCTCCTTAAGCCAGCTTGCCCAGGTACTGGTGTTATCGCTGGTGGCGGTGTGCGTGCAGTCTGTGAAGCAGTCGGCATCCAAAACGTCCTAGGAAAGTCACTCGGCTCAAACAACCACGCAAACGTAGTGAAAGCTACTGTTGCTGCACTAGCTCAACTTCGCACTCGCGATGAGGTTCTTGCATCACGTGGTAAGCTCAAGCCAAAGTCACTCTAATTTAAACTGAGGTAGCCGTTCTTCAACGGACGGCTACTTTCTAACTCTAGAAATTTAAGATAATGAATCTTCACACACTCACAACTAATCCTGGCTCTAAGCACAAGATCAAGCGTCTTGGTAAGGGTGAAAGCTCTGGCCAAGGTAAAACATCAGGTAAGGGTCACAAGGGTCAAAAGGCCCGCTCAGGTTCCGGCGTTCGCGTTGGTTTCGAAGGTGGTCAAATGCCTATTCACCGTCGTCTTCCTAAGCGCGGTTTCAACAACGTTCGTTTCGCGGACAAAGTTGTTGTCGTGAACACTGCTCACCTCCAGAAGTTCTTCGAAGAGGGTGACACTGTAAACGAAGAGTCACTTCGCGCAAAGGGCCTTGTAAAAGGTGCTTTCGATCAGATCAAAGTGCTCTCTAACGGCAACCTCAGCAAGAAGCTTACAGTTTCTGTTGACGCTCTTAGTGCCTCCGCAAAGGAGAAAATCGAGAAAGCTGGCGGTACTGCTGCTTAATTTGCCTCGATAATCTAGGTGTTTTGCATCTATTTTGAACTTTATGTGAGGAAGCGCTTGCGCGCTTCCTCACTTCTTTATACAAGCCGCCCCTCAATCTAACTAAATTATGATTTCCGCATTTGCGAATACTTGGAAGGTAGCAGAGCTACGAGAACGCATCATTTACGTACTCGTAATGATCGTTATAGTCCGTCTTGGTGTACACATCACACTCCCCGGCGTTGACGCTGGCGTGATCGACCAACACATGAAAAATATCGCTGAAAAAGGCGGTAACGACACCGGCATGCTCGGTACAATGGCAACTATCTTCTCGGGTGGTGGTCTGCAGAAACTCGGCCTCTTTGCGCTGGGTATTATGCCATACATCTCAGCGTCGATCCTGATGCAGCTCATGACAGCCGTTATGCCAAAGCTTTCAAAGCTTTCGCGTGAAGATGGCGGTCGTCAGAAGATCAACCAATACACACGATTCATTACGATCATCATCGCGATAGTACAAGGTGGTTTCCTTGGACGTCAGATCTCTTCGAATCCTGAGTCGCTTCCATTCTTTAGTGGAATTAGCCAGGTAGGAAATTTGGTTCCTAACCCAGGTTTCACTTTCATTGCTATTTTCACTCTCACTGTAGTGACTGGAACACTCCTGCTTATGTGGATAGGTGATCAAATGACTGAGAAGGGTATTGGTAACGGTACTTCGATCATTATCACGATCAACATCATCTCATCTCTCCCGACAGCGTTGGCTCTTCTTTGGAAATCACTCATCAGTGGTGGTACTCCAGCAGGAGCAGCTTTTGTTGTGTTCCTCTTTGCCTTCCTCATCTTCGTAGTGGCTGCAACTATTGCGATCACTCAGGCTCAGCGCCGAATCGCTATCCAATACGCCAAGCGTGTGGTTGGACGTAAGCAATACGGTGGTCAGACTCAGTATCTGCCGCTCAAGTTGAACTACGCAAACGTGATGCCAATCATCTTCGCGACAGCGATTCTTGGAATCCCGACAATGATTGCAAATCAGATGTTCCCTTCTTCTAGTTGGGCTTTGACTCTGAATAATGTACTCTCGTACGACAGCGTTTGGTATTATGTGATCGCTGGCATCATGATCTTCTTCTTCTCTTACTTCTGGGTGGCAACAATGTTCCAGCCATCTGAGATTTCAGAAAACCTCAAGCGCAGTGGTGGTTACATTCCGGGAATTCGCCCAGGTGAGCCAACAGCGAAGTTCCTCGACTTTACGATGACTCGTCTCACCTTTGCTGGTGCAATCTTCCTCACTATCATCTTTGCTATGCCGTTCGCAGTGTCGCAGATGCCCAAGCTTTTCTCTGAAGAGCCATTGAATCAGATGATCACCGGCTTCTTCGGTGGTACTTCTCTACTCATCATGGTGGGTGTGATCCTCGATATCATGCGCCAAGTTGAGACTCAACTACTCCAGCGCAACTACGACGGTTTCCTCCGTCAAGGTAAGCTCAAAGGAGCTGTTGATCGCCGTAACAAGCAACTCGCAGCAAGGACCAGCAACAACATGCTCTACCTTATGGTAGTCGTAGCAGTGCTCTTCATTCTCGGGATCGTTGCTCTTTCAATGAAGTAATCAACGAGTCTGCTTTATGCAAAATTTCAATGGCCGCTAGGATTCAAAACCCTGCGGCCATTTCTACTCACTAGGGCAAGCGACTGGCTTGTTGAGTTCATTTTCTAACAACCGCCCAATCTCTTCTCATGCACCGCATCGTTCTCATAGGGCCACCAGCGAGTGGAAAAGGCACTCAGTGCCGCCGTATCCAAAGTCTTCTGGATGTCCCGACGTTGGGAACAGGGAAGTTGTTGCGGGAGGAGGTCGAGTCAGGTTCCAAACTTGGGCTTGAGGTGGAAGATTATTTGAATCGTGGAGCTTACGTTCCAGATGCTGTGATCATGGAATTGGTCAAAGCTTGGATGGCGAAGCGCTCTGAGTCGGGATGGTTGCTAGATGGCTATCCTCGCACATTGGCTCAAGCTGAAGCGCTGGAATCGGATGCTTCCTTTCAGGCTCCAACACTCGCAATTGCTCTGGATGTTCCACAGTATGAACTTGAGCAACGCATTATCAGCCGCCGTGAGTGCACTGACTGTGGGGCTACGGTCTCAGTAAGTTCTCCCGATGAGAAAAACTGTAATGACTGCAATGGCGAATTAGTGTCACGAGCCGACGATGATTTGGAGAATTTCCGCAGACGTTACGCGAACTATAGCGAACTCACGCAACCACTATTTGACTACTATGCTGCGAAAGGTAAATTGCTATCAGTTAATGGCAGTGCGAGTCCAGAGGACGTGTTCACCGTAATCAATAGCCATCTCACATCGTAAAATCCCCCCCTACAGAGTTCTCAAAATTCTGACTAAACTTTCAACCAAACTATTTCCATGGCCAAGCGCAAAACAAATAAGAACAGGATACCTATCAAGTCACCTCAAGACATCAAAGAAATGCGTGTTGCTACTGAGACGGCGAGTGAAATTCTGCAGGCTACAGCGAAGTTTATCGAAGCTGGTAAGACGACGAGTGAAGTCGATCTCTATGCCGCCGAGTTGATCAAAGAGCACAATTGTATTTCTGCTTTTCTCGGTTACCGAGGGTTTCCAGGTAATATCTGTATCTCACCTAACGAAGAAGTGGTGCATGGAATCGGCTCTGATCGTGTGATCAAAGAGGGTGATATTATTAGTATTGATGTCGGTGTGGTTAAAAATGGCTGGATCGGCGATAATGCAACAACTGTCCCTGTCGGCAATGTCGATGAGGAAGTGAAGCGTTTGCTCGCCGTGACGGAGCAATCACTCTACGAGGCGCTGGCCTTTGCCAAGGATGGCGAATACCTCGCTGATCTCTGTGGCGCAGTTGCTGAGTATGTGAAACCTTTCAAGATGGGAGTGGTAAAGGAATTCGTTGGTCACGGTGTTGGGAAAGAACTTCACGAAGAGCCGCAGGTACCGAACTACCGTCCTCTGGGACGTAGCCCGCGCCTCAGAGAAGGCATGGTGCTCGCTATCGAGCCAATGATCAATGCGGGGACTCCGCGCGTGAAAGTACTCAGTGATGGCTGGACGGTAATCACAGGAGACAAGAAATATTCGGCTCATTTCGAGCATACTGTGTGTGTTGGAAAACATGGACCAGATATCCTCACAGCTCGTCCACGTGAAGCCACTCCTGAGCTTCTTGGGATCACTTTATAAGAGTTTTTTTTCTGTGAGTGATGAAATGAGAATGGAATTGTCATTTTTCCCTGTTGTCTCATCACTCTAGAATATTGTAGAATATTCAAAGTGAAACAGATAAAGAGAGCTCAAAGCGCATTTCCGTCATTATTTCGATGGGGGGTGCTGACTTCTCTTTTTTTGTCTACAGCCATCTTACAGGCGCAAAGTCAGTTGGTGATTAATGAGGTGGAGCCTGCACCTGAGCTGGATGCTCCAGTTAAACGCTCAGCAGATCTAGCCGCGATCCAAACGCGTCCGGATGCAAGGACGATGACTTTGTCGATCCCTGGCCTGCGCGGTCAGATTCTAGATCGGTATGGTAATCCACTAGCTCAGAACAAGGTCGTTTGGTATCCAGCATTGCAGTTCCAGCAGTTCGAGAATGCCGACCGAGATTTTGTTGTGGCATGGGGGCGTGAGCGGATTGCAAAGGCTAATGAGATCTTTGGTATCAACTGGACAGTCAAAGATGATGATCTGTGGCAGCATTATCGACAGCGTAGATGGCTAGCGATGCCGTTCACCCATGTGGTGGAAGCCGAGCGAAAGGCACTATTGGAACCACAGTTGATTGACGGTCTCGTGCTCCATCCTATTTATCAACGGTATTACCCACAGGGAGATCTAGCGGCGCACTTGATCGGATACGTTGGTTCTAAGGGGAAGTTAGAGAAGGGACCTATCAATTATGGAGACCCTATTTTTGAATTCACCGAAGGCCGTGCAGGCTTTGAGAAGCTCTATGATGAGCAGCTTACTGGCATTCCTGGGCTGAGGAAATTACAGTTCGACTCCTCAGGAGCGGAAGTGTTACGTGAAGATAAGCGGGCGCCTCAGCAGGGAGGAACCGTTGTGACTACGCTGGATCTCGAATGGCAGAAGAGAGCTGAAGAAGTGTTGGCAAAGCATGCACACAAAGGGGCGTTGGTTATTATTGATGTGCGCACAGGTGAGCTTGTGGCAATGGCATCTAGGCCGTCCTATGACCTCAATACCTTTGTTCCATTTATTACTTCCAAAGACTACAATGCTCTACGTGAAAATCCTGACGCACCGCTGTTTGCTCGATCCTATCAAGCGGAGTACCCGCCAGCTTCTACATTTAAGGCAGTGGTGGCGCTCTCGGCGTTACAAAATGGTGTGTTAGATCGGTACACCCAGATAAATACGCCTGCGTTTATTCAGTTGGGAAAGCACCAGATGTGGAACTGGTCGAAAAAACCTGAGGGACTGATGAATATAGTCAAAGGGCTGTATCGTTCTAATAACCCATTTTTTATTCAAGTTGGTATCGCAACGCGGCATAAAAACATTGTGAGGACTGCTGAACAATTAGGCTATGGTCGCAAAACAGGACTGCCCTTGGTTGGTGAGAAAAAGGGCTTGTTACCGAGTGATGCATACATGCGAAAGCATCACAAACGGCGAATGACCGATGGAGACACTGCGAATATGTCCATTGGCCAGGGGGTACTTCTGGCGACTCCGCTGCAGGTGGCTCAAGGGATGGCCGCAATAGCCAATGGAGGGAGACTGCCTAAACTCCAACTCGTGCGCCAGGTGCAAGATGCAAACGGTCGGATCATTTCGTATAACCGTGCTGAACCGAGACAGTTGATGAACATGAATGCTAGCGATGTGTCGCTGGTGCAAGAAGGACTGATGAGGGTTGTCAATGACCCCGCTGGTACAGGTAAACGCGCAGCTCTGAGTTACACTATCGTCTGTGGCAAGACAGGTACTGCGCAGTGGGGACCTGAAGATAAAAAACAATATCTCGGTTGGTTTACAGGTTTTTTCCCCTTGGATAACCCCAAGTATGCCTTTGCAATGGTTTACGAAGGACGGCCAGGTGAGAAGGTTGGTGGTGGTAGTAAAGCGGCTCCAATGGTGGCAAGTTTCTTCGAGCCAATTAAAGAGGATGTCATGTTTCGCGTGAATCCTCCAGTGAGAGCTATGGTTGTTCCCGAAGATGAAGCTCAGGTCGTGCCTGATGACTTAGGTGTGCCAGGCCGAGCTACGATTATTGACGAGGCCACTGCGCTTCCAGATGCTCCTCCTGCTCCTAGGGCTGTTCTTGTAGAAGATGAAGATGTCGTTGTTCCGGAATCTGCTCCACGCGCTGTGCCAGTAGAGGAAGAAGTCGACGTGCCAGACCTGCGCCCGCTTCCCGAAGGAATTATTGAGAGACCTAGCAATGATGGAGCAACCACGCCTCCAGCTAACACCGGAGGCTCTAGAGCTCTGATCATCGAAGAGTAAGAAACGAGTTTCTTATTTGTTGTTGAGCGCTTTAGAGAGCGGGCAGGAGCTGAGGTCGATCTCGGTTCCTTTACGGTATTTCTCTAGAATGTTCCGCGAGCGCTGGGCTAGCATGCGGCGCACTTCGCGGCGTTTGCCTTTTTCGCGAGGAATGGACATGTCGTCGTAGGCTGTCGTTTGGTGGCGCATCCAGGCGATCACGGCTGATTCAGCGCGTTGCTCGATCGGGATTCGCTGAGTGCGGGCTACCGTGCCGCTGCCAACTGGGACGGCGTGTTCGGCGACAAGTTTTGCCATCTGGTCCTCTAGTTCGTCGTATTGAAAGGCGAAGTTTAAGAATTGTTGGACGGCGGAGGTGAACTCTAACACGTAGCGTTCTTGTTCTTTACCTCGACGGGCTCTACCAGCATCTAACTTCTTCTGGTAGGATGGATCTTCGCGTTCAGTAACGAGTATTTCACGCAGTGCGTTGATGCGGTGTGCCGGTGCCCAGATTCCACGGGAGAACAGTTTGCTGCCTTTGGGTTCCTTGACGGTCCAGCTGGGGCCGTCTTTTTTAATCCGGCGTGAGAGTGCTGCATCGCCAGGGGGGAGAAGATCCCAACCCTCTGGGACCTTGAGCTGTTTCCCTTCAAGGCTGAGAACGTAGCCCGCTTTTTTGCAGGTTCGAACTTCTAGAGATTCATCGGACATTGTATTAGAGGTCAGCTTGATGGAGGGCCAAGACTGCGCAGCCGATGATCCCTGCGTCATTAGAGAATTTAGCCGGGACTATTTTCAGATGGTCACAAAATGGGGAGCTGAGTTGGGCTTCGAGGTGTCTGCGAAGTGGCTCAAACAAGTTTTTTCCAGCCTTACTAATTCCGCCACCAATGACGAATGCCTCGGGGTTAAGCAGCCAGCAACAGTTGGCGAGAGCACAGGCTAGTTTTCTGGCGAAGTCATCCCAGCAGGCCAAGGCAATAGAACAGCCGGCAGTGGCAGCCTCGTCAAGAGTCGCGGGGGCACAATCTTCGATTGAAATTTCGATACCCGCTTCGAAGTAGGCGCGCTGAGCATCTATGGCAAATTCATTGTTTCCAATATAATCTTCCAGTGCTCCTGGGTTATTATAAGCTCCGACACGTCCTTTGTAGTGGATGGATGTTTGACCTAGTTCACCCGCGCCAAAATGTGAACCACGAACAATCTGATTGTTGACGAAGATAGCACCACCAACACCTGTGCCTAGAGTGAGGCAAACAAGGTCTTCGTAGCCTATACCAGCGCCAAGTTTCCACTCGGCCATACCCATTGCGTTGGCGTCATTGTCAACAAAGCATGGAAGATTAGTTTTTTCCGTGAGTAGTTCGCGTAATGGGATGTTTACCCAGCCGGGAACATTTGTGAGGTTATGGACCCGTCCAGTCCTAAAATCGACAAAGCCAGGGACTCCGCAACCAACCGCTTTGATGTCACCATGCTCTTCATTTAGTTGATTCACTGTGTCAGCGATGGCTTGGATTAAGTCGGCGGGCTTTGGGTAGTCTTTTGGAATAATAACGGGAGCTTCAGTCACCAGTTGTTTGCCGTGAACGACCCCAAATTTGATGGAGGAGCCTCCGAAGTCGATGCCAATTGCTTTGTCTGTAAATTCCATGCAGCTTGAGTGTGGTAAGTTAAAATTGTAATGAGGCCGCTATGCGGATGCCTTCAAGGGTGAGAGTGGGGCAGACGTGGTCGATCTCTGGGAGGCCTTGTGCTATGAGTTCAGCATCACCACCAGTTGCAACGATGATGGGCTTTCCCGTCATTTCGGCGCTGATTTTTTTGATGATCTCTTTGATTAGCCCGCGGTAGCCGAAAATAGCGCCAACCAGCATGGCTTCAGTGGTGGATTTTCCAATCGCGTTGGCTGGCTCGGTGAGTTCGATTTTTGGCAGTAGAGCGGTGCGCTTCGCTAAGTTGTCCGTCATCGAGGCTAGACCAGGTGCTATCACACCTCCTAGGTGAGTGGCATTCGCGCCTATGGCGTCAAAGGTGACTGCTGTGCCGAGATCTATAACGATTGCGGGGCTTCCATAGAGCGCGTGGACGCCAGCGGCGTTGGCTAGGCGATCAGCTCCCATTTGCTCGGGCTTTGGGTAGTCAATGTGAATACCCATGTCTGTTTTATAACTGAGTTGATGAAAGGGGAATGCTCTAAAATACTCAGCCATGATGGCTGCTTTTTCTGGGACAACAGAACAAAGCATCACTGCGTCGAAAGACTGATCGGCTAGGGTTTTGTCTAAGACCGTGGGGCTAATCTCTTTTGTCGGCACTCTAGCTAACCAATTGTTCAATCCTTCGGAGTTACCGATGGTGAACTTGGTTCGGGTGTTGGAGTTGTCGATCAAGAGAAAACGCATAAACAGAAGTGATTGTCACAATCAATTGCCATGCTAGAGAGCAATAGACAAGTCATTCCTTTGGTATTGCAGCGGCTAGACACAGCTAGAATGGCAAAGAAAAAGGGAGAGGCTTTCGCCTCTCCCTAGTGTTAACTCAATAGAGTTTTAAGAATTAGTTAGCAGAGTTGTTGTATGCTGGCACACCGTGCTCCGCTACATCGAGACCTTCGTGCTCTTCCTGCTCGTCAACACGCACACCCATTACAAGCTTGATGATGTAGAATACGATGAAGGAGGTGATGAATGCGAAAGCTGAGATGGAAAGAGTGCCGATGAGCTGAGCTGAGAAACTGATTTTCTCACCAGCGAGGGCTTCGCTTCCGAAGATCGCTACAGCGAGGGTTCCCCAGATACCACAAACACCGTGAACTGAAATAGCTCCTACTGGATCGTCGATCTTGATTTTGTCGAAGAAACCAACTGCAAGGACTACGAGGACTCCACCAATTGCCCCAGCTGCTAGAGCGTAAAATGGTGGGATGCTGCCAGCTCCGGCTGTGATGGACACGAGGCCTGCAAGCATGCCGTTGAGGGCCATTGAAAGGTCAGGCTTTTTGGTGAGGATCCAAGACATTGCGATAGCAGCGAGGCCACCAGCGAAACCAGCCATTGCTGTAGTGACGAAGACGTGTGAAACGCCTGCCGCATCAGCAGAGAGTACTGAACCGCCATTGAAACCGAACCAACCGAGGAAGAGGAGGAATACTCCGATGTTCGCAAGGGGAAGGTTAGATGGAAGAATTGGCTTGATGCCATTCTTGGTGTATTTGCCAACACGTGGGCCGAGTACGATTACGCAAGCAAGAGCTGCAAAGCCGCCGAATGCGTGAACTAGGGATGAACCAGCGAAGTCGATGAATTGACCAGTTTCGGCAGCATTTTCACCGCCGAATCCGTTCAACCATCCGCCGCCCCACTCCCATGAGCCTGTGATAGGGTAGATGAATGTAACGAGAATTGCTGCGAAGATCATGAATGAGGTGAGCTTGACGCGCTCAGCAACGGCTCCAGAAACGATGGTTGCTGCTGTGGCTGCGAACATAGCCTGGAAGATGAAGTCAGACCAGTAAGTGTAGTCTGCATATTCTTTGGTAAGGTTGGCTGTGGCTGCTGCTCCTTCAAAGCCTCCTTCAATTGGAGATCCCATTGCAAAGACGTTTCCTGCGGCTTCTTCCCAGCCTGGGTACATCGCATTGAAGCCCCATAGCATGTAGCCGACTGCGCCGATACAGACGATGAAGACGTTTTTGAACATGATGTTCACTGTATTCTTCCGCTGACACATTCCCGCTTCGACTGAGGCGAAACCGAGGTGCATGATGAATACGAGTGCTGCTGAAATAAG
The DNA here is from genome assembly GCA_964195395.1 of uncultured Thermodesulfobacteriota bacterium. Classification (GTDB taxonomy): domain Bacteria; phylum Verrucomicrobiota; class Verrucomicrobiia; order Verrucomicrobiales; family Akkermansiaceae; genus Rubritalea. Next base: position 14,771 of record CAXMPP010000003.1, read on the forward strand.
GATCCAGAGGTTATCGATGATGAATTTCACATCCGCGATGGCCGCTGCAGAATCGTCGCCTGCATAAGCCGTGCCCATCAGGGCTAGTGAACCAATTGCTGTGCTGAGTAGTAGTTTTCTCATAGTATATTAGACTAGTGTTGTTGTCTGATTGTTTGAGAAGCATCTGGCGTGCCAACTTTGATTGCGGGGTAATATTTTTTTTTAATGAATTTAATTCATTGATTTGTTAAGTCCCAGTCCATGGAAACACAAACCACATTGAAAACGGCAGCGCTGACAACGGCTGCGGTACTGGGGAGCTCATTGCTGAGCTATGGGCAAGAGGCTGGTGAAGCGAGTATAAACACTGGTGATACTGCGTGGATGCTTACTTCTACCTTACTCGTTCTTTTGATGTGTTTGCCTGGTTTGGCTCTGTTTTATGGAGGTCTCGTCCGTTCTAAGAACGTGTTGAGTATCTTTGTGCAATGTTTCGCGATGGCGGGAGTGATGTCTCTTCTTTGGGTTGCTTTTGGTTACGCGATCGCTGCTGGAGGCGGAGAGAGCTTGTATTACGGTTGGAATAAGGATTTCCTATTTTTGAGTCACGTCACAGAGGAAGCCATGAGTGGAACTATCCCTGAGAGTGTGTGGGTCACGTTCCAGATGACTTTCATTATTATTAGTCCTGCTATTATAGTGGGAGCTTTTGCTGAGCGTATGAAATTTAGTGCTGTGCTCGTCTTTACAATCCTATGGACAGTACTTTCCTACTTGCCGATGTGGCACATGGTTTGGGGTGGCGGACTCTTTAATGGAGGTGAGCATGGAAATTGGCTGATGGGGGCGCATGAGCACGCGCTCGACTTTGCTGGTGGAAATGTTGTGCACATCAATGCTGGCATCGCTGGTCTTGTCGCATGTCTCTTTATTGGTAAGCGTAAGGGGTTTCCTGGGCCAACAATGGTTCCTCACAATGTTCCCTTCGTATTGATTGGCGCGGCTCTACTTTGGGTCGGTTGGTTTGGTTTTAATGCTGGATCCGCTGGCGGAGCTAATGGCTCAGCTGGCATGGCGATGCTTACTACGCAGATTGCAGCCGCAACTGCGCTTGTCGTTTGGATGGGCTTGGAGTGGTTCATCTCTAAGAAGCCTACCGCAGTCGGTGCTGCTACTGGGGCTGTGGCTGGACTCGTGGCGATAACTCCAGCTGCAGGGTCTACTGATGTGATGGGAGCTTTCTTTATTGGCTCTATTTCCTCAGTCGTCTGTTATCTAGCAGTAACCAAACTCAAGCACGCATTCAACTATGACGATAGCCTTGATGTCTTCGGTGTCCATGGAATCGGTGGTATTGTTGGAGCCCTGCTCACTGGGGTGTTTATTCGGGATGGTTACGCCGATGCTACTGGCGGTGGACTTCAATTCTGGATCCAGGCTAAAAGTGTCCTAGTTACCGCAGTGTGGAGCGCTCTAGCTGCTAGTGCTGCAATACTAGCGGCTAAATTTTCATGTAAGGGTCTTCGTGTCGATACAGATGTCGAACATGGTGGTTTAGATCTCAATGATCATGGTGAAGAGGCCTATGGATCAGACAGTTAAATGGGTGAGTTAAACGATCGAAATAATCATGCTATCTTAATGAGATAGGTTCTTTTCCTTGAGGGTGTTAGGTTGTTAAAAAATAAATAAATATAAAGAAATGTTATTTTTTTGTTTTACGTCTCGGTCAAGTGTGCTAACAAAAAGGCGTTATGAATAACAAAATTACATTATCCCTACTCGGTGGTGCACTTGTTTCTGGTTCTGCTTTTGCAGGCGAAGTAGTTGCTCCTATTGAAGCAGCACCTTGTTTTGAAGGTGACGTAGCAGTTGGTTACCACTCCGACTACATCTTCCGTGGCGCACGTCTCGGTTCTAATATGGTTGACTCCGCAGTTAATCTTTCTAAGTCAGCTTGGGGTCTCGACTTCACAGCAGGTGCTTGGTACGGTTCTTTCGAAGAGGAAGTTACAGGTTTCGACACAAACGTTGACGAGCTTGACCTTACATTCGGTGTGAGCAAAGACTTCGGTTTCGCACGTTTCAACACTGGTTACATCTACTACAATACTGACACACTTTTCGGTAATGAAGAGCTTGCTGAAGTTTACGTTGGTTTCAGCAAAGATCTTTGCTACGGAATTAGCTCAAGCCTCACATACTTCATCGATGCTTCAGGTGAGCTTTCATCTGACGAAGGTGACAACAATGGCTACTCAGAGCTTTCACTTGCTAAGTCAGACCTCTTCCTTGAAGGTCTAACACTCAGCAACGATCTCGGTTACCTTGTTGAAAAAGGTCAGCTTAACCACAACACAACTAAACTTAGTTACGATTGGGCTTTCTCTGAGAACGCAACTCTCACACCATACCTCGCTTACACTTGGGAGCTCGACGCTCTTGAAGAGCACGGTCCTTCATGGACTGGTGTTGAGCAAAACCGTTTCCACGGTGGTGTAGCTCTTACAGTTAGCTTCTAATCCAAGTTAATTATTAAACACTAATTTTTGCGGGCAAGGCTTCGGTCTTGCCCGTATTTTTTTGCCCAATAAAAAACTGCAAAGGAGAGTATCCGTTGCAGTTTATTGTGAGTAAGAGGTATTGAATTTAGGTCATCATGATGCCTTTGCGAGATGGGCTTTTCGCTGCATTGATGAGGAGTAGTGTGCGCTCTGACCATGTGCGCTGATCAGCCTCCTTGAGGGCGTCAGTCATGCTCATGTCGCTTTTGAATAATAGATTATAGGCGCTTTTGATTTCTTTACGCTGCTCAGCATTGAGTCCGGCTCGGCGAAGACCGATGATATTGAGGCCAGCTAAGTTATTGTGGCCATGAGCCAGGCAATAGGGTGGAATATCTTTTGATATTGAGCCATTTCCTTGGCAAAGGGCATAGTCACCAATTTTCAGGAACTGGTGGAAGCCTGCGCCGCCACCTAGAAAGCAATAGCTCCCCAGTTGAACGTGACCTGCGATGAGAACGTTGTTGGCTAAGTTGTTGAAATCACCAACCTGCACATCGTGAGCGAGGTGACTGTTGATCATAAACATATTGTCATTTCCAACTGTGGTAAGCCCGCCTTCACTGGTGCTTCGGTGGATAGTGACATACTCACGGATGGTGTTGTTGTCGCCTATAGTGACTCCCGAGTTTATGGATTTATCAAACGTTGAATCTTGTGGATTGCCTCCAATGTGTGAGCCAAAGCCAATGAAATTCTTTTTACCGAGTGTGGTTTGGCCACTGATCCAAACATGAGGGTCGATGGTGCAGTTATCGCCGATGCATACGTCGGCATCAATGATAGTGAACGCGCCAATGCTGACGTTTGAGCCAATCGTGGCGTCCGGGTGAATGATAGCAGTAGGGTGGATCATGGAAATGTTAGTGGATGAGTCCGTGTTCACGGAATGAAAAGTAGGCGTCACGATGGGCTGAGGGTGAGCCAATGATGAGATGGTCTATGCAACGGACCTGAAGGAGTTCTGCTGCAGCATGGACCTGCTGAGTCATTTGTTTGTCGGCCTGACTGGGGCTTGGGTCACCAGAGGGATGATTATGAACAAGTATGAATCCCCATGCTTGGTGGAGGATGACGTGGTGCAGTACGTCTCTTGGATGGCAGAGGGTTTCATTGATAGTACCATGTGAGAGCTCGATGGTGCGCATGTGCTTTAAGCGTGCGTCAGCTAACAAGAGAAAGAGCTTCTCATAGTTTTGATGATCCACAATGGGGCGCATCAGGTTGTAAATCTCTTCAGGCGTTGCAATAGAGGCATTGTTGATCTCTTCCTTTGCGGAGCGAAGTCCTAGCTCAAAGGCGGCTGCGATCTGCGCAGCTTTGGCTGGGCCAATTCCGTGCTGCTTTGCAATTTCTTTGAGTGGGCTACGACCAAGGGCGCGGAGATTGCCGTGGGAATTGAGCAATTCTTGCGCTATCTCGATAGCGCTCTGGCCAACCACGCCAACTCTCAGGAAGATGGCGATGAGTTCAGCATTGCTGAGTGCCGCAGGCCCCCATTTAGCGAGCTTTTCTCTCGGGCGATCTTCCTCTGGGAGATCGCTGATGCGGCTACTTTGCATTAGATTATTTATTGTGAATGATGAGGCAACAGGTAGCCATGGCGGCGATGCCTTCTTTTCTGCCAACAAATCCCATGGTCTCGTTAGTCGTGGCCTTGATGCCGATGTCTGCAGGTTCAATACCGAGAGCTTCTGAAATGTTTTTCTTCATAGCTGTGAGATGTGGCATGACTTTTGGAGCCTCGGCAACAATGGCTGAGTCGACGTTCTGAAGTTCAGCTCCTTTTTCGTCAGCGAGAGCGCGGCATTTTTTTAGAATGTCGAGCGAGCAGATGCCTTCGATGCTGGCATCTTCAGGTGGGAAATAGAAGCCAATGTCAGGCAGGCCTAGGGCGCCAAGTACGGCATCGGCAATGGCGTGACAAAGTACGTCAGCATCTGAATGGCCCAGTAGCCCGACGGAGTGTGGAATGTCGACGCCACCGAGGATGCACTTGCGACCTTCGGCGAATTGATGGACATCGTAGCCGATGCCTGTACGGATTTTCATAGTATGGAAATGAGTTAGATTGAGATAGATTCCCCAATAGCTGGGAGAAAGAGTTGCTTACCTTTACTTGCGAAGTACTCACGCGCCGCTGATTGGTCAATTTCAATGTAGGGGAAGGTGTCGAAATGTGTGCCCAATACCTTATCGACGCCAATCCAATCAGCACAAATGGCAGCGTCTTCGTATCCCATTGTGAAGTTGTCACCGATGCAGAGGACAGCCCAGTCGAGCTTGTGGAACTCACCGAGCAATTTCATGTCATAGGTGAGAGCTGTATCTCCAGAGAAGTAAAAGTTTCCTTCGCCGGACTCTATAACAAAGCCTCCAGGGTTTCCTCCATAGGTTCCATCAGGAAGTACAGACGAATGCACTGCGTTGACGAATTTGACTTTACCGAAGGGGAGTTGAACTGAGCCTCCATGGTTAAGTGGGTGGCTTTTTTCGTGGCCTTTTTCACCGAACCAACAAACAATTTCGTAGTTGGAGACGAGGGTGGCACCCGTGCGCTTGAGGATTTCTTCCGCATCGGCAACATGATCCTCATGACCGTGTGAGATGAGGACGAAATCTGCTTCTATATCCTCAACATTGATTCTTTCAGCTTTAGGGTTGGGCGAAATAAAGGGGTCGAAGAGGATCTTGTATCCATTGATTTCGACGGAGAAACATGAATGTCCGTAAAAGGTGGTGTTCATGTTAGGAATATGAAGCGGAATACATATTTTAGAAGAAAAAAAGCCGCTGACTTATGATCAGCGGCTCTGAAATTGTTTAAGAAAATGAGGTTCGACTATCGTCTAGGTTGTCCCTGAGGCATTGCTCCAGGAGGCATCTGGAACGGCATGCCTTGTGGTGCTGGGCGTTTGCCGATCTTTGTCAGTTCAACTTCAAAAATGAGTGTTGAGTTTGGTCCTAGTTTCGCTCCTGAGCGACGTTCGCCGTAGCCAAGCTTTGCTGGAATGAAGATCTGCCACTTGGAGCCGATAGGCATTATTTTTAGAGCTTCTGAGAAACCTGGAACAACCTGGAGAGTGAATGGTACAGGCTTGCCTTCTGGTGATTTGTCGAACTCAGTACCGTCGATCAATGTGCCGCGGTAGTTTACAAAGAATTCTGACTGCTGGTCTACTCCACCTGGAGCGTCCTTTGGTGCTTCATATTTCTTGTCGCCACCCTTTTCAAGAATGAGGTACTGGAGGCCGCTTTCAGTAGTCTTGATGCCGTCTTTCTTCGCGTTCTCAGCGAGGAAGGCAGTGCCTTTTTTGAGGTTTTCTTCGCCGATCTTCTTGTCACGCGCCATCAGTGATGCTTGCAGTGTTTGCATCGCTGCGTCGAGTTGCTCAGGGGTGAACTTGAGTTCTGCGCCAGAGAGAGCTTCGGTGAAGCCGCTCAAAAATGCGTTCTTATCAAAGTCGGAGACGATCAAGCCCGCGTTAGCGAGTTGGAATGCGTTTTGATAACCAATTCCATAGGAAGTGCGCGATTTGACCACTTCAGGAGAGAGTTGCTCAGCTTTTTTTTCTGCAGCTGGAGCTGCAGGAGTTTTTGGCTCTTGAGCGAATGATGTTGCCGTGAAGGCGAGGCCGATTGCGGCGATGCTTAGTTGCTTTTTCATGATATGAATGGAGTGAACAGGAAAATAGGTTTTAGCTAATAGCCTGTCGAGAGTTTAGCGTGTTCTTTTACCTAGAGCGGTGGAGAACTGAAACATTGTTTAAAAAATAGTTTAGACGGAGTACTTCTTGCCTGGAGTCGGAATGATGCAATCTGTTTCAGGGAGTTTGAGGGTGATTTGCTGCTGGAACCACTCGATCGCGGCAATATCCCCGTGTACCAAGAAGACCTGCTTAGGTGCGACCCGGAGGATGTAATCGAGGATAGCATCGCGGGTAGAATGTCCGGAGAAATCAAAGATCTCAACTGGGCAGTTAAGGACAACCGCTGGGTGTTCCTTGTTGAGTTTTACTGTGTCACCCTGACGGGTTTGGCGGATGACACCACCAGGTGTAAGAGGATCTGCGTAGCCGACAAAGAGCAAGCTGTTCTTCTGGTTGCTGATGAAGGTTTGAGCGAAGATGTTCGAGGTGGTTTTCTCTGTCATCATGCCACTAGAAAGGCAGAAAATGGCACCTGGTCGGTAAGTGATTGGAGCACGTTTTTGATTCTTCGAGCCAGTATTGATGTCCATGTCTTCAAGAATTTTAAAGTCAGGTACCTTGCGGCTGGTCGAGTCTGAAAGTTCGTCGAAGAGTAAGGTCATTTTAGTGCTAAGTCCGCCCATGTAGACGGGTGTCTTTGCCGGGATGCGACCATCTGTCTTGAACTTGTGAATCATCGTCATGACTTCCTGCGTCTTGCCCATGGCAAAAACTGGAATGAGGGCTGATCCACCGCGTTCGAGTGTGTCGAGAATTGCCTGACAGAGATTGTTTTCCTCAGTGTCGCGGTCATAATCTGGTTTTCTAGGTGCAGCTCCACGAGTAGTTTCTACGATGAGAGTGTCGATGTTCTCTTCCGGGAAACGTGCACCGGTGATCAAGGTTTGGTCGTCAAACTGAATGTCGCCAGTGTAAAAAACTCGCTTGTTCTCAGACTCGATCATGACGCCTGCCGAGCCTAAAATATGACCGGCATCGTGGAGTGTGAGTTGGGTGTCGCGATTGATCTTCCACGGCTCTTTGTACTTCTTGGGCTCCCAACGGGTGGCGAGGCGGTCTAGCTCGCGGTGGCCGTAAAGAGGATATTCAGTGATGCCGAGTTCTAAGCGTTTACTTTGCATCACATTCACTGAGTTATGCAAAAGTGCTTTGGCTAAAGCTGCTGTAGCTTCAGTGAGGTAGAGTGGGGCGTTTTGCTGGTCACGCATCAGCACAGGGATCGTCCCCGTGTGGTCAAGGTGTGCGTGGCTAAGGACGATAGCGTCTACGCTGTGAGGTGAGAGTTCATGGTGAGCCGGAAGCGCAGCGAGGCCTTCTTCCTTCGGGTGCATTCCCGAGTCTAACACAACTTTACTGTCGCTCGTTTCTAGGGGGTAGCAGTTGGCTCCGATTTCCTTTTTGCGTGCTAGATTCTGGAAAAACATATTATGAGGCGCAGTCTCGTTGAGCGGTCATGGAAAAGCGAGTGGTTTTTTCACGAATAAAATCCCTAACGGAGTAGAGGTAAACCTAGAAAGCCAAAGAGATGTATTGCCTCTCTCTAAATTTCTGATAGAAAAGAGATTATGGCTACAATAAAATTATTCATTGGCGGCGGCGCAGTGGCGCTAGCTCTAACTACAAGTTCATGTTGCAACTGGGGCAGTACATGCTCCTCATCCTGTGGTAAGGGTGACTGTGATGTGTGGCCAGATGTGTCAGAGCATGCGGGGTATAGAAATGCATGTAAATCAGACTAAAGGGCGTAGACCCTCTATTTTATATAGATACCTCTCGGTGAAAGCCTGAGAGGTTTTTCTTTTTGGCTGGGTGACTAAGTTCCACAGAATGTTTCATGGATGATCTCTTCTGCAAGTGGTGCACGTTCTAGGTCAGCGTATTCGTCTTGTTCGGAATACGGGTTTTCTAGGGAGTCTAACAGTCTGTGAAATGGAGCAAAATCATTGTTGTATGCAGCTTGAATGGCTTGTTCGACTCTGTGGTTTCTCGGGATAAGTATCGGATTTACTTCCCGCATTTTTTTTAGATTCTGGCTTTGAGTTGTCGCTTCCTCCCAACGTACAAACCAATCACTAACTTCGGGTGGGTCGTTAAATAGCTCAAGCAAGCTGTCCTTGGGAGCTCCGTCGGCGACTTGAGTTAAGTTGCGGAAGAATAGGGTGAAGTCGACTTGTTGGTTGGCTAGGAGGGAGAGGCCGTCTTGCACGAGGGAGTCAGGAGCGCTATCGGCCAAGCCAAATTTTGCTCTAAACCGGCGCATGTATTGCGAACTGAAATATTCTTGAAAGGAGTCTAGTGAGGATTGTGCGATGGCAATGGCTTGTTCTGTGTCGTCAGCAAGCAAGGGCAGCAAAGTCTCAGCAAAGCGCGTCAAGTTCCATAGCGCTATATTGGGTTGGTTTCCCCAGCTGTAACGAGCATTGGCATCGATCGAGCTGAATACGCACTGCGGGTGAAAAGTGTCCATGAAGGCACAGGGGCCGTAATCTATAGTTTCTCCAGAAATTGCTGTGTTATCGGTATTCATCACACCATGGATAAACCCGAGGGACATCCAGTGGGCGATCAGGTCGGCTTGAGCAGTGATGACCTGATTCAAAAAAGAGACATACGGAGTGTCCGATTCGAGAGCCTGTGGGAAATGGCGAAGGATCGTGTGGTCAGCGAGAGCGCGCAGCTCGGAAATGTCTTTCCTGGCAGCAATGTACTCGAAGGTTCCTACTCGGATGTGGCTAGACGCAACTCGTGTGAAAATGGCACCAGCAATCGGACCGTCCTGGCGCACGACCGTTTCTCCTGTAGTGACTGCCGCTAGAGCTCTTGTGGTGGGTACCCCTAAGGCTGCCATTGCTTCACTCAAAATGTATTCCCGAATCACTGGGCCCAGCGCCGCCTTTCCATCTCCGCCACGTGAGTAGGGAGTGCGGCCAGAGCCTTTGAGTTGCATATCATAGCGCTGAGAGTCAGTTCCGATGATTTCACCTAGCAAGATGGCGCGTCCGTCACCAAGTTGTGGGTTATAGCCGCCAAACTGGTGGCCAGCGTAGACTTGAGCTAGTGGCTCTGATCCATCGGCGATAGTGTTGCCTGAGAGAACCGAAATACCCTCTCGAGATTGAAGCCAGTCGGCATCAATCTCGAGCATCTGAGCGAGCTTAGAATTGATGCGTAGGAGTTTTGGTTCCGGAACTTGGGCTGGCGAAATCTTTGTATAAAATGACTCAGGCAGCTGGGCGTAGGTGTTGTCGAAATGAATTGCAGGCATTGTCGGTTCCGAAGTCTGGACGTCTGACTCAGCTTAAGCGAGAGTGTTTTCTTGCCATAGATACGAGACACAAAAAAGCCTCACAAGTGTGAGGCTTTTTTAAATGGTGCTCGAGGGGGGAATCGAACCCCCACGGCCTTAACGGCCACTAGATCCTTAGTCTAGCGCGTCTACCAATTCCGCCACCCGAGCAGGTGTTGTTTGGTGTGGTGGTTTCTAGGCGATATTTGCGACTTGGCAAGAAATTTCTACTAAAAATCGTAGCCTATAAATGAAAAGCCCTCCAGCGTGACCGAAGGGCTTTAAAAATTCTGAGATTCTAAGCCTTAGCTAAGCACTGCATTCCAATCAGCAATGCGGTCAGCGTGAGCTGCGAACAAAGCGGCTGTGTCGCCGTGGATCTTGATGCTCTCGATCTTGTCGCCTTGGACGATGGAGTTGATCACGTCTTGACCCTTGGTTGTCTCACCGAAGACTGTGTGGTTGCCGTCGAGGTGTGGAGTAGGACCATGAGTGATGAAGAACTGTGAACCGTTTGTGTTAGGTCCAGCATTCGCCATAGAGAGCATGCCTGGCTTGTCGTGCTTGCGGATTGCTGGCTTGCACTCACACTCGAACTTGTAGCCTGGGCCACCCATTCCTGTGCCAGTTGGGTCGCCACCTTGGACCATGAAGTTGTCGATCACGCGGTGAAAGACGATGCCGTCATAGAATCCACGTGAAGCAAGATTGAGGAAGCTAGCGCATGTGACAGGTGCGTCAGCTGAGAAAAGTGTGATGTCGATGTCGCCCTTGTTGGTGGTGACTGTGATGTTGATGTCTGAAAGATCGCTCATAGTGGGGGGAATTTAGAGTGGGATGACGAAAGGATAAAGGAAAAAGGGAGGGAAGTGTGATGTGTTTATTGCCCCTTGATATCCAAGACGCAGATGTGGTCGTTCTGAATCATCCAGGTGATAGCATAACCGACTACGACGGAGACTTGAACGGGGGAAGGAGAAGGGAGTTCGGGCCAGTGGAAGTCGCCGCCTTGTTCAGGGGTGACTTGGATCTGACGGAGTCGCTTGAGTAACATGTCCCTACGCTGTCCCGTGGCTGGGAGCTGATCGAGTGCTTTGCAATGCAATAAAATTTTTGGAAGTCCGAGCATGGCTTAAAGGTCGTCGAGGTCTTGCCAAGATTGCTCTAGCTGATCGTTCATTCGGCTGCGCAGAGTTTCAAAGTAGTTGCTGTCGTCTACCAGCTCTAGATGCGTGAGAAAGATTCCCAGCTCACCACGTTGCTCAGCTGGAAGAGCACGGATGGCTTCTTTAATTTCTTCTAACTCCATGCCGCGAGAATAGTGCCGAGCTTGGGATTTGGGCAAGTAGCATCTCGACGCTGACGCCCATAGCTGGTAGACAAGGCGTAGGTGGATGATGTGAAAAACGAGGAAGGTTGCTGGACTATGTGTTTGGCGTGCCAAGGGCGTGGTAGGAAAAGCAGGAGGCTATCAAAGAAAGTACGACTTCGCTACAAGAGGGCGCTCGATGCGTTTGAGAAGAGCGATAGTGACGAGCCGGCTCCGGTGCGACCTAAGGGGCATCTTGATGCGTGTTCGGCTTGCCAAGGATCTGGCTTGATATTGGCTGAGAGTTATCCAGTTCCGGACACAGAAAATTATCCACACGTGGCGATTATTGGCGGCGGAATTGGTGGTATAGCACTTGCTGTGGCTTGCTTGCACCGTGGTATTCCCTTTACTACTTATGAACGTGACGGCGCCTTTGAGGCCCGTTCACAGGGATATGGACTGACTCTCCAGCAGGCGAGTAAGGCGATTGAGGGATTGGGAGTTTTTGAGTTGAAAGCTGGATTGGTTTCTACGCGACACGTCGTCCATACGACTGAGGGTAAAATCATTGGTGAGTGGGGGATAAGAAAATGGGGAAGGTCAGACGATAAGGTGAAACCAAAGCGCACGAATATCCACATAGCGCGGCAATCACTGCGTGCAGCTCTGTTGGAGCAACTCGGCGGCGATGGTACGGTGCAGTGGGGCCACCAATTGATAGACTTTAAAGAGGGTGATGGCGGTGAAGTCGACCTGCGTTTCGAGGTTGCTGGAGAGATAAAGAACGCCAAGGCGGGGCTGTTGGTGGGCGCAGATGGAATCCGCAGCACCGTACGGAAACTTCTTATAGGCGAGGAAGCTTCGCCACTACGTTACCTCGGCTGTATCGTGATTTTAGGAATTTGTCCTTTGGCTAATCTAGATGGCCTTGAGGATTCTCTGCTAGATTCGGCCACGGTCTTTCAAACTGCCAATGGCAATGAGCGGATGTACATGATGCCTTATGCGTCGGATTCGGTGATGTGGCAGCTGAGCTTTCCTATGCCTGAGGATGAGGCGAAAGAGTTGAGCGCGCGTGGAGCTCAAGCTCTCAAGGAAGAAGCGTGCCGCAGGTGTGATTGGCACGATCCCATTCCTCAGATTTTAAGAGCTACAGAAGTAAGTTTGGTATCTGGCTATCCTGTCTACGATCGTGCTCTGCTGGTTCCTGAATTGTTGAAAAAAGGTAAAAAATCGACGCTGATCGGAGACGCCGCGCACCCAATGAGTCCGTTTAAAGGACAAGGTGCGAATCAGGCTTTGTTAGATGCGCTGGCTTTGGCTCGTGCAATTATCAAAGGCTGTGGCCCCTACGCTCAAGATGGCATAGGAAACTTGAGGAAGGCTGTGTTAAACGATTTTGAATCAGAGATGTTAGAACGCAGCGCGACTAAAGTAAAAGACTCAGCAGAAGCCGCAGAATTTCTCCACTCCGAAGTCGCCATCCACGAAAGCGATGCGCCGAGAGGAAGATGTAGGGATTAGTCATTGGGGAAGCGGATGAGTAGCAGAAACTAACAATGACTTTGTTGTGGGTGGTTGATTAGTTAACCAATGCGTATGTACTATTTTGCGTTATTTCAGCTGACGACGTCGAAGCTATTTGCTGAGGAGTGGTTGACTTATATTTTAGAGGCAGACGTGTGACTGATACCGAAAAAGGGAGCTGAATCTTTTGAACTGTCAATTCGAGGACGTGGGCTGCACTTCATCGTTCCGGGCGAAATTTTCTTCAAAAGAGGAATGAAATTGAGAACATACATATAATCTAACAGTTTGGGTTTGATTTTAACGTACGCTTGGGTTTCCGACCAGATACTAAATAGTATTAGAAAGTGCCATTCAGTTTTCTGAGTGTCCAGAAGAGGGCGAGTAGGACGATGAGTGTGAGCATGGTCGCAATTTGCGCCCAGAGAGGAATACTTTCTTCTTGTGGCTTCTTTATAGGAAGGGCGTTGATTCGATTGGCAATGTCTTTGATGTCTTTAGCTATGATGATTTCGCCGCCAGTGACGCGGGCCATTTCTTCTAGAACTTCCGGGCGCGCTGGTTGGCCGGTTTTTTCGAGCACGTCACCTTGGGCTATGATCGTTGTTTCGACTGTGGCGTCAGCGTCGTTGACGATGCCTGCGGAAAGCTTCCATTCGCCGGGGAGTGAGATGCGTGTGCGGCCACTATAGCTGCCCCAAGCTTCAGCAGACCGGGTGAGTTCGATACGGGATTTTTCACCACTGGGTGAAGTGACATCGACATAGATTGCTCCGTCGGTGAGTGGAGCACCATTGCTGTCGAAAGCATTCGCTTTGAGTGTTACGACATCGCCTGGTCTCGGTCGATCTGGGCTGAAGTAGAGTCGTATCTGTTCTCCAGCAGCCATGTTACGCTGGTAGGACATCCAACGAGCAACCTGTCCCCAGAAGCGATAGTGGTAGAGGTCTTCGACACCGCGGCGCCAGCGCCAGGCTGAGTCATGGCCGAGGTAGAGAACTTTGCCGTTACCAGCTGACTTTGTGACGAGAAGTGGGATGCGTCCGTAGCGGTTGCGTCTATTGGCATGGGTGGCGAGCACATCGGCACCTCCCTTTGCTTTTTCAATAGCAGCGGACCAATAGAAGCCTGGGAGGTTTTTCCAGACACGTTCGTTCTCGAGTTCGTTGTCACCTAACATAGTTAGCAATGAGCCTCGACCTTGTGAGGTGAGAGCTAGAGGTGATGCTGTTGACTCACTAATGCCCTCAGGCTTTGATTCGTCTAAAATGACAGGAATGAGTTCACCTAGTGGGGTGTTGAGCAAAGTCTTTTGGTTTCCTTTGGAGCCAGGGATGAAAACGATGCCACTCGCCTGATTCTCTACTAGCCCTTTGAGTAACTCTGTTTGCTTGAGGGTGAGTTGACCATTGCCAATACCTACATCGCCAATGAAAACAACATCATACTTTTGCAGGTCTTCTAACTTATCTGGGAAGTTTTGGATATAATCGGGACCGTCGCCTTTGCCTAGTTTCGGGTGGAATAAGAGGCAGTCCAGATCCACTCCCGGATCGCGAGAAAGCGCATTGCGGATAAATCGGTATTCCCATCGAGGAACGGATTCAATCACGAGAACTTTGAGGTTTTCCTTCTTCCCTTGGATGATGAATTCTTGGCGGTTGTTTTCAACGACGAGTTCACCCTCCGCAACCGGGAAGCTAAGTTCCAATTTACTTGTGCCTTCGCGGTCGATACGCCACAGCACATTGTCAAAGTATTCCTTTTCAGCTGGGATGAGAACCTTCTTGGTGAACTCTTTACCATTGGATGTGTCCCGAAGCTTTATGGTGGTGTTGATGTCGCGCTTGAGTGATGAGCGAAGGGAGAAGGGAATCTGGATGGGCTCACCGATAATTCCATAGGTAGGTGCAGTGATGTCGAGGATCTCGATGTCAGGTAGGCGTTCCTTACTGCCCACTGGAATGGCGAAAAGGGGAACGTTCTTGAGCAACATTTTTTGAGCCGCGCCAATCGGAGGGGAGCCTGTATTCCAGTCTCCGTCACTGAGCAGTACGATAGCTCTTAGATTATCATGTTGTTCGAGCAGCTTTTCGATGGGGTCGTTGATGTCTGTTCCTTGTAATGCGGTAGCAGTATTTTCGGCGTTTGGGCTCGGTTCTGAAAATGGTTGTGAGAAAACTGTGGTCTTCCCGTTATTTTCTAGTGTTTTCCAAACATCTAAATCTAGTGTCGAATCGATGAAAGCGCGTCTGCTGAGGACTGAATTCTTTCCGCCAGGTAATTGAGCGTCGAGAGTTTCTCCTGACCCTGAAGCATCCCATAAAATAGCGATTTCAGGCTCATTTTCGGGAGTGATAATCGTTTTCCATTCCGGCCCCCATAGCATAAGAACGACCAAGAAGGTGATGAGAAATCGGAGTGTCTCAATGGCTCCCGTGCGCTTTGGTCGTGCAGATCGAGTAGTCGCTAGCACGCAGAGAATTCCGACCACAATGAGTGCGACACAACCCACGGTGAAGAAGGTGAGTGAGGGAGCAAAGTGGAGGTTCTGGATCTGGAAATGCACTAGCTGGTGGATTCTATTTTCTTACGTTTCTGAGCAAGGCAGAGGAGTGCTTCTACTATCAAAAATAGCAAAACGGCGACGAGGAATATTTGCCATAATTGTTGGGCAAAAGCGGAGGAATTCTCTGTGTCTTCTTCGAATAAGGAGTAGGGTACGTCAGATAACGCTAGATCTAATTCCTCCTTGCTGAGTCGTATTGTTAGGTCTTCATCGGCTGGACGGTTCACTGCAATTGTCCGTTCACCAAATGTGTAAACACCAGCTTCGTATTCAGCATTCAGAGGGTTAGATGGTGTCGCTTTGTCTAGTCGCTTCCGTTTGGCCGAATCGATAGCTATTTCTGCAGGGAGATGCCCTAGAGTGGCTGAGTAGCCGGAGCCAAAACGTTGATTTCCTTTGAGTAGTAGTCGCTGAGTGAGGGGCAAAATAACATCGGCATCACCTAGGTTGGACCAAGTGTAGTCTGGTAATGTTGAAATAAAGTAGGCCGCTCCACGGCCGTGCAGCTCACGTGTTAGAAATGGGCTGTCATTACTCCACCGCGCTAGGCTAGTGCCTTCGGTGACGATTTCCCTACGTTTGATAGACTTGAGCTTGCTGACAGGAATGGGGGTGCCATCTTCACCATTGCGTAATGGGCCGTCGCTGCGATTCCAGTCTTGGACAATAAAATATTTTCCAGTAGAGGATTTGTTAATGAGCCCCCATTGGGTATTAAGGAAGGACTGATCTTCGGTGGTTGTCGGTGGGTAAAATGCAATAATACCTCCCTTGTTGATGAAGTCTAGCAGTGGAGCTTGGTCATCTTTTTTAGGCAGTGGAGCTTGCCAGACAACGAGTGAAAGTGTGTTCCATGGAATGCTTTCGTGAGGGAGGTAGGTTTTTGCTTCCTGACTAGCATAGCCAGGTGGCGCAGAAGCAAGACTAAGGTAATACTGAGATTCAGATTTTGCCGCAACAATGGCGGTGTGAACCGGGAGTTCCGTACCGTAGGAAAAGTAGGCAGTGTTGTCTCTAGAGTTCGTGTCCGCAGGAAGCTGGATATAGCCATAACCTGACTTTCCTGAGAGTGGTAAGCGCTTGGTGAACTTCATGACGTCACCAGAAATAGTCACGTTCTCAGAGCTCTGGGCTCCATTGAGTGAGAGGGTGAGTGGGATCTCTTGTTGACTGGCTTCTGTTGACTGGGTGATTTCTAGCTCTAGCTGGAGTTCCTCATCGATGCGTTGTGCTCCGACTAATCTAATACTGATGTTGTTGTTAGTTTCTGAATTGAGAGAGAGCACGCGCAGGCTGGCTTGGCTCGAAAGGTTGTTCAGGCCTGACCGAATATTACTCCATTTACCACTGTTTGGCTCCCAGTCACTGTGCTGCATATCTGAAGCTACCCAGATTTCAGTTCTACCCGTGTTGTTTTTTAGGATGTACTGGATTGCCGTATCGAGGAGTGAAGGGATATTAGCGACGGTGTCTGTCGCCTTGGTTTGTGAGATTTCATTGAGAGTCGACGGACTTGCTATGGAAATGGGGACGCCGCTAGCACTATCTATGAGCACGAGCTTTGTGTCACCGAGTTCGGAGATAGAATCTTGAGCTAACTGAATGGCGCTCTCACGTTTGCTTATAGCACTTTCTAGCGAACTTTGCTCCATCGATGCTGAGCGGTCGAGCACAAGGATAACTGTGTCTAGTTTACCTTCACCCCAACTAAGAAATCCATTAGATGCGAGAGGTCGAGCAACGGCCATGACCAGCGCAGCAATAGCAAGAGCTCGGCAGGTGAGGATGATGATGTGCTTTAGTTTCTTTTTGCCGCGTGATTCACGGGTCGCTTGGAGGAGGAAATCCATGGCGGCCCATTTGACGACTCGATGACGACGTCGGTTGAGCAAGTGAATGAGC
Organism: uncultured Thermodesulfobacteriota bacterium; assembly: GCA_964195395.1. Lineage (GTDB taxonomy): Bacteria > Verrucomicrobiota > Verrucomicrobiia > Verrucomicrobiales > Akkermansiaceae > Rubritalea. The sequence continues at coordinate 31,623 of CAXMPP010000003.1, forward strand.
ACAGGAATCCCTAGAGCTAGCAGCCACCAAAAAAAGGCGTAGGATGATAGAAATGGGAAGCTCAAGTTGGTATGCGTTAGAGGATGTTAGCGGGAGCCCTTTTTAGGTAAGCGATCTAGCAAGAAGGTGGAAAGCACACTTTCGTAGCTCTCGGTGGTTCTGACCAGCCTGTAGTCGGCGTTGGCATCGTGGCAACGGCGTTTGGTATCGACGAGAAAGTCTTGGACAATTTGCCGATATTCATCAGCGATCAGCGTGGGTTCAGCTACAATAGGAGATCCATCTTCAAAGTCGACAAAGCGATGTGGGCGTTCGAAATCGAAGTCGATTTCTTGTGGGTCCATGAGATGAAATACGACAACATCGTGCTTGCGGTAGCGTAGATGTTGCAGGGCGTCAGAGAAGGCGTCAGGGTCACAAAATAAGTCTGACAGGATGACGATGAGGCCACGTCTCTGAACCTTTTCAGCGATCGCGTGTAGGCCCTCGATCAGTCCAGTGTCTCCTTTGGGAGTGACTTCCGAAAGTGTCTTAAAAATGCTCTGGAGGTGAGAGGCGCGTCGACGTGGAGGGATTTCCAAGTCTAACTTTTTTGAGATGCAGCTCAGTCCAGCGGCGTCACCTTGGTGGACTGCTAGGTAGCTTAAGGTCGACGCTATTTGTCTGGCGAATTCGATCTTAGAAATCCCCTTGTCAGCAAACTCCATAGACCCACTGGTATCGACAATCATATGGGCTAGCAGATTGGTGTCAGCTTCAAATTCTTTAATATAGTAACGATCCGATCGAGCGTAGGCTTTCCAGTCGAGGCGGCGAGTGTCATCGCCTTGGACGTATTTCCTATACTCAGCAAACTCCACTGACGATCCACGATTCGGAGATCGATGGCGCCCAGCGACATTGCCGAGCATGGGCTGCCGGCTTTCTAGTGGAATGGCTCCGAGTCGTCCTAGGACGGCTGGATCGAGGAAGGTATAATTCACAGAGACTGAATTGGGTTGAGTCTGTGAGGAGACTTTTTATTGATCGTCGTGCATTTCAGTCACGAGACGTTCGACTACTTTGTTCGCTGTCATTCCTTGGGACTCTGCGGCAAAGTTCGTCAAAACTCTGTGACCTAGTACAGGCATTGCGACGGCTTCGATATCTTCTAGTCTTGCCATGTACGATCCATGGAGGGCCGCGCGAGATTTAGCTCCCAGGATAAGATACTGCACTGCACGTGGTCCAGCTCCCCAACCGACATATTCTTTCACCCACTCTGGTGATGAATCTAATCCGGGACGAGTTTTTCGTACTATCTTTACGGCATAGTCGTAGATGTGATCCGGTACTGGCATGCGCCTAACTAGCTCTTGGTAGGCAATAACCTGTTCACCAGTAAGTACGGCATCTAACCTTTTCTTGGTGACTCCAGTGGTCTCACGCGCGATGCGGCGTTCTTCATCCTCACTTGGGTAATCGACATCGATGAGGAACATGAAGCGGTCTAACTGCGCTTCAGGTAGAGGGTAGGTGCCTTCTTGCTCAACTGGGTTCTGAGTGGCAAGGACGAAAAATGGTGGATCTAGAGGATAACTATGACCCAGAGCTGTGACTCGGCGCTCCTGCATAGCCTCTAACATGGCGGCCTGAGTTTTGGCTGGAGCTCGGTTGATTTCATCGGCAAGGAGAAGATTCGCAAAAATAGGGCCTTTGATGAACTGAAACTCGCGTTTTCCGTTCTCAGTTTCTTGAATGATATCCGTGCCTGTAATGTCGGAAGGCATCAGGTCTGGAGTGAACTGGATTCGACTGAAGTTCAGCTCTAAGCATTCTGCTACAGAGGAAACTAGTAGCGTCTTGGCTAAACCAGGAACCCCCATCAAAAGCGCATGGCCGCGAGCAAACAGTGCTATAGCTAATTGCTCAACAACGGTTTCTTGGCCGATGATTACTTTGGCTAGTTCTTGTTTTAAGGCGCGGTATGTGTGACCGAGTTGGTCAATCGCCGCGACGTCATCTGGAGGTAGTTGGTTTGGGTCAGTTACTACAGGGTCAGTAACGACAGGTTCAGAAATTTGGGTTTCCATGCTAGATTGTTAGGATTGGGTTCTATTGAGAAAAAGATGAGACGGTTTGAAGGTTCATACCATCGCATAAATACGAGATCGCGCAACGACCTCTTACAGAAGTTTATAGATCTTGTGGGTTGATACCTCTGAGTTCGAAAATTCTTTGAATGGTCGATTCAATGAGGTTGTTCGGGCAAGAAGCACCAGCGGTGATTCCGACGATGACATCTTTGCTAGTATCTAGCAAGTTGGTGTACTCTGTTGTGATTTCTGATTTATGCTCGAGGTCAAAATGCACAATTTCTTTCAATGAGGTGAGTCTGTCTGAATTTTGGATAAAGAATGTGGGGAGTTCTTCTTGGCCTATTTCGACTAAATGCGCGGTGTTGGAGCTATTATAGCCACCGACCACGAGGAGTACGTCCATGTGGTTTTTAAGCATTTCAAAGAGTGCGTCTTGGCGTTCTTGGGTTGCGCCACAGATGGTGTCGAAGAATTGGAAGTTTTCAGTCTTGCCGTCACGTTCGGTAATAGCTCGGCATACGCGTTTCTGAATTTCTTCGGTCTCGCTCTTAAGCATGGTTGTTTGGTTCGCGACTCCTACTTTGTTGAGGTGGAGATCCGGGTCAAATCCTTCCGAGACAGCATGGCTGAAGCGCTTCATTAGATCTTCAGAGCTGACTTTCCCCTTGAGGTAATCGCAAAGGTAGTCGGTGTCTGCTAGTGTAAGAATGACGATGTAGTGTCCGTCTTTCGCGTCACCAAGAGCTCGGGAGGCAGTGGCTCTGGTTTCTTCGTGACCCGCTTTCCCGTGAATAATCGAAGTGTAGCCTTGTTTTGCGTAGGTGCGGACTCGGCGCCAAACCTTCATGACATCTCCACAAGTCGTATCGACGATAGCAGCTCCGCGCTCTTCGATCTTCTCGATGTAGCTGGTAGGGGCTCCAAATGCAGGGACAATGACGACATCATCTTCTGTGAGTCGGTCGTATTGCTCGTCCATTTCCTTCCATGGGAGGGAGACTATATTCATGTCTTCGAGCTGTCGATTGACCTCCTGGTTGTGAATGATCTCACCGATGAGGTAGATGTTATTGTCTGCGAAAACTTTCCTGGCGGCGTAAGCTAGATCGATAGCGCGCTCGACCCCGTAACAAAATCCAAACTGACGAGCGAGTTTGATTGTAGTGTGGCCTACTGTGAGTGAGCCATCATTCGCGCGGATTTTCTCTACGATCGAGGACTCGTAGTGGCGCTGGACCTCGGCCTGGACTTTCTCCATGACATCGGGGCGTCGGACATTGATACGCTTGCGTTTCTTTGGTTTGGCGTCGCTCATAAATTTATGGGGAGAGAATTGCGCGGAATCCTCTGAGATGCACGTGTTATTTCTCTGATTTTCTTGAAAAAGGCAGGGAGAGTAAGAAAAAGAACAGGAAACAGACAAGCTCTAGGACTAGAATATACCACGGCCACGATGGAAAATAGTCGAGCAAGCTCGCAGTGTTTGGCTTGTGGTGGAGGTAACCAAAATTTGTTTCCAGGAAAAAGTTCACAGTGAGGCCGACTACAAGGTAGATCTGACTGAGTCCGAAGACAAACCAGAGCGCTCTCGGACGTGGACGCCACAGCATGGCTAGTGGAAGGAAGAGCGCAGTGATGACTACGAAGCCATGATTCCAGAAGAAGGTAACAAATTCAGGGCTAGGGAATCCGTGCTGGAGGTTGGGTGTGAGCAGTCCTTGGAGGGTTCCAGCGAGTCCCCAAAAATAAGCAATTTCAGCGAGTTTTTGGGATTGTGTGAATAAGGCGATGCCACCGATGATGGCCGCAAGATCGCAAAGGTGGAGGGGGAGGGTGGTTCCTAGATCAGTCGGATAGGAATAAATGTAGGCAATCGCAATCTGTAGAGGGTAACTAAGGAGAGTGCAGACGGCTAAGCCATAGCGTAAAGGTTTGCGGAGTTTACTGTGCCGACGGTAAAGAACGATGAGGAGCGAGGCAAGTGCTGCAATCGTGAGCAATGTCAACAGGTGCGTTGCTCCAAATATTTCAAAATTCTGCATAGAGTTGGACTCTGTCGCCTAGTCACCTTTACTGACTAAGCTAACTTGTTGGTGAGCTGGTCAGTGGGACTAGTCTTCGCTGGTTGTGGAGATTTCTGGTAATTCTCCACTCTGAGCGTTCTTCTTTTTACCAAATTTCTCGGCAAGGGTTTGAATCGCGTAAAAGAGCATTGGAACAACAGCCATGCCGAGGACTGTGGCTGCGAGCATTCCACCGAGCACGGCAGTTCCTAAAATCTGGCGGGATTCGGCACCGGCGCCTGAGGCTATGACCAGTGGGATCACCCCAAGAATGAAGGAGAGCGCTGTCATCAAAACAGCACGGAAGCGAAGCTTGACCGCTGCCAATGCTGCATCAAAAATACTCAGACCCGCTATACGTTGTTCGTTGGCGAACTCGGTAAGAAGAATCGCGGTTTTTGCGGACAGTCCGATCAGCAGGACAATGCCTACCTGGGTGTAGACGTTATTATCCATGCCACGGAGCATCACTGCCGCCACCAGGCCGAGCAGCGCAACTGGCACTGCCATACATACTGAGATTGGGAGAGTCCAACTCTCGTACTGGGCTGCTAGAACCAGATAGACCATCAAGATAGAAAATCCAAAAATTGCCATCATTCCACCGGACGCTTGTTTTTCTTGGTAAGAAAGATCGGTCCAGCTGTACCCCATGCTTGGCGGCAGCTCATTTTCGGACATGTCCTCCATGATTGCCATTGCCTGGCCTGAGCTAAACCCTGGTGATGGATTTGCCATAATTTTCACCGATGGGTACATGTTGAATCGAGTGATCGTCTGAGGTCCCAGTATTTCCTTCAAGGAACAAACCGCCCCTAGTGGAATCATCTGGCCTTCTGCCCCCCTCACATTGAGGTGCATGATGGCCTCGGGGTCGGCTCGGAAAGGACCGTCGGCCTGCGCGGTGACTCGGAAGACTCGGCCAAATTTCGTGAAGTCGTTCACATAAGAGGAGCCTAGGTAAATCTGCAAGGTGTCGAAGACTGCTGTCATCGATGTTCCGGTGCGCTTTACTGCTTCACGGTCGATATCAATGTAGATTTGAGGAACCGATGCTCGGAAAGTAGAGCGTACTTGCGAGAGTCCTTGCTGGGAATTTCCGGTTTGAGAAATTTGGCCTGCGACTGATTGCAGTTGTTCCAATCCTGATCCCGATTTGTCTTGCAGCATGTAGGTCAGTCCACCTGAGACACCGACACCCGGAAGTGAAGGCATTGGGAAGGCGAAGGCTGATCCATCACGCACGGCGGCGAGCTTCGAGTTAATTTTTTTGAGAATGTCACTTTGATGAAGTCCAGGTGCTTTACGATCGTCCCAATGGTCGAATGTGATCAAGAAGAATGCTGTGTTAGAAGCTACAGCGCCGTCAACGATAGAGTAGCCATTCACCGCTAGAGTATTCTCCACACCGTCCACGGAAGAAACGATTTCATCCACTTGTTCAAGAACTTCCTTGGTGCGTTGAGCTGAGGCTCCATCTGGAAGTTGGAGGTTGAGCATGGCCCAACCTTCGTCTTCTTGAGGGACGAATCCTGTCGGCAGCTGGCCAAGGCCCATGACTGCTAGAGTCGTCATTCCAATAAAGAGGATCAGCCCTAGAGCCACCAGACGTAACGCCTTTTTGACGATAGCGACGTAACCTTTGTTTGCTTTATCTAGAGTGGTGTTGAAGAGCTTGAAGAAGCCCTTCGGCTCACTAGGCGATTGCTTGAGGAGAATTCCACAAAGTGCCGGGCTCAAGGTGAGCGCACAAATTGAGCTAAACACGGTAGCAACCGAGATAGTGACGGCAAATTGTTTGAACATCGTTCCTGTGATGCCGCCCATCATTGTCATCGGAACGAAGACTGAGAGTAGAACGAGGGTGGTTGCGACAACTGGACCTGAAACTTCTTTCATCGCAGCTGTAGCAGCAGCTCTCCCTTTGAGGCCTTTTGATAGGTGAACGAAGGTGTTTTCGACCACGATGATGGCATCATCCACCACAATACCAATCACCAGAACGAGGCCAAAGAGTGTGAGCTGGTTGAGCGAGTAACCTAGTAGGTTAAGCACGAAAAAGGTGCCAATCAGCGATACTGGGATAGTAATCGCTGGGATCAGTGTGGCTCTGAAGTTCTGTAGGAAAATGTAAACTGTGAGAATTACCAAAATGAGAGTCGCGATGAGGGTGGTAATCACCTCTTTGATGGAGGCTGTGATGACGTCAGTCGAGTCATAGACAGTGAGGTAGTTTACGTCTTTGGGGAATGAGCTTTTTAGTTCCTCTAACTTGGCACGCACACCGGCGGCCACATCCATGACGTTGGATCCTGGGATTTGGAAAATAGCGAGAGTGGCTGCGGCATCGCCATTGATCTGGGAGGAGAAGTTGTATGTGTCAGCGCCTAACTCGACTCGTGCAATGTCGCGAACGCGGATTGGACTTCCATTCTCGCCAGTGGCGACGATGACGTTTTCGAATTCCTCCACATCTTCTAGACGCCCAAGGGTGCTGAGTACAAACTCGGACGCTGTGCCGTCGGGAGCAGGAGCTCCACCTACTTTGCCTGCAGCAACCTGAATGTTTTGTTCCCGGATAGCGGCAACCACATCACTCGCTGCTAAATTACGGGCGCGAAGTTGGTCTGGCTTGAGCCATATACGCATACTGAACTCACCTGAACCGTAGACAACCACATCGCCGACACCTGGAACCCGGGCAATTTCATCGCGGATATTTAAATTTGCGTAGTTGCTGAGGTAAGCGTCGTTGTAGGTTCCTCCAGGTGAGGTGAGGCCCGCGTAGAGAACTGAGTCAGTGGATTTCTTTTTCACTGTCACACCTGTGCGCTTCACTTCCTCAGGCAGACGCGACTGTGCGATAGATACCCGGTTTTGTACCAGGACGTTTGCTACATCTAGGTCGGTCCCGGGTTCAAAAGTAACAGTGAGGGTCATGCTGCCATCGTTGGCGCAGACGCTGTTCATGTAGATCATGCCCTCTACGCCGTTGACCTCTTTCTCAATAGTCGCAGCAACTGTATCAGAAACTGTAGCGGCATTTGCGCCTGCGTAGACTGCTGAAACTGTGATGGTTGGTGGCGCCAAATCTGGGTAACGCGCGACTGGGAGACCTACGAGGGCTACCAGTCCGAGTACAACAATAATAATTGAGAGGACTGATGCAAAAATCGGGCGGTCGATGAAGAATTTACTAAACATAATGAGTGGTCGTTAGTGTGGCCTATGACTACTTAGACTCGTTTTGCTTAGATTTAAGCTCAGCGGGTTGCTCCGCTTTAACTTTGAAATCGGCACTTATTTCTGGATCTACTGTAGCTCCATCTCTGACGCGCTGGAGGCCGCGGATGATCACGGAGTCGTCTTTCTCAAGACCTGTTGTGATGATGGTGTCGCGAACTGGCACAGCGTTTTCGTCCGCTTGCTGGCGCAGCACTGTATCGCCGGTCACGACACCTTTTCTGTGGACTTTATTCTCAGCATCGACGATCCATACATAGCTTCCTCCAATGTCTTGAAGCACGCTAACTGCCGGCACCATGATCGCACTTTCATGTTTTTTAGGGTAACCGACTGTCGCAAAAAGTCCTGACGAGAGCAGGCCATCATTGTTGGAGAATACAGCACGAACTTGAGCCGTGCGTGTACCCTCATTCACTTTGTTGTCGAGGAAATCGATATCGCCAAGATGCTCATAAATTGTGCCGTCTGCTAGTTCCAATCGTACTTTTTCGAGGTTGTCACTAATGTTCTTGTCTTTCGAACGACTGGCGTAGAATTCTAGCATGATGCGCTCTGGGACCTCGAAGTAGGCGCGAATAGATTGTTCATCGACTACACTTGTTAGGAGTGTGGATTCGCCATTTCCAACGAGGTTACCGACGTCGACCAGAGAGCGGGCTATTCTTCCGCCGATAGGGGATTTGATTTCTGTGTAATCAAAGTCAATAGTGGTGGTTTGTAATTCCGCTTCAGCTTGGTCTACGAGTGCTTCCGCATTCTCTACTTCAGCTTCGGCAGTTTCGATGACGTGTTCGGAGACTGCTCCTGTGGATTTTCCTGTGACCTCATTTGTGGCAGCTTTGTTGAGGCGGTCGAGGGTGGCTTCAGCTATTCTAAGGGCTGCTTTAGCTTTGTCGACGTCAGCCTGAGATGCCGCTAAGGCTGCTACGTAGGGCGCTTGTTCGATCAGAAAGAGATCGGCATTTTTTTCTATAACAGAACCTTCTTTGAAAAATGCATCCTCTAGTATGCCTTTGACTCGGGCGCGGATTTCGACTTCTGAGACACCAGTGAGTGTGGCAGGATAATTTTTGTAGACGACTTGGTCTTGAACGAGAGGTTTTGCTACAGTCACCTTCATTGGCGGTGGCGGTGCAAATTCATTTTTAGGTCCACAGCTAACAAATGTGAGTGACGAGGCTACTGCAATGAGCGGAAGGATGAATCGTTTAGTGATCATGGTGTAGAGGAGAGATTAGAGTGAAATTATTTTTGGATGGCAACTTCAGGCATGACTGTGCCGCCACCTAGAGATTTAAATAAAGAAACGTAAGCTGCAGAAAGGACGCCTTTGCTAGTTGCTGCCGTGTCTTGGCTACTAAAAATGGTACGCTCAGCATCGAGCACGTTCTGGAAGTCAACCAGACCTTCTGTGTAATTGGTTTTTACCAGTTCCACTGTCTTGGTGGCCGACTTTACAGCATCATTGAGCGATGAGAGCCGGTCGCGTTCGTAGAATGCTGATGAGAGGCTGGTTTCGACATCTTCCACACCGCGTAGAACTGCTTGCTCGTAGGCGTAGAGAGCCTGCTTGGTGCGGGATTCTTCGATCCGGACTTGTGCGCGGATGCGACCAGCGCTGAACACGTTCCACTTGAAGGCTGGACCAAAGCTGTAACCTCCAGATGCGCCATCAAATAAATTTGATGTGTTAGCTGTAGTGAAAGTGAAGTCACCAGCGAGTGCAAATCTAGGGTAGAGGTCGGCCTCAGCAACACCAATGCGAGATGTTTGGGCTGCGAGTTCGCGTTCAGCCCGGCGGATATCTGGGCGTGATCGCAATAGGTTAGTAGGGAGGCCAATGCCTGTCTTACTAGATGGCATAGGGATGCCTTTGGTGCTTTTTACTAGAGATTCACCTTCTCCAGCATATTTACCTAACAGCGTAGCCAGGCGGTTGAGAGATCTAGCACGCTCGGCTCGCAGTTGTGGAACAAATGCTGTTGAGTTCGCTAGGTTAGTCTTAGCTTGGCTGACGTCGAGTTCGGGAGAGAGGCCAGCTTTGAATCGTGCCTCGGTGAGTTTTACAGACTCTTTTTGGTTCTCGATGTTTATGTTGGCCTGACGGATACGCTTTTCGTAAGTTCTAACCTCGATGTAGCTATAGGCTACTTCCGCATAGAGAGTAACCAAGGTATCTCGGTAGGCCTCTTCTATGGCTTCGGCTGTGGCATCTGAGGATTCGATCGCTCGTCTCACCCCACCAAAAAAATCTAACTCCCAACTAGCTGAAGCACCTGTTGACCAATTTTTATAATTCTGTCCGCCGATGCCTGTTGACGGCGTTGAGTTTTCACTCTGACTAGCACTGTTGTATGCACCACCGACGCCCACGCTTGGAGCTAGTCCACTGCGGGATATTGTTCGGCCTTCTTGTGCTTCTATCACGCGCTCGAGAGCAATTTTAACGTCTGGATTCGCTTGCGAGGAAAGAGCTATCAGCTTGTTTAGTGTGGGATCATTGAATTTTTTCCACCAGTTCTGAAGTGAGGAAGAGTGTGAACGCAGGTCGCTCGACAGCGATTGGTGCCATGTGTCTGGCATTATTGTTTCTGGGCTCTGGTAATTTCGCCCTACAATCATCGTATTGCAACTGCTCATTAGAGTGATTCCGATGGCTGCAGATGCTGCAATGCTTGCTAACTGAAAACGAGATAGGCTATTCATTGCATAGAAATCTCTACCTTTGGGATGGTAATGTCCAGTGCCAATTAATCCCTTGAAACTAGATTGAGGGTTCAGTGTGTGATGGGAATTCTCGAATCACCCCATAGAGGAGAGGAGTGGCTATTGACTCTAACTATTTGTCAGAATATTTGGGTGAACCGCCTAAAGCTGTTGAGGTGAAGAAGAGAGGAGATGTGTTTGTGATTTGTGTTTTATTGATATTTAACGTGTTATCGGGATGATTTGTGAGATATTAAGAAAATAGCTTTACTGGTGATGGGTCTATACTTTATTTTTTAAATACTCCCTTAAAGAACTCTAAAGATGACATCTCCTGCCACATTATCAGAATCAGCCCAAGCTCAACTCGATGCCGTACACGCGAACCCCGCTGACTGGACTGGTAGGAAAGAAGCCGCACATAAATTATATGAAGAAGGCTACTATCTAGAGGCTGCTGACACTGTGTGGAATGCTCCTGAGATGCCATCCACTGATATGGATGTGGCTTTCGCAGTGAAAATCGTTTCACGTGCTCGGCCCAATCGTTCTATTCGTCTTGTGTACGAGGTCCTCAGGCGCAATACGGGGAAGCCTGAACAAAATATGGCATTGGCTCGCGCGTTCAGCTTGATTGGGTTGCCGATGCTAGCGTCTCGCTTCTACGGAGCAGCGCTTACTGCTGATACAGGTAAATTTGATATAGGATTTGAACAACAGTCCCTGTGGTTTGATGATTCAGGTAGTTTGCTTGAAGCTTGGGGGGATTCATCTACCGATATCAAACCTCCATTTTCTAAGCCTGTTGAGGCATTTCTTGGAAATGCTATTAATTTTGCTGATCTCACACGTGACTTACCTCAAGAGATGTCTCCAGTCACGGGTCCTGTGTCTAATAGGGTGGCTAAGCCTTCTATGTTGAATGCTGCGCCAGTACTGCGGGCCGCAAAGCCGACATCTCCAACACCTGTAAGGCCATCGGTACCAGTGATTTCTCCTGAGCCAAAGCCAACGAGTCCACTTTCTCCACTGAATGCGTCAAAGCCTAGTGCGATAGTCCCAGCAAAGAATGCACCTAAGCCGATGCTGCCGCCTACAAAAGTGGATGAGTAACCTGCGGCTGCGGTAGAAACCACGATTGTCAGAGAGCGTGACAATTAAATCAAGTTCAGCTCTAGCTAGCGTAAGCGTCGATTTAATTGTTTCGAGTCGATCATATTCGTCCCAGTCGTGTTTCCTCCATTATTCACCCTGCGAGCGAAAAGTACTTCTATGCTGTTGTCTGGTAGGTGTGATTTCCCTTTGTCTTGCCATGCCTTGACTAGTTATAGTCATTTTCAGAGCTCTACCACTGGTGTCGGATGAATACATATGCTTATTTAAAATGTTAGTGGGAGTTGAAGATTGGACCTGTTAGTTTTTAACTCGGATTGTGTACATTATGAACTTAAATGTCTTTACCTATACTGGTGAGGATCACTACAGTGTTTGTTTAATTGTAATATGAGTAGTTCTAACGAAATTTCTTCAAAAGAGAAGGACACTGAAATGGTTCAAAAGACTATTGAACAAGTAAAATTGAACCCTAACGATTGGTCTTCTAGGAAACTCGCGGTTTCGATTTTGTACGACTCCCAAAAATATTCTGAAGCCGCAGAACTGCTGTGGGCAGCTCCTGAGTTACCGTACCGATCTCAGGATATCGCATTTAGTGTTAGAGTTGTAGCGAAGGATAATCCGGAGAATGCCATACGGATAGTCAATGAAGTGGTGAGACGGGTTGGTAAGAATGCAGAAGGCTGCTTACGTTTGGCCAAAGCCTTCCACAATGAAGACCTACCACTCTTAGCCTCCAAAATGTATGGAGCAGCACTCGCTATAGGGAGTGATAATTTCGATATAGGATTTGAGCAAGAGTCGCTCTGGTACGATGACCATGGAGAGTTGGTGTTGGAGTGGCAAAAACAGGCCAACGAACCTCAACCCAATGAACCCGCTCCGATGAAGAATTTCCTCGGGAAAGCAATTAG
>CAXMPP010000003.1:43755-46119 GCA_964195395.1 uncultured Thermodesulfobacteriota bacterium
CTCAGAAAATTACTGAGTGTGTTAGGGGGGCGGAGAGTGATAGAGCTGAATCAGCAAGTCCTAAAATAAGCATTCCTCCGGCTCTCAGTTCTACCAAGCGGATGATTACTCAACAGCCAACAAATGCGCCGGAGCCACTATTGATTCCTAAAGCGAAGCCTGTTGATGAAAGTAAATGAGTACAAGTTTTGGAATGGTTAGGCCAAAGTAGCATCATATAAATATGGATCCTCGATTACCTCTAATATTAGTTGTGTGTACAGGTAACTCCTGTCGCTCACAAATGGCGCATGCGTTCTTGGCGAAGGCTTTGACTGGCGTGGCAAGAGTTGGTAGTGCTGGGTCATCTCCTTCAGGCTATGTTCATCCGTATGCTATCCAAGTGATGCGGGAGAAGGGCTATGACCTTTCTAAAGCAAAGTCTCAGCATATTGAGGAGTTCGATAAAGGAGATGTCGCGGTAGTGGTGACAGTCTGTAGTAATGCTCGTGACAATTGCCCATGTATGGATTCTACCCAGTGCTATCACTGGGAGTTCGAAGATCCTGCTGATGCGACTGGTAGCGAAGATGAAATACTTGCCGAGTTCAGAAGAATTCGAGATCAGATTGAAGATGTTTTTTTGAGTCGGCTTGATCAACTCGTTCCACCGGATGACAGGTTATGCGCCACGAGGTAGCCTCCTCATTCTAATTTTACTAACAATAATCTAAATTATATAAAACCCCATGTCTCTATCGTACGAAATTAAATATTTATTATCGCTCGTCGATGACGATCCCAGCAATTGGGTCGTTCGAAAAGAAGCAGCACTGAAGTTGTATGAAGCAGGTGAGTACCTAGAATCCGCAAACATGGTGTGGCAGACTCCAGAGGTTCCGTCTACAGATATGGATGTGGCATTTGCAGTGAAGATGGTTTCGCGAGCTCGACCCAATAGATCGATTCGCTTAATTTACGAATTGTTGAATCGTAATGCAGGTAAGGCCGAGCAAAGCATTGCGATGGCAAACGTCTTTAATCTCATTGGCTTTCCAATGCTGGCAGCGCGTTGTTACGGTGGAGCAATGACTCTAAACAATAAGTATTTTGATATAGGTTTTGAGTCGGAGGCGTTTTTTACAGATGACTCAAAAACACTACGAAATAGGTGGGCTGAGTATCGTGATGAGGATTTAAAAAAATCCTTTTCGAAAGAATGTATGGAACTTGAAGGTGATCCAATCCGCTTTAAAGATCTCAACCAAGAACTAGAAGAGGGGTCCTTCAAGAATGCCTCAGAGGCCGCAGCTGTGGGAGATGTTGAAAACTTGGGAACAGCTCTTAAAAAATTTAATACAATCACGACAGAGCCTAAAAAAATCTGAGCAAGAAAACCCTAAATTGCTGGTGCCTGCCGCTCCTAGACTTAATCGACCAGCACCTGAAACTGAGGCAGCTAGTCCACCTCAAATCCGACGCTCAGGTTCATGCCTCCTACTGTAAAAAAAGATGAGGGTTGAAGTCGTGAAATGACAAGGTTAGACATTTCTTCAGAATGAGTACTGGAGAACGAGACTGTGAGATGGTCTGGGTCAATGGCAAGTTTAGCCCGTCATCCGAGGCGATGATTTCGGTGTTGGCTCCAGGGCTGACTCTAGGAATGGGCTGTTTTGAGACAATGTGTGTTGAGCATTGTCGTTTTTTTAGATTTTCTAAGCACTATGAGCGATTGCTCTGTGGGGCGGGGAAAGTGACAATGACTCCGCCGTTAGTTGACGACTTGAGGTTGGCAATTTTGGAGTTAATTGAGATCAATGGCTACCAATCATCCAGCTGTAGAGTGAGGGTTTCTTGTTACCTTGAGGGGGATGTAACAACGACAGTGATCACGACGTCTGCGATGCCTGTGCGTGAGGTCACGTCGTCTACAGTTCTGTCGCCTTACCGGGTCAATGAGTATTCCGCTCTAGCTGGAGTAAAATCCAGTTCTTATGCGATGAACCTCATAGCTTTGCGTGAGGCTGAGCTGCTTGATGCCGATGAGGCTCTGATGCTCAATACTAAAGGGGAACTCTGCGAGGGAGCGACCTCGAACCTTTTTTTAGTGAAGGATGGTGAGGTTCTGACTCCTCATATAGAATCAGGTTGTCTGCCGGGTGTAGCTCGTGAGGCAGTGATCGAGCTCTGCCAAGAACTGGATATTCCGTGTTTTGAGCGCGCTTTGAGTCTAGCGGATCTTCATGATTGCGATGGGGCATTTCTAACCAGCTCACTCAGACGCATTCAGCCGATCACTTCTTTAGATGGGAAACCAGTAAGAATCGCGGGAACTGTGGCTAAACTTCAATCTGCCTATGCGGCTAAAGTGTATGGCTCTGAATA
>CAXMPP010000004.1:0-45799 GCA_964195395.1 uncultured Thermodesulfobacteriota bacterium
GATTTGGAGCCGACGCAAAAATCCTGTAGCTCGCGATCGTATCACCTTTATCTTGATTCGTGATAGTATCACTTGATACTATCATGTATGAAGCCACCTTTCGCGATTACAGGTAAAATTCTCAATCTAGTCTCAACTATCGAGAGATTGATTGGTCGTATTGAAAGTTTAGACCACCCTAAGCCTCAGCCACAACTTCGTAAATCAAACAGGGTGAGAACGCTACAAAGTAGTTTGGCAATCGAGGGTAACTCGCTGGATTTAGAACAAGTCACGGCCATTCTCGATGGGAAGAGGGTGATTGCACCCAAGAACGATATCCAAGAAGTTCTTAATGCTAATGCTGCCTACGAGAACCTCCCCATCTATAAACCTGCAAATCAGAAGCACCTACTAAAGTCTCATGCAGTCATCATGAAGGGGCTGATTGCAGAAGCTGGCAGGTGGAGGTCTGGGAACGTGGGAGTGATGAAAGGCGATGAAATCTCGCACATGGCCCCGCCAGCTGAACGGGTTCCCTACTTGATGGACGACTTATTTAAGTTTCTTAAAACCGACACGCATGCGCTTATTCAGGGATGTGTGTTCCACTATGAGTTCGAGTTCATTCACCCGTTCCAAGATGGTAATGGCAGGATAGGTCGATTCTGGCATACCTTGATGTTGTATCACTATCACGAGGTCTTTGAGTACATTCCTGTTGAGTCGTTAATCAAAGATCACCAGAAGCAATACTACAACACTCTAGAGCAATGTGATCACGCTGGTGAATCCACACAATTTATAGAATTCTCTCTCGAGATGATCATGAAATCTCTAGAAGATTTCATGGAGGTATTTAGGCCCAAAACGACAAAACCCATTGATAGATTGGCGAATGCGCGAAAGCATTTTTCAGATACGCCTTTCTCAAGGAAATACTACCTCGATCTTCACAAGACCATCTCAACTGCCACAGCTAGTAGAGATTTGAAGGTTGGCGTTGATGAGAAGTTGCTGGAGAAGAGCGGAGATAAAGCTCTCACTCTCTATAGATTCTCTTAGTTCGGGATGTTACACGCGCGTCTTGTTTCGGAGTACAAAGTCCGAAAGCTGACTTGAGAGCTCGACGGGGTCGGTTGTTCAGAGGTTCTCGGAGAACGAGCCTGATACATCCACTATTCTCCTAGGCATGGATGTTTTCCAAAACGTCCGGCGAGGTTTATAGAAATGTGTGAATGGAGACTAGAGAAGCTCCAGCCATTTACTAGCCAGTTCATAGCGTCGCCCTCGACGTTCACCTTCTTGTAATAGGAATCCTGATTCTACCCATGATTTACAAAGGTTGAGAGTAGCTCTGGGCTGAATACCTAAAATTTTAGCAATTTCACCGGTGCTCAAAAATCGGCTATTTCTAAAGAGTGCGAGTACTAGCTTTTGGCGTTGATCTAGTTCCCTGAGTAGCGAGCTCTGATCAGGAATCGACTTCATTTGTTCTGCTTGAGACTGAACATGCGAGAACGAGTCTGCCATCCCTCCGCAAAAGTATTCTACCCAATGAGAAATATCGGCCTCGGCACGGCCCATATAGTAATTGTGAGAATCTCCAACACTGATAGATTCATAGTATGCGGTGAGGTTTTTAGCGTAGTATTCTTCGAGGGAGTAAACCCCCTTCAAGCCATAGCCTGATCGGTGCAAAATGAGGTTTGTTAGCAAACGAGCAGTGCGACCATTGCCGTCATAATACGGATGGATAGTAGCGAACTGATAATGAGTAATTCCAGCTATGATAGGAGCTGGTAGTTCCTTTTTATCTGTTTGTGCGTTAACCCAATTGACCATTTCAGCCATAAGAGAGGGAACATCCTGTTTCTCAGGAGGCATGTAGATGATATTGCCTGAGCCACTCTCTCTAATCACATTTTGGCCATCTCGATACTCGGTCGGTTTAGCCTTACCATTCATTACGCATCCATGAATAGTCTGAATCATTTCAACAGTGAGTTCAGTTGCTTGTTGCTGGATTAGCGCATCAACATAATCAAGAGCGATGAAATAGTTTTTCACCTCTGTTTCGTCACGGTTTCTATTGGGGAATGTGCCACCTTTGGCGACCTCTTTTACCTGTTCTCGGGTAAGCCTATTACCCTCAATCTGTGTGGAATAATGTGTCTGTGTGAGGCGAGCCGACTCTCGTAGTGAATTGATGAGCTGAGTTGTTACAGGTAGAGATGAGAAACTCTGCCGAGAAGCCTCAATATCCATAAGGTATTGAGTCGATTTTGGTGTGATTTGGAAAGAAGGGGAGAACATAGAAATTCTTAGGGGTAGATGTCTATTCTAATAGAATTCCGATAAAGTGCGAATAAAATACCGATAAAGTACGATTAGGGATGTATGTCGGGATGGAACTATCTGGTTTTGCCCAAAATATTGCTCTGTGCCTCTATTCTTGTGAGGAATGCTAGATGTATGGCGTGCCAGTTAAGAAAATAAAAAATAAAGGACTGCCCCGTTGCCTTTGAGAGTTCATCGATAGAGTTGACCTGCAGTCGAGAAGTGGCATGTTTAAATAGCAATGAAAGAAATTGAATCCAGAGATGATATTGTCCGATTAGTAGGGAAGTTTTACGCCAAGGTGAGAAAGGACAGTTTATTGGGCGATATTTTCAATCATCACATTGATTCTGATGAGTGGCCTGCTCACTTATCGAAGTTAAGTGATTTCTGGGAAGTTCATTTATTACAGGGTTCTAATTTCAGAGGGAATCCTGTCCAGAAACATATTCAGGTGGATCAACACTTAAAGCACACAATGAATAAGGAACATTTTGACAGATGGCTGGAGCTCTGGTCAGAGACACTAGACAGCCTGTATGGGGGAGAACTCGCGGAGAAAGCGAAGCTGGCGGCTATGAGAATGGGCCAAGCTCAGCTCGCAGTCGTACAACACCACCGACCTTAGTAATAGCTTTTCATCACTGGAAATGAATAGGTGGCATCCCACTGTGAGAGTGATGTGTGGTTTCCTTGCCGAAGAGGATACATACTAAATGGCTGGCATGCAATTTCCCAGCCGGAGCAAAAAAAATCCCCACGCTGCTCAAAAAAATCGGAGAAGCATGGGGATATATCGGCCTAATCAGTAAGACTAGGCAACGTGAGAAGAAAAATTATCCTTTAAGAGATGCAGTCACCTTCTTTGGGTACTTAAGCATTGCACGAACTGCACTTGAGTCCATTGCTGCAACAGTAGCTTCGTCCACACCTAGAGCGACAAGGCGGCGCCCTTGCGCTTTTACACGCTGAGTTCTTGCTCCAGCTGACTTTGTTGGACGACTTCTGCTTGGGTTACGTTCTAATGTTGTTTTGGCCATAATAGTGTTTAGATTTGTAGTTAAAAATTGAAAGAACCGGCTGATCGACAGGATCGGATTAGCTCCGCTTTGCTGGTTGGTAGACGATCAACGAAGTTCAGTCAACTGGAAATCCACCCTTACTACCTCTAATAGCGTCCCTCAGCCCATAAAAGAGGTCGCAGCAGAAATATAAAATCAACCTTAGTCTTCTACCCATCAGACAAGTAGCGTTTTTTACTGAAACTTCCGATGGGCGCGAGCACTATTCACACGGGAATGTGCGTGGGAAGCGTCATTGAAGCTATTAGACTATGAATACAGCCTAAAATAGCCGCTACTTTTTGCCACCGATGTCGGGGTAATAGGGGGACAGAGCAGAATGGCACGAGGTTAAATGCGATTGAGTATTAAATTTAGATTATGCTCGCATTCAGGTGAGAATGACTAAGTCTTCGTTGTGTATGTCCGTGAGTGGAATTGAATTGCTGAAATTAAGTGAAAGAGAGTTAGAGCACGTTTTACGTTTAGACGAAGGGCATTTTATGGACCTTAAATCTAAGGACATTACTCCATCTAAGTTGTCGAAAACCATTGCAGCTTTCGCGAATGCTGAAGGTGGAGAGCTATACATTGGTGTCGAAGATTCACCTCGGATTTGGAATGGTTTTCTTAATCAGGAAGAGGCAAATGCCCACCTCCAGGTATTTGAGACGTTATTTCCGCTAGGTGAGTATTATAGTTACGATTTCTTAGACTGTTCTTTAGCTGACGGCTTAGTCCTTAGAGTTTCGGTTAAGAGGTCTAGAGCAGTTGTCAGAGCTTCAAATGAGAAAGTTTATTTGAGAAGAGGTGCACAAAGTTTGAGCCGAAATGACGAGCAAATTGAAATTTTAAAGAGGAATAAGGGAATTACTTCATTTGAGGTTGAACCAGTAAATTGCCCTGTGGAGTTTGTTACAAATTCCGAAGCTATTATTAATTTTGTTTTGGATGTTGTTCCCCAAGCTGAACCTGAATCTTGGCTGAAAAAGCAGCTGCTAATAAACGAGGCCAAACCGACTGTAGCGGGATTGGTTTTGTTTTCTGATGAGCCTCAAATAGCCTTGCCTAAACGCTGTGGTATCAAAATCTATAGGTATAAGACTACAGGGAAGGAGGGAGTTCGTGAAGTCCTCGAATTTACGCCTTTGTCGATCGAAGGGTGCGCGGTTAGCCAAATCGCGGAAGCTGTACGTAAAACTGTTGAGATAGTTCAGTCTGTAAAAGTAATATCGCCCGCTGGAATGATAGCGGTCGAGTACCCTAGAGAGGCGTTACATGAGGTTATAACAAATGCAGTTATCCATAGGGATTATTATATTACTGACGATGTTCACATTAAGATATTCGACAATCGAATTGAGATCTTAAGTCCGGGTTGTTTGGCTGGGCATGTGACAGTTAAAAATATTTTAAGAGAACGCTGTGCTAGAAATCCGACAATAGTTAGGTTGATTAATAAATTTCCTGACGCCCCAAATAAAGATATTGGGGAAGGTCTTAACACGACTTTTGACGCAATGAGGAAGATGAAACTTAAAGCTCCGATAATCGAATTGGATGGAGGATATGTTAAAGTGGTTCTTAGCCATGAGCGATTGGCTACACCCGAAGAAGCGATTCTCGCATATTTAGAGACGAATGACTCTATTGCAAATAGAGATGCCAGAACCATAACTTTTATTGAGTCAGAAAATCAGATGAAAAGAATTCTACAAGCAATGGTCGCCAGCGATATGCTTGAAGCTGTGCCTGGGAGGAGTAGGTACAATGCTGCCTATCAACTGAGGTGTGGAGGGGCGCTGGGTGAAGAGGATCAAAAAAAATCAGAGGATAGTCAAATGTCTCTGGAACTCTAAAAAAGGTTAGACCAATTCTTACCAACTAACAAAAAGCCTGCTCGGCTTTCTCTGAGTGGGCTTTGTTTTAGTGTGGCGGCGGTTTCTAGCCGCCATGTCTAGGATGAACTAGGCGGTTGGAAACCGCCGTCACGATACGCAAAAAGACCTCATCCCTTGAATAGGGTGAGGTCTTTGGAGATTTGATGAAGAGGCTGGAAGCCTCTTCTACGTTACGCCTTCGGGGTGGAGGCTGCTTCGTGTTGTTCTTCTGCTTTCTCGAGGGACGCGCGGGTCTTGGGGATGACGCGGATGAATTTTCTCACGGTCTTCTCCCAGTTGGCGAGGAACTTCTTAGCGCGAGCTGAGCCGGTGAGTTCAGCGTGCTTCTCGATGAGTTGTTTGAGCTCAGCGATGTCTTCAGCGCGTTTGATTGGAAGTGGTTTGACCATCTCGGTGTTGATGCGTGACTGGAAGCGACCGTCTTCGTCGTAGACGTAGGCAGTACCACCTGACATTCCTGCGCCGAAGTTCTGACCCGTGAGGCCGAGAATCGCTACGAGTCCGTTAGTCATGTACTCACAACCGTGATCGCCTACTCCTTCAACAACTGTTGTTGCTCCGGAGTTACGCACGGCGAAGCGTTCACCTGCGCGGCCATTGACGAAGAGTTCGCCGCCAGTTGCTCCGTAGAGACAAGTGTTACCAACGATAGAGTTGGCGTGTGCTTCGAACTGGTGGCCGTCGACTGGGCGCACCTTGATGCTGCCAGCTGCCATGCCTTTACCTACGTAGTCATTGCCTTCACCGATGAGGTCAAGTGTGACTCCGCCTGCGAGGAATGTACCGAAGGACTGACCTGCGGAACCGTTGATTGTGAGGTTGATTGAGCCTGCTGGGAGTCCGCGGTTTTCGAAGACTTCTGCGACACGACCGGAAAGGCGTGTGCCGATGTTGCGGTCGGTGTTGACCACATTGTAGCTGAGGTTCACCGGAGCGCGGTCCATGAGGACGCTGAGGTCTTCAGTGCCGATCTCTGCGTAGAGGTCCTTGAGGATTTGAAGGTCGAGCGCTGGCTTGTCGATGCCATCGTTGCGATCTTGCTGACAGATGCGGGCAATCTCAGATGCAGGAGTGCCTGTCATCTTGGAGATTTCTGGAGTCATGTCCTTGAGGACAGTAGAAAGGTCGATGAGGTTTGCCTTCGGGTGCTCAGGTACTTCGCGCTGGCGAAGGTACTCAGGGTGACCGATGAGATCGTCGAGTTTCTTGATTCCTAGGCCTGCCATGACTTCACGTGCTTCTTGGGAAACGGCGTTGAAGAAGTTGATCACCTGCTCAGGGGTTCCTTTGAACTTAGCGCGCCACTTAGGATCAGTAGTCGCAACACCCACTGGGCAGTTGTTGAGGTGGCACTTACGAACGTAAACACAACCCATGGCAATCATAGCGATAGTACCGAAGTTGTATTCTTCAGCACCGAGGATGGCTGCTGTGACGATGTCCTTACCATTCTTCATGCCGCCGTCAGTTCTGAGAGTGACCTTGGTGCGAAGGTTGTTAGCGAGCAGAGTCTGCTGTGCTTCTGCAAGACCGAGTTCCCATGGGAGACCACAGTGCTTGGTAGAAGAGAGCGGGGATGCTGCAGTTCCGCCGTCGTGGCCGGAAATGAGGATCACGTCAGCGGATGCTTTAGCAACACCGGAGGCGACTGTTCCAACACCAGCTGAGGATACGAGCTTCACTGTAACCTTTGCTCTAGGATTGATTTCCTTGAGGTCGTGGATCAGCTGGGCGAGATCTTCAATAGAGTAGATGTCGTGGTGCGGTGGTGGGGAAATGAGCTGCACACCTGGCTGCGTGTTACGCAGACGAGCGATGATGCCATTCACCTTGTGGCCAGGAAGCTGACCACCTTCACCAGGCTTGGCGCCCTGTGCCATTTTGATCTCAAGTTCGTCAGCATTGACGAGGTAGTGAGCGGAAACTCCGAAACGACCAGAAGCGATCTGCTTGATGCGAGATTTGGCTAGGTCGCCGTTAGGGTATTTCTTGAAGCGGATTGGATCTTCACCACCTTCACCTGAGTCGGACTTAGCGCCGATGCGGTTCATTGCGATAGCGAGAGTCTCGTGTGCTTCTGGAGAAAGTGCGCCCATGGACATTGCTGCTGTAGTGAAACGGCGGCGGATGTCTTCGATTGGCTCAACTTCGTCGATTGAAATTGCGCCAGATGCTGGAGGCACAAACTCGAAGAGGTCTTTAATGGCAACTGGGCCAGTCTCGAGAGATGCTTGGACGTAGTCGTCGTAGTCTTCCTTTTTGCCATTTCTGACGAATGTGTGGAAGTTCTTGATGACGTCAGTGGTGATCGCGT
This sequence comes from uncultured Thermodesulfobacteriota bacterium, assembly GCA_964195395.1. Taxonomy (GTDB): domain Bacteria; phylum Verrucomicrobiota; class Verrucomicrobiia; order Verrucomicrobiales; family Akkermansiaceae; genus Rubritalea. The sequence goes on from CAXMPP010000004.1 coordinate 7,596, forward strand.
GGCGCTCACCAGTCTTACGGTAACGGTTGTAACCTGGGTCACCGAGTTCGAGCTCAGTGCCGTCGATCAGGTCGCAGTGCGCGGACTGGTGACGGACGATGGACTCAGCTGCGATTTCCGCGAAGCCAACTCCTGCGATGCGGGACTTGGTGCCGGTGAAGCATGTGTCGATGACGTCGTTGCCGATGCCGATAGCTTCGAAGATCTGCGCACTCTGGTAGGAGTTGAGCACTGAGATGCCCATCTTGGACATAATCTTGAGGATACCTTTTTCAAGCGCCTTGCGGTAGTTCTTCATGCCAACCTCTGGAGTCATGTCGTCACCGAGCTTGCCTTTGGTGTCGGTAGCGATGACCTGACGGACAGTCGCGTAACCAAGGTAAGGACAAACTGCCGTAGCACCGAATCCGAAGAGACAGGCAATCTGGTGCGTGTCGCGCGCTTCAGCTGTGTCAACTACGATGGAAGAACTGAGACGTTTGCGAACACGGTTGAGGTGGTGGTGAACTGCTCCAGTGATGAGCAATGCTGGGATCGCTACGCGCTCAGGTGAGGCGGCGCGGTCAGAAAGGATAACGATGGCTGTGCCGGCGTCGGCAGCATCTTCAGCTTGTGCACATACACGCTGGACTGCTTGAAGCATTCCGTCTGCGCCTTCGGCAATAGGCCAAGTGGTGTCGAGTTGGACGGAGCTGAAACCGTACTCGTCCATCTGCTTGATCTTCTCGAGCTCTTGCTCAAGGAGAATAGCGGACTCGAGGTTGATGATCTTAGCGTGCTCAGGAGTTTCGCCGAGAAGGTTACGCTCAGAGCCGAGGCCTGCTTCGAGTGACATGACTGCCCACTCACGGATCGGATCGATCGGTGGGTTGGTGACCTGTGCGAAGAGTTGCTGGAAGTATGTGTAAAGAAGTCGTGGGTAGGTGGAGAGGATCGCTAGCGGGATGTCATTACCCATGGAGTAGACAGCTTCTTGAGCGCCCTTTACCATTGGAGGGAATACCATAGCGAGGTCTTCGTCACTGATGCCGTTCATGATCTGAAGGCGTTTGATTTCCGTGGCTTCGAAGTCTACAGCAGGAACCTGTGGCTCTGGTGAGATGTAGTCGCGAAGGTTGACTTGGTTTTCGTCGACCCAGCGGCGGTAAGGAGCTTGCTTAGCTAGACCTTCCTTGATCTCGCGATCCTTAGTGAGAGTGCCGTCAGCAAGGTTAGCGAGAAGCATCTGACCAGGTCCGAGACGGCCTTTGGCGACAATAGATGTTTCGTCTAGCTGAATTGCGCCAACCTCTGAACCAATGTAGAGGAGGCCGTCTTCAGTGAGCACGTAGCGTGATGGGCGGAGACCGTTGCGGTCGAGTGATGCGCAGAGCTTAGTTCCGTCTGTGTAAACGAGACCAGCTGGACCGTCCCAAGGCTCGGAGAATGAGCTGTGGTACTTGTAGAAGCCTTGAAGCTCTTCGGAGATGTCCTTGTCGTGGATGAATGCTGGAGGAACGAGCATGCACATGGAGTGTTCGATAGAACGGCCGGAAAGAGCGAGAAGCTCAAGTGCGTGGTCGAGTGACGCGGAGTCAGACTCGTTGTCGGAGGTGAGATCCTTGAGCAGGTCTACGTCGTCGCCCCAGACATCGGATTCGAAAAGTTCTTCACGAGATGCGAGCCAGTTGCGGTTGCCGCGGACTGTGTTGATCTCACCGTTGTGTGCCACCATACGGAACGGCTGGCCGAGTGGCCAAGCTGGGAACGTGTTGGTGGAGAAGCGCTGGTGGTAGAGAGCGATCGCTGTGTGGAAGTCGTCGTCCTGCATGTCGAGGTAGAACGCCTTCAGTGTCGCTGGCATCGCGAGACCCTTGTAGGAAATCAAGCGGCTAGAGAATGTCGGCATGTAGAAGCCTGCTGTCTCGGCGGTTGCAATCTCGATAGTGCGGCGCGCAAGGTAAAGTTGGCGCTCGAACTGGAGTTCCTCCCAGCCAGATGGCTTGGACATGAGGAAGTGGAGAACGTGTGGGCGAGTCTTCTGAGCGAGCTCGCCGAGCTCTTCAGGTGCGACTGGGCATACGCGCCAGCCGATGATTTCTATACCACGCTCCTTCACTGTCTTTTCAGCGAGTGCTTGGATCTCTGCGTGGCAGGACTCGTTGTCGCGTGGTAGGAAGAACACACCAACAGCGAGGTCTTCAGCAGCTGCGTCAGATCCTAGCTTTTTAGCTTCGCGTGCGAAAAGTGGTCGTGGAATTTGGGAAAGGATACCAGAGCCGTCACCCGTCTTCATGTCTGCGTCAACAGCTCCACGGTGGGTCATGTTGCAAACCGACTCAACTGCGAGATCGAGAATATTTTTCGATGCTTTACCGTGAATTTGGACGATAGCGCCCATGCCACAGTTGTCGCGTTCGTTGGTAAATGAGTGAAGGGAGCCGGTGGTGTCCGGTGTGAATCGTTGATCGTATGGGCTGGTCTTCATATCCTAATGATTGATGGTAAAAAGTTTAGGTTGGCTGCTCGGATGAGTGTGCCGTTTTTCCGCGAGTCGAATGATCCGCTGGGCGGTGCATTTAAGAGGGGCTAGGCCTACTTGGAAAGCGTGAAATGTGACTGTAAGGCAAATGTTACTGAATAGGAATGATGCGAGGGTGATTGGCTAACCACGGAATACACAGAAAGCGCAGAAGAGTTCTGATAAATGATTCGAGTGGAAGGCTTGTTTTTGTGGGGGAGTGTCTGTGATTTCTGTGTATTCCGTGGTTAAAATGAATTGCCTTTTCCGCTAGGGAAATAAGGATGCACCTATGAATGATGTGGCTCTCAATTTAGCTGATGTAAAAGGGCGTGTCGACGCCGCAACCGAGCGCGCTGAGCGACCTGCCGGAGCTGTGACTCTGGTTGCAGTGTCGAAGACTTGGCCAGTGGATCACGTACAACTAGCCGTCGATGCTGGGCAGCAGATTCTTGGCGAAAACAAACTTCAAGAAGGACAGGAGAAAATTCCAGCGATGGATCAGAGTCTTGAGTGGCACTACATCGGTGGCCTCCAGCGCAATAAAGTGCGCAAGGTGCTTGGGCTTTTCCATTGGGTGCACAGCATCGATTCTATCAAGCTTGCTCGCTATGCCGATGGGGTGGCTGCAGACCTCGGTGTGAAACCTAAAATTTTGCTACAGGTCAATATAGGCGCTGAACTCAGCAAAGGTGGATTCACACTCGATGGACTTCGTGAGCAATTTGCTGAGATTGCAGCCCTAAAAAATATCGAGCTCCGAGGGTTGATGTGCATCCCGCCTGCGGTTGCCGAGCCAGACCAAGCCAGAAAGTTTTTCCAAGCGATGGTGACTCTACGCGATGAACTCATCGCTAAACACGGAGTAGAACTCCCAGAACTCAGCATGGGGATGAGTGGAGACTTCGAAGTCGCGATCGAGGAAGGTGCCACCATGGTTAGAGTCGGCAGCTCGATCTTCGGTGGTAGGAACTATCAGAAGTAGCGCGACCGTCTCGGTCGCTTTAAATCGATCCGAAGGCAAATGGTGTATTTATCAAAGGGAATAACGAGGTGACTGAGACGGTCGCACCACGTATTCTAGCCACTAGCTACTTGCTACCAGCCATTTCACCAGCTAAGTCCTCCTCATGCTCAAACTTGAAAACATCGCAAGCATTGGTGACGAATTGGCACTGGCGTGGGGCGATGGCCTCGAAACTTACATCAAGCATGATGAACTGCGTAAGGCTTGCCCGTGTGCCAACTGTCAAGGTGAGCCAGATGCGCTCGGTCGTGTGGTGAAGCCTCCAGTACACTACAACGAGAAGAGTTTCACCCTCGTGCGCTGGGAGAATGTCGGAGGCTACGCGATTGCATTCCACTGGGCCGATGGACACAGTACTGGGATTTTCAGTTACGAGTACCTGCGAAAGCTGGGAGAATAGTGATCCAAGCAAACAAAAATCAGAGCCCCATATTGGAACTCTAATTTGAAATGATTTAAGTTACTGCCCAAGAGAAGAGTTGTCTCCACCATCGTAGGGGAGATCATCTAGGCCTTCGATAAATTCAAGCATGGGGAAAGGCAATTTTTTTAAGGCAGCAGGTGGCTGAGAAATAGCAATTGTCTCAGGTCGAGCATTGGAGATGCCTGTGTATGCTGGTCCACGCTTGTGGTGGCGATCTGGATACTTTTTCTTCCACAGGTTGTGACGAACACGCATGCGCTTGAATGGCTCTTTCATGTGAAATCCTCCAACCACAATCGGATTCACCTCGCGGTGATCGTTTAAGAGGTCATAAACAGCTGTGATTCCAGATTTTGCCTGCGATGGGTCTTTTGAGGTCCAGTGCATTTTGTAGTGGTCTTTGATCGTCGCCGCAAGGTCTGGACCTTGGTAGATGAAGTTGTAATCACGGCGGCCATGCGTGTCGCCACCCATTAGCAAGGCAGTTTGGTCAATTCCATCGATGATGCGATCTGTTGGGATGTGCTTAGTCGCTCCAGCCAAACGTGCAAATGTAGTGAACAGGTCAGTCTGGTGAATTATGTCACCAGCCACTTGATCAGGACCAATGACTCCAGGCCAAACAGCTGCTGCGCAAACGCGCACACCACCTTCGGTAAAGTCTCCTTTGCCACCACGGAACATACCTTCACCGAGACCTGCGCCCTGAGGAGGGTTGTGCGTCATCGGGCCGTTGTCAGCCATAGCGATAATCAATGTGTTCTCGGCGATGCCGAGGTTATCGAGTTTCTTTCGGAGTTGTTGGATATCGGGATCCATAACTCTGTGATAACTTTCACCGACCAGGCCTCGCTGGATGGTTTTTTTCTGAGGCTCAGGGATAAACGGGATAGCTAGTGGCCACCACGCCACATAAAATGGCTTCTTTGCCTCGCTGCTACGCGTGATGAAATCAAGTGCGCGCTTACGTGACTCGATGTCAAAATCGTAGTAATCTTTGACCTCTTTTGAACCATCACGCCATTCCTTGGCTTGTTCGCCCTTGTTGCCTTCTAGGTAATAAACGTGTCCGTCACCTTGGATGAATGTTTTGTCTCTTTTGTAAGGGTTGGGAGCTAATAGGCTCTCTTCTAAACCAATGATGGCATTGGCCCCTTCACCAGTCTTGTTATACAGGCTGGTTATTTGGTTGTAGACCGCCCAGAAGGATTCATCAAAACCTTGGTTGTGTGGATAAGATTCCTCAATGTCGCCGAGGTGAAGTTTACCGTAAAAACCAGTCGCGTAGCCAGCCTGGGAGAGAACTTCGGCCATGGTCACATTGTCAGTAGAGAATCCTGTGTGCTCTACGGGGAAGCCGATCTCCCATGTGCCTGTGCGAATTGCCAATTGCCCAGTGAGGGATGCTGAGCGACTTGGCGTGCAGCCAGGCTCGGTGTACATGCGAGCAAAGATCATTCCCTCATCAGCTAGCTTATTGAGGTGGGGCGTGTCATAACCGCGCATCTTTTGATAGATGCGATCTCCAAATGCCATCGGCGGTTGATCGTCCCACATATAGTGGACAATGTTAGGTGGAGTTCCGTGCTTCTTTCGAAGCGCGGCAATTTTGGCATCAAGCTTACCATCTTCGACTGCCCAAACCTTGCCGTTTTGAGCTTCAAGAATATAGTATTCAGCATCGTGGACGATTTGCTTTTCAGCAGCGGAAGCTGAGGGAGTACTGGCGCTTGCTATCAAAGCTGCAAGTCCTAGGCCTAAAGTAGTGGGAGGGTATTTCATAACATTTTTTAAATTAGTTTTATTTAAAGAAACCAAAGATTAAATGTAGAGGGGGAGTCCACTCGAGGCAATAAGAATAGGATTGTTCTAAGCAGCTCTGGCGCACTATCAGTTAGTATGTATGGGTTTTCTTTAAGTCGCTTGAAAGATGTCTGTTATGAGATTTCTCCTTAAAATTTTTAGATGTGTTTACTAGTTCGCTAATCATAACTAGTGGCTGTGATTGAGCCTTTGACTACTGCCTGTCTAATTGAAGCGACTTGAAAGGGTGTCAGATGACTTGCAGTTTGATGAAAATCTTCAGTGTTAGGCTTTATCGACTGGTCAAAGGGGGGAGGAGATAGTAAGGAATGCTTAACCATTTTTAAGCGACCATGATTAAATACCAACGCGACGAGCAGCAGACCATTCCAGACTCCCAGGTGAAAATTGTAGGTGTAGGAGGAGCTGGTTTAAATATGATAGACCGCGTGGCCTTGGATGGCATGCAGGGTGCTGAGTTGTTAGCTCTGGCATCAGATGCGCGTTCACTAACCAGTTCGGTGGCTTCTGAGAAGATTCAGTTAGGAGCAAAGCTCACGATGGGCTTGGGCTGTGGTGGTGATCCAGATCTTGGTGGTCGTGCGGCAAAGGAGCAGGAGTCAGAAATTCGCGATGCTCTGAGAGATCGCAATATGGTGTTTGTCTGTGTGGGGCTTGGTGGTGGTACTGGCTCAGGAGCTGCGCCGCTAGTGACAAGAATTGCTAGGGAGATGGGTGCTTTTGTTGTGGTGTTTGCAACCATGCCCTTTGAGTTCGAAGGTAGGCGTCGTCGTGATCAGGCTGAGACAGCCCTCAATGAGCTTTCCGTGATCGCGAATGCCTTGGTCACTTTTGAGAATGCCCGCATGGGTGAGTTGGTTCTAGCTTCCCAAGGGATTCACGAAGCATTTGCTGCGGCAGATAGAATGATTTCTGAGAGCATTCAGGCTGTGACACGCTTGGTGGTTAAGCCTGGTATTATCAATGTCGGCTTAGATGATTTGATGAGTTCACTGAATGCGACACGTTCCCGCTGTTTGTTTGGATCGGGTCTGGCTGAGGGTGAAAACCGTAGTCAAGCTGCGCTGCAAAACGCTCTTACTAGTCCATTGTTGGACAAGGGTCGCCTGCTTAGAAATACCACAACAGCCTTGGTGCATATCTGTGGTGGCGAGGGAATGACTCTCTTTGAGGTTGAGCTCTTGATGCGCGATCTCAGTAAGCACGTGCCAGAAGATGCGCATATTCTTTTTGGAGCGGCAGTTGATCCGAGCATGGGGGATAGCCTTAGCGTGACGATTATTAGTTCTTTGCCTGAAGGGAGCTTTGTGGAAAAAGAAGAGACTTTGATTGCTGTTGAAAAGGTTCCAGAAGTTGTTGTGGTTGAAGAGCCTGTTGTGGAAGAAAACTTATCCGAAGAGGGATTGAATATCGAAGTAACCTCAGAGGGAAACCTTTTGGATAAACTTTCTGAGATGGCTGAAGATGTTGATTCTTCGGAGTCTATTGTGGAAGTAGAGGAGTCTGAGTCACCTATTGAGGACGAGATTGCCTTGCTGCCTGAAGAGGAGTTGAAGGAGGCCGATGAGCAGACTGAAGAAGAGGAGGAATCAGCCGATCCAGTGGCTGAGGAATCGGCCGTAGAGGAGGTCGATGAAATGAAGATGTTTGAGGAGCTGGAAAAGGAAGTGGCTGGTGATCTTGTAGATGAGGCGATGAAGTCGTCCGCTGCAGCAGTAAAGGGATCTCAAGCCGAACTAGAGCTAGACGGCGGGCCGCGAGGCAAGTTCGAGGGTGAAGCGCCTAACCTTGTGGATGGCGAAGACCTGGATATCCCTCCGTACTTGCGTAACAAGCGCTAGGAGGATTTGATTTTAAAAGTAAAAAGCCACTCACTGTTTAGGTGAGTGGCTTTTTCTTTAGATTCTTTTTAGAATTACGCTCCGGTGAGGAAGTTGATAACGTCGCCGTCTTGGACAACGTATTCCTTACCTTCAGCGCGGAGTGCGCCAGCTTCGCGGGCGGCACCTACGGTCTTGTGTGTGGCGTAGTCTTCGTAGCTGATCACTTCAGCGCGGATGAATTGCTTTTCAAAGTCGGTGTGGATCACGCCGGCTGCGGCAGGTGCCTTGTCGCCAGCGATGATTGTCCATGCGCGAGTTTCCTGGACACCAGTCGTGAGGTAAGTGCGGAGGCCTAGAAGATTGTAAACGCCGTTGATTAGAGTAGATACACCAGAGTCGGTCACTCCCATGTCGGCGAGGAAGTCCGCCACGTCCGCTTCATCGAGGTCCATAAGCTCTTCTTCGATTTGAGCTGAGATGACGATGGCTTCTGCGCCGTGTGCAGAAGCTGCGTATTCAGCCACTTTGGAGACCAGTGGGTGAGACATGAGGTCTTCTGTCGCTCCTGCTAGATCGTCTTCGGAGACGTTACAGGCGAAGATCGACTTCTTGTTGGAGAGTAGGAAAAACTCTTTGAGGAGTAGTCGCTCATCTTCGTTGAGTTCGCAGGTGATAGCTGGCTTGCCGTCTTCGAGGTGAGGCATGAGTTTGTCGATTAGATCGACTTCGGCTTTGGATTCTTTGTCGCCGCTCTTTGCTTTTTTAGCACGTGAGTAGCGGCGCTTTTCCATGGAAGCCATGTCGGCAAGGATGAGCTCGCCATTGATGATTTCGATGTCGCGCACTGGATCGACTGAGCCAAGTTCGTGGATGATGTCGTCATTTTCAAAACAACGAACAACCTGGACGATGGCGTCAACTTCGCGGATAGTAGCGAGGAATTTGTTGCCTAGTCCAGCACCTTCAGAGGCGCCTTCTACTAGGCCGGCGATGTCAACGAACTCGATCGCTGTCGGGATAAGTTTCTTGGATCCTGAGAGCTCGCTGAGTACAGCGAGTCGGTCATCTGGCACTGTAACGACGCCGACATTCGGGTCGATGGTACAGAATGGATAATTCGCAGCTTCCGCTTTGCGTGTGCGGGTTACTGCGTTGAAAAGGGTGGATTTCCCGACGTTTGGTAGGCCTACTATTCCTGCTTGGAGCATGCAGCGGACGCTAATAGGGCGAACGGAACATTCAAGCAAAATTACCTACGTATGAGGAAGTTAGTTAGCCAGTCGCTTACTCGCGATCTGAGGACTCCTCTATGATGATCACGGCGGGGGGCGCCTTTTCTTGTTCGACGTGGAGAGACTGGTAGAGTTCTTTCCAGTGAAGGCGGGTCAGGTTGGTGGTGAGAGATTCACGAGGAGTTTCCGCTGCGGAGAGTGTCGCGGGAGGCATAAGCTCTGAACTTTGCTGGAGCTGACCTGAAATGGAGCGATAGATCGCCATGTAGAGTTGCTCATTGAGCGGGGCTTCGCCTTCATTGAGTTGCAGGGTGAGCTGGGGAGTTTCTTTGGCTTGTTTTTCGGTGGAGCTGAGCCAGACGCGGATCGGTGGGCTTGGGTAGCCATCGCGCAGGGGAGTGGTTTTGATGAGGATTTGTGGTGCGACTTGGTAGCTGGAGGCGTCTCGAATGTCGTCGCTGAGTTGTCCGAGGAGGGCTGAGATTTGAGTCTTGTGCTCAACTGGGGTGTTGATGTGGAGGATGAGGTCGAAATTGTCCTCAGAGTCGGTGTTCCAAATCGGCTGAGCTGCTCGTAGTGCGATGATGGCGTTGCGGGCTTGGAGGGATTGTTCGGCGTTGGTGTCGGTGCTGTCGATGACGCGCTCCCATGCGAGGAGTGCGTGGTCGAGCTTGCCGTCGGATTCTAGCTCGACGGCTAATTGAATAAAGCTGTCAGTTCCGTAGTCACGATACTCGCGAAAGTGTTCTAAGCTCGGGATGGTATCGAGTTTGCCGAGTGGGATCTGTGGGATGATCGGCTTCTCGGGCTGAACCTTTGTTTTTGTGACTGGTTGGGGCGAGGGTAGGGCTCTTTCCCTTGGGGGGAGAGGGGGGTGTTTTCTCTTCCACTGGCTGATTGACTGCGCTACGGCTTGGTCGTCAGGTGCTATGGTGAAGTCCTTGTTGCGCGCACCAATCCACAAGATACAGCCAAAGACGGCGGTGGCTAAAAGGACGACGAGATACCAAGGGATGCGCATTGATGAGTTCAGTTATTATCTCTTACGTCCCTTGCTAGAGAAAACTTTCTCCAGTTCCCAATAGAAATAAAAAACGGCCACTGCTGAGAGCAATGGCCGTTTTCAAAAAAATATGTAGTAGAAACAATTACTTTCTAGCGGCAGTCTTCACGAGAAGAGCGCGCTTACCGATACGGTCACGGAGGTAGTTAAGCTTAGCACGACGTACTTTGCCGCGTGATACAACTTCAACGTGTGATACGCGTGGTGAGTGAACTGGGAACACACGCTCAACTCCTTCACCGTAAGAAATCTTACGAACTGTGAATGCTTGGTTTACGCTTGAACCTTTACGTCCGATACAGAGACCTTGGAAGATCTGGATACGCTCTTTACCACCTTCGACAACGCGAGTGTGAACTTTAACTGTGTCGCCTACATTGAAGTCGGCTACTTCTGATTTAAGCTGTTCAGCTTCGATTTTATCAATGATGTTCATCGGATTGGTGGTGCTTTTAAAATTGTTCGATACGCGCCGATTGGCGAGTGAGGAGCGGATTGCTACAGGAGTGTGCTGAAGAATGCAACTGGTTTTTTATAATTTCCAGATGAAAGGGGGTGAATTCCTCTTATAGGCGAAGAGGGGGTGCTTTTTTTCTTAAGAATCTGGAGTTGCGTGGGGGTGTCGCAGGTGTAGAGTCTGTGAAGCAAAACAAATTTATTATGAGCAAAGATATTCAGATTACGACGTATTTAAAGACCTATTGTGGTTGGAGTGAGGGAGTACGAGCGATCATGCGCAAGTATGACCTTCCATTCGAAGAGAAGGACATCATCAAGAATCCTGCGTTCCGTTGGGAGATGGAGCAGAAGAGCGGTCAACCACTCAGCCCTTGTGTTGAAATCAATGGTACAATGCTCGCCGATGTTTCTGGTGATGAAGTAGAAGCTTGGATGATCGAAAATGGAGTTCTCGCTGCAAACGATGCTGAGGCTGACGCTCCTACAGGTTCTTCCTGTACGGATGAGCAACACGAAGCAATGGCGCGCGGTGAAGTTCCTGGCGCGACCCAGAAGATCAAGTTCATCGACTGAACTTAGTAGTTCTATGTTTTAGGTTTATGTGACCTAGCTAAAGCCGTTCTCAGACTGAGGGCGGCTTTTTCGTAGAAGAGTGCTTCCAGCCTCTTTAAGTGCCATTAGAGTGTAGGGGCAAGGTTGAGAATATTCTAAGAAAGTTAGGGTTAGGATTTCCTGACGTGTCCTGTGGAAAAGAGGCTGGAAGCACTCTTCTACGAAAAATCATTACAAATATTAGCGAAAACTATTATGGCGTGAGTGACGAAAGATTGGTTAGAACACGGCATGCCAATGAATTTATTGATGGAGGTGAATGGTGGGCTTCTTATTGCAGTGCTCGTGTTGCCTCTAATATGCCTAGCCATTTTATACAATGGTCATGTGAGCCGGAGGAATGCGGCTGACTATGCGTTTAGCTCGATCGATGTGCAGCTCAAAAAACGTTGGGATCTTATTCCGGCGCTAGTGGAAACTGTGAAGGGCTACGCGAAACATGAAAAAGAATTGTTTGCCAGCGTCACCGAAGCGCGGAAGCTGGCGCAGAGCGCCCAAGGAGATGAGCGTTTCCTTAGAGAAGGGGAGGTGTCCCAGGGGCTGCCGCGCATCATGGCTCTGGCAGAGAGTTACCCAGAGCTCAAAGCGGACCAGCAATTTCTAAGTCTCCAGAGAAACCTGACTGAAGTAGAAAGCCAGATCTCGGCGGCACGACGGGCCTACAATGCGGCGATCACCGATTACAACGACGGCGTCCAGATGTTTCCTTCTAGTATCGTGGCCGGTGTGTTTGGGTTTAAAAAGCGCGAGTGGTTTCAGATCGAAAGTGTAGAAAGGAAGAGCACTCATGTCTCAATCTAGGCGAGAACAAGTGATGTCGGTGATTGAGGAGTTGGCTCCGTTGCTGGGCGAGCTCGAAGATCAGCGCCAGCTCGCGCTGAAGAAGCGAGCTAAGGGAATGGGTATGGTTTGTGTTGCTGCGTTGGTGTGGATCGCTGTAGCCTTCATTCTGGCGTCAAATGCTCCGAGCCCAATGTTCGGCCTCGTAGTGGCGCTCATCGGCTTTGGTGTGACCTTTGCGATCTTGCACAGCATTTTTATAGGAAAGCACCGCAAGAGGTACGAGGCGGAATATAAGCAACGCGTGCTGACTCAGGTAACAAAGGCTATTCAACCCGGGATGCGCTACAAGCCCCATGAAGGGATTTCTGAGCAACTTTTCAAAAGTGTGGACTTAGTGGGGTCACGGATCGATCGTTACCATTCGGAGGATCTTTTCCTGGGAGATGTGGGAGAAACTGAGGTTTACTTTTCTGAGGTCAAGGCGGAGCGTGAGGATACGACTACAGATTCAGATGGTGACACAAGTACTTCATGGAAGACTCTCTTTGATGGAGTCTTTTTTATGGCTGACTTTCATAAGGACTTTTCGACTTGGGCGACTGTGACTCCCGACTTCGCTGAGAAGACTTTTGGCTGGCTAGGAAAGAAATTGCAGAAGCTGGGTGGCAATGTGGTTCGCCTAGAAAATCCTGAGTTTGAAAAAGCATTCGTGGTGCGCGGCGGTGATCAAGTGGCCGTGCGCTATATTCTGACACCCGATATGCAGGAACGACTCCTGCAGTTGCGAGATGTCTTTGGTCAGAATATGATGTTCGCCTTCAAGAACTCCAAAGTGGTGATGCTTTTCGCAACGAAAAGCAATTGGTTCGAACCTGACTTCAATCGACCTAGCCATGACGTCGGGCAGCTGGAAACGTTCGTCACCGAGATGCAGCTGTGTTGCTCCGTGGTGGAGATGATGAATCTCAATACCCGGATTTGGACTAAATCGTAGAAGAGGCTTCCAGCCTCTTTCAATGGTCTTCTACGACTTCGCCACGATCTTCCCATCCGCAGTCTCTTGCTGGAGGCGGAGTTGACCGCAGGCTGCGTCGATGTCGTGTCCCTTTTCGATACGAAGAGTGGTGGTCACGTCATTGCGGACGATGTCACGGAACTTGTAGCAATGTTCCTCGGATGGACGCTCCCACTCGAGCCCTTCAACGGTGTTGTAGGGGATGAGGTTCACGAGGGCGCCGAGCGATTTCGCGCGCTTGGCTAGGATCTTAGCCTGCGTGAGGTCATCGTTGATGTCCTTGATGAGAATGTACTCAAAAGTGATACGCTTCTTGCTCTTACTCTTGTAGTAATGAAGGGCTTCGAAAAGCTCCTCGATCGGCCACTTCGAGTTGACGGGCATGATTTTGTCACGCGTGTCGTTGGTCGCTCCGTGGAGTGAGATGGCTAGTCTGATTTGCTGCGGTCGGTCAGCTAGCTTCTTGATCATAGGTGCTAGGCCGGAGGTAGAAATGGTGATGTGACGGGCTCCAATATTCATCCCCCATGGACTGGTGATGATGTCGAGCGCTTGGTTGAGGTTTTTGAAGTTGGCGAGCGGCTCGCCCATTCCCATGAAAACCACGTTGTTGATCTTGCGGCCTGTGAGTTCCTCGACGGCCATCAACTGGCCAACGATCTCGTCGGCCGTGAGGTTACGAGCAAATCCATCGAGCCCAGAGGCACAGAATTTGCAACCATAGGCGCAACCAACCTGTGAAGAAACACAAGCGGTGTGGCGGTCAGATGGGTCTCCGTACAGTGCTGGTGAGGCGGGGATTAGGACGGTCTCGACGTAGCGGCCGTCGTGCAGTTTAAACAGGAATTTACGCGTGGTGTCCTCGGAGCCTTGCACACGAATCGACTCGAGTGGTCTGTAGCGGAAATTCTCCTTTAGCGTTTCACGCAGGTCCGCTGGCAGGTTGAGCATTTCATCAATACTTCCAGCGCGGTGTTTATAAATCCACTCCAGCGTCTGCTTTACGCGATAGGCTGGTTGGCCGTACTCGTCTTTGAGAAGGGCGGAAAGGTCATCCAAGGTGTATCCGAGGAGGCTGGGAAGTACTTGTGGTTTAAGGCTCACGATGCGTGTTTTTGCCACTTTATACCAATTGTCCAGCAAATCCCGAGAGAAATGTAGTGAGGGAGTTCTAGTGCGCTTAACTTTTCGTGCATGAATGCTGATCCATGAGTTGGTCAATTTGATGACAGTGTGTAAAAGTCAAACTTCGCTCTTGGAGATTTCGCCAGTCTGGTTTTATCTCGCTCCAGACATGAAAATTTTGGTTGTAGGAAAAGGTGGGCGCGAACATGCGCTTCTGACAGCATTCGATGAATCTCCGACGGAGACTGAGCTTTATAGCTTCCCAGGAAGTGATGCGATCGCTGAGATTGCGACGCTCGTCGATGTGGATGGGCTAGAAAGTCTCATCGCGTGGATGAAGGGCAATGACATCGAACTTTGTGTTGCAGGTGAAGAAAGCTACCTCGTCAAAGGCGAAGGGCTTGCGAATCTCTGTGAAAAAGAAGGCATCCCATGTTGGGGGCCGCACTTCCAGTCGGCTCAACTCGAAGCGTCTAAAGAATTTGCTAAGGAATTCATGCTCCGTCATAATATCCCGACAGGTGCTGCTGCTGGCTGTGCTGACATTGATGAAGCGCGTGCCGCAATCAATGGCGTGTATCCAACTGTCTTAAAGTTCGATGGACTTGCTGCCGGTAAAGGTGTGGCTGTTTGTCCCGACGAGGCTACTGCGGAAGAATTTCTCAATGAAGTAATGGTGGAGCGACGTTTCGGCGAAGGCCGCCTTTTGGTGGAAGAATGTCTCATCGGCCCTGAGGTTTCAGTTTTTGCAGCGGTAGTAGACGACAAGTACCTCGTTTTCACTCCAGCCCGTGACTACAAGCGTGCGCTCGATGGTGACCTAGGCCCTAACACAGGCGGCATGGGAGCTGTAGCTTCTCGCCAGCTCGTGAGCAAAGAATTACTAGAGCAGATCGACAGAGAGATCGTCAAACCGACTGTAGACGGTCTGGTTAAAGATGGTCTACCCTACCGTGGATTTATTTACTTCGGTCTGATGATTACAAAAGACGGTCCAAAGATTATCGAGTACAACTGCCGCTTTGGGGATCCAGAGTGCCAGGCTGTGATGCCGATCGTCGGTGGAGATCTAACGCAGTTTTGTTTCGATGGAGCCAAAGGTGAACTCAACTCAGAGCTACTTAACTTCAGCGAAGGGTGGTCAGTCTGTCTCGTGCGTGCTTCAGCAGGTTATCCTGAGACTTCACGCTGTGGTGATGTGATCACTGGCTTTGGCGATGTAGAAGGTGCGCGTGTCTATCATGCCGGAACTCGAAAAAATGCGGATGGCCAGTGGGAAACCAATGGCGGCCGCGTGCTCGCAGTTGTGGCTGGCGGTGATGACCGTAAGTCCGCTGTCGATGCAGCCTATGCTCAGCTCGAGAAGGTGACCTTCGACGGCATGCTAAGCCGCACAGACGTTGGTACATTTAACTTTTAAGTCAAATATGGGGAGTTCCTCACTTGGCAATAAATGAAAAAGTCGAACACCGTGATGGTGTTCGACTTTTTTGTGAGTGTGTGATTAAAGTTCACCGAGGTGGTCGGCACAAAACTGTGACCATGTCTCGAGCCGTTCGTGGAATTCTCCTTTGAGCTCGGCGATGCTGCTGAGTTGCAGGTCGGCGATGGCGTCTTCGTTTGATTTTACGTCGGTGCCGTCGATGTCGAACAGGTGCACAACTCCGAGGTGGACTTTCCCCACTTCGTTAGAATCGTCGTTTAGTAGACCAACGATTTTCTGGGTGTAGCTGCCGTCGATAACGACTTCCTCGGCTATTTCACGCTCTACGCCAGCCATATAAGTTTCATAGCCGAGGTGGTCTTCGCGTTTGTCTTCAGGATTGATGTGACCACCGATACCCATTGCGCGTTTAGCGTGGAGTCGAGCTTCGCCACCAGCCTTGCCGCGGGAATAGTGGACGAATTGTCCATTGAGTCGGATCAACACATAAGGAATGAGCTGTTTGTGTGTTGGGTCTTCCTCCGCCGCACCGCGATCCATGAAGAAGTTATTCTTAGGGTCGAGAATGGTTGGTAGGTAAGTGTCGACATCTGTGTTGAGCCCTTGAAAGGAACCAAGAGAATCGAGAAGTTCGCGAGTGATGACGAGGATTTGCTCGCCCTTGTAGTCTTTAGCCATCTGTGGAAATTATGTGGATTGTGATTTTACGAAGTCCGCGATTTGTTGGATGTCACCATCGGCCGCCCATACATTGCGGAGGAAGTCAGCAGGGTGGATCTCGCCATGACTGCGGAGAAAGTTGCGGTCTCCGCCACAGCTAAACATGATGTTAGGGTCGAGCTCGCCGCGCAGCTTGTGCTCAGCTTTGCTTACAATACGCGGCAGGTAGGCGATGCCGTCAAATTCTTGAGCTTTCTCAGGGAGAGCCCCAGCGGTGATCTCGTGCTCGCTGAGGATACCTTGCTGCATGACATTGAGGTAGTCACGGCGTACAGCGGCAATGAGAAGTGCAGTTGATTCAGTGGGTTCTCCAGCATCTGCTAGATCCTCGACAAAGTCGAAGAGCTCGCGAGGCTTGTAACCTACGGATTGGAGAAAACTAAGATCGTCCTCAGTGTAATAGGATTCGTAGTCAGTATTTCCGCCGCGATAGGCTTCGATGCAGCGGCGAAAGAGTTTTAAAAATTGATCATTCCAAGTCATGCGAAGACAGTGGCGTGTTAGGTGACACCTGTCAAATCTTGAGCGCTCAAGGGTTTCATGAGGGTGCGATGGTGACGTTTTTTCTTGCCATGCCGACTATTTGCTTTAAGCAAATAGTGTTAAATCTCTTAATATTTTAGATTTACGTTTTAGTAATCTAACTAAATAAAACTACCTAACTCTATGGCAGCCAAAAAGAAACAGGCGAATAAAGTCGCAAAAAAAGTGACTAAAAATTCCGCACCGAAGAAAGCATCTCAGAAAAAGGGAGCAAAAAAAACAACCACTAAAAAGGTTATAAAGAAAATTGCAAAGAAGACCGGGAAGGTGAAAATCACTAAAAAGGTCGCTGTGAAAAAGACCGCCAAAAAATCTGCCACTAAAAAAGCAAAGAAAGTAGCGAAGAAGCCACCGGTGAAAAAAACGAGCAAAAAAACTTCAAAGAAAGCACTAACCAAGAAGGTGGCTAAAAAGCCAGCGAAGAAGAAAATCGCTAAGAAAACCACGAAGACCCCAACCAAGAAGTTGGTGAAAAAAGGAGCAAAGAAAAAGGCGACAAAAAAGAAACCTGTAAAGAAGGTGACGAAGGCTCCAGCGAAGAAGACTAGCAAAAAATCTGCTCCGAAGAAGGGGACTAAAAAAACAGCACCAAAGAAGCAGGTTAAAAAAGTGGCAAAGAAAAAGACGATAAAAAAGGTAGCGAAGGCTCCAGCTAAGAAGGCTAGCACAAAATCTGCTCCGAAGAAGGGGACTAAAAAAACAGCACCGAAGAAGCCAACCAAGAAGCAGGTAAAAAAAGTGGCGAAGAAAAAGCTAACCACAAAGAAACCGGTAAAGAAGGTAGCGAAGGCCCCAGCGAAAAAGACGAGCAAAAAAGCTTCTAAGAAAGCAGCTCCAAAAAAGGGAGCTAAGAAAACAGCACCGAAGAACCCGGCAAAGAAAGCTTCTAAAAAAATCACGAAAAAGTCAGCCAAGAAGCAGCCGGCAAAAGTGGTGAAAAAAAAGGTTACAGGCAAGAAGGCCGTGAAGAGCGTGGCTAAAGCACCGGTGAAGAAAACGAGTAAATCTCCTGCTAAGAAAACTGTAAAGAAGGCGACACCAAAGAAAGGAAGTCCTCCGAAATCAAAAATTAAGAAAACACCTGTCAAAAAATTAATGAATAAAGCCCCTGCTAAAGCAATCAAGCTCACGGCATTTGTTAAAAAGCAACATCAACGCCTTCTCGACCTTCGAGACGAGATGGTAGATATAACTTCGGATAAAGCTGAAGACACCCTCAGGAATCATCCTGAGGGCAGTGAGGCCACTGGCTCGGGCATGCATCAAGGGGACGCAGGTAGCGATGCCTATGACCGCGACTTAGCATTGAATATCCTATCTAAGGAGCAGGACGCTCTCTATGAGATCGAAGAAGCTTTGAGTCGCGTTGGGCGTGGAGGTTACGGTATTTGTGAAATGTCAGGGGATAAAATTCCTAAAGAGCGCCTCGAGGCGATTCCTTTTTGTCGTTTGACTGTGAAGTGCCAAGAAAAGTGGGAAGATCGCCACGGTAAAAATCGCTATCGTCGCCCAGATGAATTAGGTTTCGCTGGTCTGACACTCTAGTTGTCAGTGTTTTAAATGAATTTAATGCCTGTAAAACGACTCAGTTTTGCGGGCATTTTTTGTTTCTAATGATGGGAATCTGTAAAAAAGGATCGGTTTGACTTGACGCTGGCCTGTATTTCGGTAGCTTCCGCCTCCCGATTTCAAATATTTAAGACCATGGCCCGCGATATCATCACACTCGAATGCACAGAAGCACGCGCTGAAGGAAAATCTCCTTCTCGCTACACATCCACACGAAACAAGAAGAGCCTGAATACACCAGGTCGTCTTGAGAAAAAGAAGTACAATCCAGCGCTTCGTCGCCGTACTATCCACCGTGAACTCCGATAGTTGCGGATCTGCATTCTTCAAATAATTACTTTTACATAACATGTCTACTGAACCAAAAACAATCGAGCGCCGCATTGCTTTCCGTAAAGCAAACCGCTGCATGACTCGTCGTCGTCTTGATCTTCCTGCTGAGCAGATTGACTACAAGAACACAGCAACTCTTTCCAAATTCACATCTGAGACTGGCAAGATTCTTCCACGTCGCGTGACTGGAGTTTCAGCTAAGCTTCACCGCAAGATCACCCGCGAAATCAAACGCGCACGTTCCTGCAACCTTCTTCCGTAAGGAAGTAAGGGTGTCGATACCAGATTAATGGTTTTCACGAGCTAGTCCGGCATTCCCTGGGCTGGCTCGATTTGTTTCTCAAGAATTCACTATAGTACGTAATTTCCTATGCCTGCTCAGATTCAACCACTGACGGATACACAAAACGAACGCGATGATCGCAATATCGCGATTGACCGTGTAGGGGTTAAAGCTCTGCGCTTTCCTGTCGAAGTTCGCGAAAAAGAAGGTGGAAGCCAGCGCACTGTGGCTACCACAGCACTAGCCGTGGATCTCCCAGAGCATTTCAAGGGCACGCATATGAGCCGATTCGTGGAGGTGTTAAACAGCCACGGAAATTGCCTCGATGTCCGAGAGATGAAGAAGGTGCCTGAAGAATTGCTCGGGCGTTTAGAGGCGTCCAGAGCGCATGTGGAATTTGAATTTCCATTCTTCCGCACCAAGCTCGCACCTATCACGGGTAAAGGCGGAGTGCTAGATTACAATATTCGCTTTGAAGTAGAAGCCTGCTCCAATGGTGATTCCGATTTCATCTGCACTGTAATGGTGCCAGTCGCAACGCTCTGCCCTTGTTCAAAAGCAATCAGTGAATACGGCGCGCACAATCAGCGAGGTCTTGTTACCTTTGCTGTGAGAGCGAAACAACCGATTTGGGTGGAAGATCTGATCGACCTCGTCGAGTCATCAGCAAGTTGTGAACTGTACAGCCTTCTCAAACGTCCAGACGAGAAATTTGTCACTGAGAAGGCCTACGATAACCCAGTTTTTGTAGAAGACCTTGTGCGTAACATTGCTGGAAAAGCAAATGCGCAAGAAAACATTGTGTGGTATAAAGTGGAGGCTGAAAATTTTGAGTCCATCCACAATCATAATGCCTACGCAATGATTGAAAAGCACATCTAAGTTGTGCTAGGTTTATTCCCATGTTGAATAAACTTGGGAATTCTACCATCCGTAAACCTTACTTAAGCCTACCCGGGGCATCCAATGGGATGCCAGAAATGCAGGATATTTTGGCGTCCATGCCAAAAGAGCGCGAACATCGTTTTGAGTCAGCCGGTGAATTTATTAGACGACTCGCCCACCGAGTCGCAAAATGGCGTGAGGCTATAGCCGAGGACGAAGTCCCAGTCGTACTCGCTTTTCTACCCACCGGAGATGCTGTTGAGGTCTTAACTATAGGTGAAGATGGCCACTCGAGTGTCGTCATTGAAGGACTAGTCGAGGGTTCTCCATGTATGTTCATTTCCCACCAAGCCAGTCTGCAGGTCCTTTGCTACACCAGAAAATTGGAGCAAGAGGAGGCCGAGGCTCCTAGGAGAATGATTGGTTTCCATGTCGGGGGAGAAGAGATTGAGGCATAAAGCTTTGGAGGGAACTCAAGTTTAGGATTGTCTCGGTGTGTTTTTGTGTTTAGATGTAGAACACAACTAATGAGGTAGAGATATGAATAAATCACTGTTAGAATCAATGCTGCCGAAAAAGGGCGCAGCAAAAGCTTTCCCCGGAGCCAATCGACCACGAGGGAGCTTTCTCATTGAAACAACAATTTCTCTATTCGTGCTAGTAGCTGTCGCTATAGTTCTTCTAGATGGATCTATGAATATCCTTAAACCCCGAGTTTGGGTAATGAAAACTAATTTAGTTGATGCCTATTTGTCACAAGAAATTGCGACGATGAACTCAGTAGGTATGGATCAAATCAAAGCTGGAACTTCAGGTTGGGGTTCAGGAAGTAGTAGTACTGCTGCTTCCGCTAATGCCGTCACTGTGAATAATGTGGTAGCCGGAAAGATGCCAGGGTTCACAGCGGGAACTGGGAATGGTCGAGATTACACGGTTACCGTGAAACGCATTCGCATCATCCCTGAGATTGATGGCACAACGATAACCAACGTCAGCACTGCTCCAAATTTTGATACAAGCTCTGGGGCTCTAGCTTTGGCTGATATGGGTATCAATTGTTACGAACTACAAACGCATGTGACTTACGTTATTAGTGGTAAAACCTATGTGAAAACCAGATCCCTCATACGTACCGAATAGTAATATGAAATTTTCAAACAACAAAAAAAAGCGTAAGGGCTACACTCTCATTGAGCTCACAGTAGTGCTTGTTTTAGTCGTATTGATTGCAACGACCTTGGTGAGTATGCTTTCGCAGCAAGTGCAATTCTACACTTGGTGGAATACGCAGAAATTTATAGCTGAGGATGCTCCACTGACGAATACTTTGGTGGTAAGGCTTCTGGCGAAAGCTGATAATGGGAAAATTTATACTGATAAAGCTACTGCTCTAGCGGGTGGGGCTGGTGTGACAGCAAACGGCACGGTGCTCCTCTTAGATTTCGCCCAAGCGGATGGAGCAACAATACATACTCTCATTGAATATGACAGTGCTGAAGAAGAGTTAAGGTATAATATTCTAAATGCCGCGGGAAGCGCAGTAGATTCTTCTTGGGTGATTACGAGTGGTGTCGCTAATGCTAGCTTTGACCTCCTGGCTGATGGCGTCAGCTACCAATTTACTTTAACTGGACCTTATGGCGGACAATTGACCTTTGCTACATCTCCTTCAATATGAAAACTCCATCCTATAAAAAGAATAAAAGATCAGGCTTAGTCACGATCTTGAGTACTGTAGTCATCTGCAGTTTTTTACTTGGCTTGATGGGAATTATGTACCGGTCTTCGATCCGTTCATTAGAAGCTCAAAGAAAGGTTCAGCTACAAATTGACTATGAAGCACGCAAACAGTCATTTTTGAGGGCTCTAGTGACCTTAACTCCTGTGTACGCAGCTAACACCATGATGAATGGTTCTAGCAATGGAACATTTGCTAAATTTCATGGAGACGGGGGACTCTTCGACACCGCGGGAAATATTTCGAAACTAGGACAAGCCAGAAGTACGGGTGATGATACAGGTATGGGGTTTGGAGAGTTTTTAAGTGGAAATACTGGTAATCCCTCAGCGTATCTAATATCTGATTACATTGGAGACGGTACCGCAAGTACGCCGAGCGGAGTTGGAGTTGCAAGTGTGAATAATTATCCAGTACCTATGCTTTCGCGCGCCTCGTCTGCGGCCGTGGCTAATAGTAAATTGTCACCCTTGATCTCAACTGATGCAACATACAATGGAGCTAGTTCTCAGGGGGATGACAGAGATTTCAACTTGATTCCCTACCCCAATATTCATTTTGGCTACAAGGCCCCAGGCGACCCATTCATAGCTAGGCATAATTGGTGGAAAGTGAACATTCATGCCAGTTCTAATGACATCACCCGTGCTGGAGTTGGTACGGGGGCAAACGACAGGCTGGAGAACGAGTACATCCTTTCAATTTATGAGGTTCCTTCTCAGCTGGCTATTAGCTCGTCCGCTTTTACTAATATAGGTAATATTGGCGGTGAAGCATACGACACAGGAAATTCTGGAAATATCACGTTCGAGGGTAGAACGTTTGCTCCCAAAGTGGAGGTGACACACGTAGAACTCGACGGCGTGACGTCGACCAAAGGCGCGACGATTACCGATTCTATCATCGGGGGGGATGGAACGGCGCAGACTCTGTCACGTGGCGCTTTCGAGGCCGCTAATACGGGCTATCACCCGATTGCAAGAGCTTCTGATTTCTCACGTAGTATGTTCCTGTCAATCAACCCAGGTTTAGACTTCTTTGATCGATTTGCGAACTCTTCTTCAGACATAAGTAATGGTCTAAGTAAGGAGTCTTGGTATCAGTACTCTCGTGGTTGTCACCAATGTAAGATGAAACTCGATGTGATTGAAGTAGCTGTTGGTGGCAACACTCCTACAGCACTTCGGTTTAGCTATGGAGCTTTCACCACAGTTATCCATAAAGCTTCTAGTAACTATGCCGGTGGCGTGGATTGGCCAGACTCTGATGATGAAGTGTTCCCTTTCATCTCCGAAGTTGCTGCAAATGGTCTCCCTGGAATTGAGATTCACATAGGGCGTTTTGTTGATTGGTTACAAACTGCTGATGGCGGGAGTCTATCAATCACAAATGTCGCGGAATATAATTCATTGGTAGTATGTGCTGACTATGTTGGTGATGCTGATGTAGCAAAACCTACAACTAGCGTCAGCCCTATTGTTATAATGCTGAGAGATTGTGAAGACTTGACTGATTATACAAAAGGTTTCTCATTGGTGACCAATTATAGCCTCCATATTTTAGAGAATTTCAATCAAGTGTCACAAACACTGAACGTGGAAGATTACCCACCGTCGTCTATTTTTGCTCCGACAATTGGCTTTGGTTTGGGGGATGAATTCCGGTCAGTATCACTGTCAGGAAGTTTAGGTAGTCTAAACAACGGAACAAATGCAATTGAGATCTTGGCTCTCAAAGACACTGCGGGAAACGCCTCAGCTGCGCAAACTTTTGCGGATCTGAAGCCAATCGAGACTCTTGAAGAGCTTCCTCCAGTAAATGTGATGAACTGGCTTGTCGTCATTCGAAAGACTCAATAACTGAGATCAAAGTAACTAAAAAATGAAGCCTGCTCGGAGTTCTGGCAGGCTTTCCTCTTTGAAGAGTGATTATGAGCGATCAAGCTGGCCGTTTCAATTTTCACGTAACGCCTCAATCGTATTTTCGATCGACTCCCAAGTGACTTCTTTAGAAACAAAAGCCGAACCAAGCTTATTTAGAAGTACAAAGTTGATGGTGCCGCCGGAGAATTTCTTGTCGCGTTTCATCTTTTCTAGAACGACTTCAGTTTTGATGCTCGAGTCTAGAGTCAATGGAAGTTGGTAAGCGTTGAGTAAATCAAGGACTCGCTGGGATTCTTGGCGGCTTAGGCTTGAATATTCTTCTGAGAGAATCAGAGCAGCTCTGATTCCTAGAGAAATTGCCTCACCGTGGAGAAATGTGCCGTAAGGAACAGAAGCTTCGATGCCGTGTCCAATGGTGTGTCCAAAGTTGAGGAGAGCTCTAGTGCCGGACGTTTCTTGCTCATCTTCTTCTACAACGCGTGCTTTGATCGCAATATTACGGGCAATCAACTCGGCTGGTGGTGATTGGTCTAGTGGTGATAAATTCTCTAATGCTTCAAACATCCCAGCATCTCGAATGGCGGCATGCTTGATGGCTTCAGCGTATCCTTCACGGTACTCTCTTCCTGGCAGGGTTGTGAGTGTTGCTGGGTCTGCGATAACGAGCTGAGGTTGGTGAAAGGCTCCTACAAGGTTCTTTCCTTCGGCGATGTTGACCCCTGTTTTCCCTCCCACTGAGGAATCAACTAAAGAGACGATAGTGGTAGGAATTTGCACAAAAGGGACACCTCTATAGAATACTGAAGCAACAAAACCTGCGAGGTCGCCAACTACTCCACCGCCTAAAGCGATGACATAGGAGGAACGGTCGTGCCCCTGTTGCGTCATTTCACGACAGAGTGTTTCTACGTTTGTTAAGGACTTGGAGGCCTCGCCCGCTGTCACAATGTGTGAGCTCGTGCTGTATCCTTCAGATTCCAACTGAGAGGTCACGGCGGCTAAATAGTGTGGAGCTACGTTGCTATCAGTGATGATCGCAGCCTTACCTTGCAAGCCCGCTGCTCTGATTAGTTTTGCGGAACTTTGCAATAATCCATAATCACACAAGACGTCATAGCTGCGATTACCTAAGTTTACGTGAACACTTGCCATGCGAATTGAGTAAGGGATCTTATCCACTTCGTAAACTTCTTATTCATCTTTCTCTGTTCTTTATGTGCTGCTTAATTAGCATTTAGATTGACGTGAGTAGTCTATATGCTAAAAAAACAGCATGTGCGAATGTTTGAAAAAAGAAAAGATATTGATAATTGCTGCGTCGAGTTTGTCACTGATGATGAATTCATGTGACTGGGGGGGGCTAGGATCAAGTCCTGACCCAGTTGTAGTACCTCCGCCAATTATAAATCCTACTATAAATCCAATTGAGAAGTCTATAGGCAAGTCTATAGAGCCAGAGCTGACGACACCACCCACAGCTAAGTTCTTAGACAGTCGCCCAGGTTTCGTCTTTAACCCATACACTGGGAATATCGTAGATGTGCGAGGCCTGAATTCTGGGCAGTTGGTGAGAGATCCTGAAGACCCAGAGAAGACCCACACCTTCTACGTCCCTTAAGCCACTTTCGGTGAATCCTGAAATATAATTGATTTTGGTGGAATAGAAATGGTGCGAGAATACTCTTAACCTTAGAAAGTATGAGTGAGTTTCAAGATTTAGTAGACCAACACTATCAAGCGCTCTATCGCTTTGCTTATTCGTTGGCAAAGAGTCCAGACCGTGCTGCTGACTTAGTGCAGCAAACCTTTTGTATATGGGCGCAAAAAGGCCATCAGCTGAAAGATAGAAGCAAGGCGAAGACCTGGTTATTTACAACTCTCTACCGTGAACACCTTGGGCACGCTAGAAGGTCAAATCGTTTCCCTGAAATAGAGCTTGAAGAGGTCGATTATCATTTGCATTCACACGAGCCTGATACAAGCAGGGGCTTGGACGGCAAGCGAGCTGTTGAGCTATTGCAGCAATTGGATGAAACATTCAGAGCGCCGCTCTCACTCTTTTTTCTTCAACAGCATAGCTATAAAGAAATAGCCGCAATTCTCGATGTGCCTATTGGTACTGTGATGTCGCGAATCTCTCGCGGCAAAGAACAACTACGAACTAAAATGCGAGACGACGCTGAAGGGAAAATTATTAATATTCAAGGAAAGGTGAAAAATAATGGATAAAACACAGGCGAAATTCTTACTGAGCAGTTTTAGACCAGATGGGGCAGATGCACATTTACCTGAGTTTGCCGATGCTCTGAAACTAGCAGCTGAAAACCGTGAGCTAGGCGAATGGTTAGCTCACGAGAGGGCTACTGACGCCACCTTTGCTCAGGCTTTAAATGATGTATCTATTCCAGATGGCTTGCGTGACGAGATATTAGCAGTCCTGGCCTACGATGGAAATAGTGAAGCTGAGGATACTGATTTAGACGGTTTATTAACAGGCGGAATGGCTTCGATTGCTGCACCAGAGGGCTTACGCGACCAAATTATTGCAGCCATGCAAGTGGAGCAAGGTGCAATGAATCAAGAAAATAGCAGGGTGACTGAAATCAAGGTTTGGCGATGGCTCTCTGTTACTGCAATTGCAGCTGCTGTGGCTGTTGGGGCTTTGATTACAATGAATCAAAAGAGTCTTCCTCAATCGAATCCAGAAGTATTGGTAAACAAGCACACGCCATTACCTAGCCCAAAGATAGACCGTTCATCGGTCCAACGCGTAGCTGTGCATTCCGCCGTGCATCAAATGGCTGTGAAACTGAAGTCACCAGGTCAGATTAAGCTTAACACTGACCTAGATTGCGCTAACGCGGCGATGCAGTTCCTAAATACAAAGCACCATCCAGTTCCTTCCCAGTTGCCTGTTGGACTAGCAGAAGCAAAGCTAGTGGGCGCTCGGGATATGTATCTTGATAGCGGACAACCGATTTCATTACTCTGTTTTGATAAAGAAGGTATGGGTATGGTGCACTTAATCGTAGTTGATTCAGCCAGCTTATCTGACGCTGGTGAACTCAGCTCTATGAAGAGTATTTCACTCAAAAACTGCTATGACTGTGATGTGACTCAGTTCAACATTGCGCATTGGCGTGAAGGGGAAAAGACGTACATGATCCTGACCAAGGCAAAGAAAAAAGAGATGGTGAAGTTATTCTAACCACCCGATTTTATTCATTTAAATCATGCGCAGCTTCTAAGTTGCGCATTTTTTTATTCACATTACTCTGACTAACAATCTTTCAATTAAGAACCCATTATGAAGACCGAATCTGCTGTCAAAGACCGCTATGTTGCTGCGGCGAATCAAGCTGAGGCCGCATTGTGTTGCCCAGTTGACTATGACCCGAAATATTTAAAAATAATCCCGCAAGAAGTGATCGAAAAAGATTATGGCTGCGGGGATCCCTCGAAATGGCTCAAGCCTGGAGAAATAGTCTTGGACCTTGGGAGTGGTACTGGAAAAATTTGCTTCATAGCCGCTCAGGTCGTGGGAGAACAGGGTAAGGTCATTGGTGTTGATATGACTGATGATATGTTAGAGGTCGCCGAACGTAATGCCCCAATCATTGCTGATGCCATTGGCTATTCTAATGTTGAATTCCGCAAGGGCCGTATTCAAGATCTAGCTTTAGATTTAAAATTGCTAGATGAGCACCTCTCGGACAATCCAGTAACTGGTGCAAATGCCTGGATGGCATTAGAAGCTGTCGAGCAAAGTATTCGCGAAAGGCAACCCCTAGTGGAAGACAGCAGTGTCGATGTGGTAGTTTCAAACTGTGTTCTCAATCTTGTTGAGCCGGAGTTGAAAGAGCAGATGTTTCAGGAAATATACCGAGTGCTAAAGAAGGGTGGACGTGCAGTGATTTCCGATATAGTGGCTGACGAATCAGTTCCTCTCCATCTACAAAAAGATGAACACCTTTGGAGTGGTTGTATATCTGGAGCGATGACCGAGGACGGGTTTCTTAAAGCGTTTGAAGACGCGGGGTTTTATGGCGTCGAATTTGTGAAATTTGAGAGTGAGCCATGGCAAACTGTCGAGGGGATTGAGTTTCGTTCTGTCACCGTGCAGGCTTGGAAAGGCAAAGAAGGTCCTTGCCTGGAGCGCAACCAAGCAGTGATTTACAATGGACCATTCAAGAAAGTGCTCGACGATGATGACCACGCAATGGAGCGAGGCAAGCGCTACGCCGTATGTGAAAAGACCTACAATCTCTACAAAAAACCTCCTTATTGTGATAGTTTTACTTTTGTAGACCCCATCGCAGAAGTGCCTTTGGCTGATGCCAAACCTTTTGATTGCTCGCGTACCGCTGAGCGTCATCCACGTGAGACCAAAGGCCAAGATTATAAACTAACGACGGAATCAAGTGATTGCTGTGATGGCGATTCCTGTTGTTAGTCTGTAGTATCAGCAAGAATCCGTAGGTGAGCATGGCCCATCCTACGGATTTTTAAATTCTAAGACTTGAAAAACTAAAAAACGCACAGCTTGCGACTGTGCGTTTAAAAACATTTGGGCTCAAGGCCTGATCAATTTACCGATTGATCATCATTTGAGCGTGGCGAATGGTATCAGCTTCCTCTTCATCCATTTCAGCCATTGTATCAGCGAGACTAGTTGCTATTTCACCACGCATCAGCGCTACGAGATCAGTCCCTTTACTAGTAATACGCACCATGATCTTGCGGCGATCTTCAGCAGCGTGGACACGCTCAACATAAGCAAGCTTCTCTAGGCGATCCACTAATCCAGTTGCAGCAGCAGTGGAGTGGCCCATCTTTTTAGCAATGTCTGACATCGTGAGGTAGTCCTCACTTGAAAGATAAGCCATCAGGAAAAACTGCGGGAATGAAATCTTACCACGGTTGAGTTCAGTTGATAGGTTCAGTATGCAGGAACGCTGGGTGAACAGAACAAAATCAGCTAGGCGCTCTGCTTCAGCTCGGCTTGAACCTGTGTTCATGTTGGAGGATGTGTTCATAGGAAACGGTATTGTGTAGTTTGGATTAGGTCCACGAGAGTTACTCTCGAACGTAGAATACAGACTAACATTATTTTTAAAAAAACGAAATAGAAATTGTAAGGTTTTTTAAAATATTTAGTAAAATGAGTGAAATTTGGAGCTAATTTGCAGTTTTTATAAGTTCTCTTTCGGACTTTATTAGAGTTCCAGTTGTCTCATTTGCATCGACTTGGGTGGAGTTACGAAGATCACGCATGAATACAGGGTCGTTTACAGTGTAGTTGCCAGTACTAAGATCAGCTACATAGAACTGTCCTAGCTTTTGACCGGTCATTTTGAGCGAGTTGACACTACCGTCAGTTCCGCGCGAATAGAATATGGCATCTATTTCGGTGTTGATACTACGGTATTTCTGAACGAGCATATAATTTTGCTTAGGATAGACTGATGAGACTCTGGCAACCAGGACATCATTTTTCGGTTCAGGCTCAGCCGTTTCATGCACTCCAGTAGTACAAGAATTGTTGCAAATCATTGATAATGATATGAGCAGGAGAATGATGAGGAATCTCATATGCTTTGAAGCGTACGTCATTGAGACAAGGACTCAAGAATCGCTTATAAAAAAGCTATTATTTTTTTCGCTGAAGTATTGACGAGACCTCTTCTATATGGTTCTTTCCCTCCACTTCGACGAACGAATCACTGGACCGGTGGCTGAGTGGTCGAAAGCGCTCCCCTGCTAAGGGAGTATACCAGTAATGGTATCGAGGGTTCGAATCCCTCCCGGTCTGCCATTCGCGAAAAGCCCGCTACCATATACGGTAGCGGGCTTTCTTCTTCTAAAGGAGAGAAGAAGTGGCACCTAAAGTGGCACGTGCTCCCACTTGTACCTAGGTCTATTAGGTTTGAACTATTTGTTGGAAATCGTTTTCGAAAACGGATCAAAAAAGGTAAGAGTTTTTATATGTGGTAGTTTTTAAGAATAATGACAATTGCTAGAAATTTGCTTTTTGTCGGGGGTGTTTGAGTTTGAAGAAAGGGCGAGGGGCTTTTTTCTCCGGCAAGTAAGGAATAGGTTCCAGTGTAGGCTTTGATGTTTCTTTGTTTTCTCTCAAGTCCGCATTTTCGCTAGTGAAATTGCAAACGCGCACTAGGACTCGTCGCCACCATCACCGATAGAGAACTTTCGGATGAGCTCGACCTGTGAGTGAACATTGAAGCGTTTGTAAACTTCTTTGGAATATCCGCTCAAGGTGTTTGGTGAGATACTTAAATGGTTGGACATTTCCTTACGGCTTGATCCTTGTAGGAGCAGGTTAAGTACTGTATTGAGGCGAGGTGGAAGAGCGTACACTTTCTTGCTGGGGGACTTGGCACTTGCTTCTTGGTGGAGCCAATCGAGTTCGGAGAGAATGAGATGCATAATTTTAGCTTCTCGTGCCGTGTAGGGAGGGCTGTCGTATTCTCGATAAATAGCTACGCAGCTAGTGCCGCCGTTAAGGACAGCTGTGAGCGAGACGACGATTGGGGCAAATCCTATTTCACGCCACTCGGAATAGGCATCGGTATAAATGAGTCCATCAGGGTCAAATTGGTCTCGTCTTCGTGTTAGGGTGGAAGAGGTACTAGCGAATTCTGTGAGCACTGGAGCAAACATGTCGGCCATTTTAGACTTCTCCAGAACGGCGAGATATGCCGCAAATTGTGTTTCGGTGAAGCCTTCGTGGTGAGAGAGAGAGAAGGTAGCTTTTTCGCCCGCTTCAAATTTCCCTGAAATTCCCCAGACCCAAGCGTCAGTCTGAGTGAGTCTAGAAATGCCTCTCAATAAATTGATTCTCTTTTGATTGAGAGTGAGATCTGAGTATGCCACATCACCGAGGAGATGAATGACCTCACGCATGTCATCCAGTTCAAGCGCTACTGTTGTGTGATCTGGCATAACTGAATGAATGTAGTGTGTTTTGGGTGAGCAAACGAGGTCGTAATCGCTTGCAGGGGAGAATTCAAAGCTTCAGCAATGTATTTGGTTACGAATTTGTTACTGGGTTGTAAATATTTTTGATTTTGGTGGTGGTGTGGTTAGTCTGTGTGCGTGACTGAAAATTTTCTAGAACCATTAGCCATTGATGGATTCCAATCGGCTTTTATTGGACGAATAGCAGACGTTGTAGTCGACACTGATCGAGACACTACCATAGCTCGCTTGCTGCCAATGCATATAAGTGAGATTGAAAACCTTGGATTTACTTGGGAAAACACTTGGCGATCCGAGCAAGTGCATGGAGGGGGAGTAGCTGTGGTTCGAGACATCCAAGGGAGTATGGTTCCGGGAGTAGACGGCTTGATAACGAATGTCTCAGGAGTTCTGCTTGCTATCTATGTAGCTGACTGTGGGGCTGTTTACTTAATTGACGAAAAGAACAAGGCTATCGGGCTGGTGCATTCAGGTAAAAAGGGAACTGATGCTGAGATTACGCGGGTCGCTTTGAATAAAATGGCCAAGGAGTATGGCACAAAACCCTCTGATGTGATTGCCGTCCTAGCTCCATGTATTCGGCCGCCCGCCTACGATTTTGATTTCGCTGCTGATATTAGGAAGACAGTAGAAGACGCTGGAGTGAAGAAGTATTTCGACTGTGGAATCTGTACGAGCTCGAACCTTAAAAAGTATTATTCCTTTCGCATTGAAAAAGGTGCAACAGGTAGAATGCTTGCACTGTTAGGAATCGAAGCATAAGTAATACATCAAGCGATGAGTGAGCATAGAGAAATAGCCCGAGCTAAGGTAAATCTGAATCTAAAGATTTTGGGGAAAAGGGAAGATGGGTTCCACGCTATGGAAACGCGTATGGCTCCCATCAGTTTGGCTGATCAGCTGACTTTTACAGCGTCCGAGGAATATAGTTTAGAATGCGATCAGCCGGGAGTTCCTCTGGATGAATCGAATCTGGTCACCATGGCTGTCCGCATTTTTCAAAGAGAAACAGCCAAGTCATGCGCATACCATGTGCAGTTAGAGAAGCATGTGCCACATGGGGCTGGTCTAGGTGGGGGGAGTGGTGATGCTGCTGCCACACTGCGAGCGCTCAATAAACTAGAGGGCACTGAGTTAAGTATGGATGTTCTGGCTGAGTGGGCAGGGGAAATTGGTAGTGACGTGCCATTCTTTGTCTACGATAGCGTCTGTGATTGCTCTGGACGTGGGGAAATTGTGAAACCCATCGAGTGGCCGTATGTCTTAGATGGCTTATTGCTCAAACCCAGTTTTGGTGTGAGCACACCAGCAGCCTATCAAAGTTGGCTCACGTCGGAGGAGATTTTAGGAGTCCATTATGCTACGCAGTCGATGCCGTGGGGTGAGTTTTTCAACGACTTAGAGCGTCCGGTTTTTCAAAAGCATCGCTTCCTCGCTGAGATGAAGATGTGGTTGTTACAGCAAGCTGAAGTGGCTGCGGCAATGATGAGTGGCTCAGGCTCCACAATGATAGCTATTCTTCATGACCCACTGAAGGCTGAGGATTTAAAGCAGCGGGCAATGGAACAGCTAGATCCTACTCTCTGGGCTGCTGCCGTAAAAATTGGATAAGTCTGTTTTTCTATTGTTATTTTCGAGGTTCCATTGAGCATACCCACAGACTATGGCGTACACCGAAGATAAGGCATTTGAGTTAGTGAAGTCAGCCCATGAGCGCGAGCGATTGGGGCATGCTTTTTTGATCACAGGTGTGGCCGTAGCTGGTGGTGAAAGACTGGCTTCTCGAATGATTGAGATGGTCAATGGAGCCCATGACACCACAGTCGGTCTTGAGCTATTTGGCGACGCACCAGATCCGGAGCCTCAAACTATCGACGAACTTGAAGGCGATCTGGTACGAGTAGTGAGGCCCGAAATGAAGTCGCGTAGAATTTCTGTGAAGCAGATTCGTGCGCTTGAGAAATCGATGTATCAAGCATCCGAAAAGGACAAGTGGAAAGTTGGAGTAGTGTTAGAAGCTGACCGCATGGGTGTTGAAGCTGAGAATGCCTTTCTAAAGACTTTGGAAGAACCTCCAACAAATTGTCTATTGTTGCTGATTACAAGCAATCCGGACAGGCTCTTACCTACTATTCTTTCTCGCTGTGTCCAGCTTAAGCTGATGACGAGTGCGAAACGTGAGCCCTACGAAGGTGAGGCGGAATTGCTCGAAGTTTTGGGTAAGATAGGCAAGGCTGGATTTGGTTCTGTAGGACGCGCGCTCACCCTCAAGGCTGCCTTTTCTAAAGTTTTAGACCGTCGGAAATTGATCATAAGCAAAGCCAATGATGCAGCACAAAAAGAGGAAGTGCTACATTACAAGAATACCACTGAGGGAGATTGGTTGAAGCAGCGCGAGAACTACTACAAGGCTCTCACCGAGAGCGAATACCTTCTCGAACGAGCTCAATTTTTAGACGTTCTGATCACATGGTTGGGAGACGTTGTGCGGCAGAAAAGTGGTGTGGATAGTCTCGACTATCCAGCGCATTCAGCAGTAACAAAATCCGTGGCAGAGAGTGATTCACTGGAGTCCTTATTGCGGCGGATGGAAGCGCTTGAGAAATTAGGTGATTTGCTAGAAACTAATGTCAGCGAGCCACTAGCCCTGGAAGTGGGATTCATGCAGGCATTTGGCTAGTTAGATTCATACTATGAGCGGCAAGAAGCACAGCTATGCGATCCTAAAAACACCTAAGGGGAAAACCTTGGTGGGGGTGGGGCCTTTCAAGGAACTTGAAGAATGTCCACATACTGGAGTCGCTTTTTATAAGAATAATTTTGCTCTAGATGAGGACCTCCCATGGAAAGTTCCACAAGAAGTCTTTGAACTAAGTGCGTCAGACTTAGCTCAATTCAAGAAGCCAAGCTTTGAGTGGCAAGAGCTTCAACCTGATGGATTCACTGGTGTTTTTAGTGAAATCAATGAAGCCATTCAGCGCGGAGTCGTTGAGAAGTCAGTGCCAGTGGCGACTGAGTTTGGCCGACTGGTGAGTGGTGACATGTTAGGTTTGTTACGTGACCTTCACTTAGCTGGAGAGAATTTTTACGCATACGGCTGGGTGGACGGCGATGATGGGTTTTGTGGTTACACGCCCGAGTTGTTATTCCATTTGCGTAAAGGAAGATTAAAGACCATGGCATTGGCTGGGACAGCTCGATCTGATGAACGCAGTATCTTTGCTTTCGATGAGAAAGAAATTCGTGAACATGAATACGTGGCCCAAACATTAGTCGCCAGCCTCTCTGATATCGGGATGGTAAAACGTAGCGATCGACAAATTATGGATTTAGGGAGTTTAGTTCATTTCCACACTCCCATTGAAATCTTCATGTACGGGGATCACAGTATCGATTTTTTATTAAGAAAGATGCACCCAACCCCAGCTCTGGGTCCACTGCCTAGGACTGCGGAGACTCTAAAATTACTATATAATTGGCGAGATAGGCTGCAGGCACCGACACATTTTGGGGCGCCCTTTGGTGTTTACGATCATGGTGAGTTTCACGCAGTCGTGACTATTCGGGGAGCCTATTGGAAAGGGGGGACCATTGCCGTGCCTTCTGGGTGCGGAGTCATCGAGGCATCCCGCCTCACGAATGAATGGCGGGAACTTGGGCTAAAGCGTGCAGCTGTAAAAGCGAGCTTTGGGATCTAACCGAAGAGGTCCATTTGCGGCGGATTCGGCTCAGGCATTGTTGCCCGAGTATTTTTTGCGCGAGGTTTATTTTTGGCTTCAGGTTTGGATGAATTCATTTCCAAATGTAAAAGTATGTCTTTGGCGCGGTTTACAATGCTATCTGGCAAGCCTGCTAGTTTTGCTACTTGGATTCCGTAAGATTTATCAGCTGAGCCTGGGAGGATTTTACGCAGGAAGATGATTTCATCATTCCACTCACGCACCGCAACATTGTAGTTTTCCACAGCTTTGCGTGTGTTCGCTAGGTCGGTGAGTTCGTGGTAATGGGTGGCGAAGAGAGTGCGGGATTCTAGCGTGTCGTGTAGGTGCTCGGCGACTGACCACGCGATAGAAAGGCCATCAAATGTGGCAGTTCCTCTGCCAATTTCATCGAGGATGACTAGGGATTTATCTGTGGCGTTATTGATGATGAGCGAGGTTTCGTTCATCTCTACCATAAATGTGGACTGGCCTCGGGATATGTCATCAGAGGCTCCGACGCGGCAGAATATTCGGTCGACTAGACCAATGTGTGCGGACTCCGCTGGTACATAGGCACCGATCTGTGCGATCAGAGTGATGAGGGCTACTTGGCGGATGTAGGTGGATTTACCCGCCATGTTAGGGCCAGTTAGGATGACTAGGCGGGAATCGTCATGATTGAGCAGTGTGTCGTTAGGTACAAATTTTTCATCGACCAAGGTTTGCTCGAGAACTGGATGACGCCCTTCTAGAATACTGAGTTTACGAGATTCATCGAGGATAGGGCGCGTGTGCTGGAATAGCTGAGCCGTTTCAGCTAGCCCGAGGAGTACGTCGAGGGTGGCTAAGGCGTCGGCTGTTTGTTGCAGTTCATCGAGGTGTTCTGCGATTTGGGCTCGGAGCTTAGCAAATTCTTCGGCTTCGAGTTGTTTAGAGCGTTCTTCAGCATCGAGTACTTTGCTTGCTACTTCCTTTAGCCCTGGAGTGATGAAGCGCTCCGCGTTGGCCATGGTTTGTTTCCGTAGGTAGTCATCTGGGACGAA
The DNA here is from genome assembly GCA_964195395.1 of uncultured Thermodesulfobacteriota bacterium. Lineage (GTDB taxonomy): Bacteria > Verrucomicrobiota > Verrucomicrobiia > Verrucomicrobiales > Akkermansiaceae > Rubritalea. The sequence goes on from CAXMPP010000004.1 coordinate 42,621, forward strand.
CTCAGCTTTGGCTTTAGTCACCTCGATGAAATAGCCGAAGACGTTATTGAATTTTATCTTCAGGCTGTCGATCCCGCTGCGTTTTCTTTCGGACTCTTGAAGTTTGGCGATCCATTGCTTGCCATCTCGCGAAGCTGAGCGGAACTCATCGAGTGGCGGGCAATAGCCGTCGCGGATGATTCCACCATCAGTAAGTCTAGCTGGAGGCTCGTCAACGAGTGCTTTCTCTAACAATTTAACAAGATCATCGAAGTTATGAATATTTCCAAGCAATTGATTTGCGAGAGGAATGCTGGCGGCTACAGCTTTCAGGTCCTCTATGAGTGTGGGGATTTGAGCCAAGGATAGTCCTAGAGACTGGAGGTCTCTTGGAGTTCCACTGCCTTGGGAAAGTCTTCCAGTAGTGCGCTCAATATCACGAATTTGCTTGAGAGAAGTACGGCATTGGCTGAGCAAGTATGGTTGTTCCAGAAATGATGCGATGAGATCCTGCCGAGCTACGATAGAATCTAAGTCGCGCAGTGGGTGAAGGATCCAGTCGCGCAGTTTACGAGCACCCATCGGGGTGGCGGTACGATCGAGAGCGTGGAGCAAGGTGTGCTTTTTGCCTGAGCGTGACTCTACGAGATCGAGGTTATTTTGAGATGCAGAGTCTATCATGACAAATTCATTGTTGTCACGGACTGAGAGTTTCAGAAGGTGATCACAAGATCTTCTGAGCTGATAGATTAGATAGTGCAGAATAGCACCTGCGGCGGAGGTGGCCGCCGTCATGTCTGCGCAACCAAATCCGTCGAACGACTGGACTTTGAATTGTTGTTTCAGTTGGTGTTGGGCTTGCTCTGGGATGTAGGCGTAACCATCGTAGGGCATACAGTGTGCTATGTTTCCCAATTCAGTGATCTGGTCGTCGGGGATGATGATCTCTGACGGCGAGAGACGCTTGAGTTCATCCTCCAGTTGCATTTTATCTGGAAATTCGGAAACTATGAATTCACCAGTAGTGTGGTCGGCACAGGCTAAGCCATAACGTTTTCCTATGTAGCAGACACTGGCTAAATAGTTGTTTCGGGTGTCGTCTAGTAGGTTGATGTCATCGACGGTTCCAGCGGAAATGATTTGTGAAATCTCACGCTCAACCAATTGTCCTTGGACTGGTGTCGTGGTTTGTTCACCGAGGGCCACTCGTATTCCGGCTCTGACGAGTTTGGCGATATAACCTTGAGCTGAGTGGTATGGGAATCCACACATGGGTACATCGTGGCGTTTGGTGAGAGCAATGTTGAGAGTTGACGCAGCACGCTGAGCGTCCTCGAAGAACATCTCGTAAAAGTCACCTAAGCGGAAAAAAAGAACGACGTCGTCTGGTAGAGAACGACGCATGGCCATATATTGAGCCATCATTGGGGTAAGTTTCTTGTCTTTCTTAGCTGCCATGTGGGTGGGAGTCTGATCCAGCATGGGGGGGAGTTTCAACTGTGAAGTCACAAAGAGTGAGAGTTTTCCGTCGTCTCAGGCTTGACAGTTCTCAAAGATATTCGATTGTAGATGACATCATGATTAAAAACAAATTTTCACATACGTTCAAAGTGCTCGCTCTTGGGAGCTTCGCCCTAGTTGGCAATCTTCAAGCTGAGGAAGAAGACACAAAAATGTCAATAGAAATGCAGACTGTGAGTAAGCAGCTTAAATCACTGAGGAGAATTCCTAAGGATGATTTTTCTGCCGCTGCAGAAGCTGTACTTAAGGCGCATACGGCTTTGCTTGCCGCGATGCAATACACCGCAGCATTGGTGGAGGAAATGCCTAAGGGAGATGAAAAGGCGAAGGCTCTTGCTGATTCTCGTCGTTTACTAGGGCTTTCCTATGCGGCACTTTGTGAGCTAGAGTTAGCCTACCTAGAGAAGGACCCAGCAAAAATTGAAGCGGCAATGACTAAGGTGAAGGGAACTAAGAAGGAAGGCCATAAAAAGTATACCGACGACTAAATTTCTGCTAGGCTCCGTGCTATGAAGAAATGGTTGAAACGCCTTATTATAGGGCTTGTTCTCATAGCGTGTGTCCTAGCATTTGCAGCAAATTTTTTGCTAACAAAAGAATTCCTCGTAGAGGAAATGGAAGACTCGATCAATAGCCGAGTGCAGATTGGGTCTTTCGATGTCTCGCTTTTTTCCATTCCAGCCAAGATTACACTACAGGACGTTATTCTTGCGGAGCGTGACAACAACGTTAACCGAAAGATCCCCTATAGTGAACGCGCCCCTCTTACTCAAGGAGCCTTGGAGTGCAAAGAGGTGAGCTTTGAGCTGTCTTTGTGGGAGTTATTGTCAAGAGAGATTTATGTGGAGCGTTTTGTATTAGACGGTCTGCATGCGAGGGTCAAACTGCACAAGGATGGGACGAACTCTCTGGATAGTCTCTTCGAAGAAGTCGCCAAAGAGGGTGAAGCTAAAGAAAAATCAAAGAGCTTCAATGCGCGTGAGAAGGATGAATTTGTCACTCGACTAAAATCTATTTCGATCAGTAATGTTAGCTTTGATCTTACCATAGAGAAAACTGGAGTCTTCCTCCAGGGGGAGGACTACTCAGTTGAACTCGAAGATATTAAGGTGGATCCAAATGCCCTTGAGCTAGTGAATCAGGCTCAACTCATATTAGCTGGAAACCTGCAGATCTATGATTCTGCGTCGAAGACTGTCAAATATGGCGAGATTGGCCTCAGTGGGAATGCTGAAGCCCAGCTATTTGATCCAATTACTGGCGATATTGATCCTGATGTCACGCTTGATTTAGACATCTCAGATAGTTCGTATCTCACCACTGAAATTCCCTATCTTGAAAAGGTGTGGGACTTTGGCTCTAAGCTAGAAAAGTACGGAGTGAGCTTTGGCTCGCTTCCAAAGAAAGCGAGTTTTGGTCGAAGCCGAAAGATTGCGGGGAGCTACAAACGTGGACGCGTGGATGTCGCGAGTGATTTGTCCATCGTCCTTCACGACTGGGAAGTAGCTGTGAATGAGAAGTCATGGTTGCATTCAGGGAGTGAGCAGCACGAGTTCTATATAGACATCAGTGCTAGTCAAAAATCTAGCCAATCACTGGTTAGTCATATCGATAGTCTCCTCAAAAACGTACCAAAGGAGATACGAGGAGACCTAGCTGAAAACATTAAAAAAGAATGG
>CAXMPP010000005.1:0-43766 GCA_964195395.1 uncultured Thermodesulfobacteriota bacterium
TGCTCGGGGGCTACATCCAGGAACCCACCAGTTCACTGGCATCTACATCATCGAGCCCGAGATCCTCGACCTGATCCCTGCTAATGAAAAAATATCGATCGTCCCCGCCTTTTTAGCCTTGGCTGAGCAAGGGAAATTAGGGGCGTATATTGCCGATGGCGCCCAGTGGCAAGACCTCGGAACCCGCGAAGAATACCTCGCCGCACACCTAAATCCACAAGCCCTAGAACGACAGCCAGCCATCCATCCGAGCGCTAAAATCGATCCTAGCGCAGAGATTGAGGCAGATTCCTGTTTCATTGGACCTAATTGTGTGATTGAAAAGGGCGTAAAACTTCGCAACACCATTGTATGGCCATCCGCAAGAGTAGCCGAACACGCCGTCCTAGACGGTTGCATTGTTCGTGATCATGCAGAAGGACACCACCTCAACGAAGATCTCTAACCTTAAATAAAATTTAGTCTCACCACTAAATTCCTTTCCCTATGCCTACAGACACGCTCCTAACCGCAACTCGCGCCCATCTCAAGCTTGAGCCTACACACTCGGTTCTTATCGAACCAATCGTCAAAGGTGGTTCGGGCCGCACCATCGTGCGCATTTTGCCAGAGGGCTTTCCGACCTATATCGGTATTTATTACACACTCGAACGTGCGGATAATGCAAACTACCTGCCAGTCTCAGTCTTTCTAAAGAAAGCTAACTTCAACGTGCCGGAGGTACTCTACGACAACACTGGCCGACGTTGTGCCTTGATCGAGGACCTCGGTGAGGTCGATCTACATTCTCTCAAAGATGAGCCTTGGGAAGTGCGTGAGCCGATCTATCGCTCCGCCCTCACCCAGCTCGATAAGCTCTTCTACACTCGCGCGCCAAAAGATCTCGAACTCCAACCCCCTTTCGATCCAGAGCTCTACACTTGGGAGCAGGATTACTTCTACGACAACTTCGGAGAAATCTACCTCGGCATGAGCAGTGGTGAAACAGCAGTGCTTCGCAACGATCCGGCGATAAAGAAGATGGCCACCTCACTCGGAGCCTCATCCCGCCACCTAGTGCACCGCGATTTCCAGTCTCAGAACATCATAGTGAAAGACAATGAGGCCTACCTCATCGATTTCCAAGGAATGCGTCGCGGCCGCCAAGAATACGATCTCGCCTCACTCATCTTTGACCCCTACATGGATCATTCTGCTGAAGAGCGCGAGAAGCTGCTCGACCTGTGGGAAGACCTCAGCGAGGAACGTCCGATCGATGATATTTTCAAAAAATGCGCCACTCAGCGCCTGATGCAAGCGCTCGGAGCCTACGGAAATCTCGTTGCCAATAAAGGCGAAGAATGGTTCGAGCAACACATCCCCGTAGCTTGTCGCCTGCTCTCAGAAGTGATTCGCGGAACCGACGTGGAACATGCCATCCAGCCTGTACTCGATATAGCTAAGGCTAAGCTCTAAGCCATCAATCTACCAACGACTTGTCACTCATTCGAATAGCTCAGGCATTCATTTTACTCCTCTCATTTGCGGTGGGTATGCAGGGGCTCTTTGTCTGGCAACCCGCTGGAAAATTGATCTGGGCTGACAACCAGCTCTCGCCAATCAAAAATGAAGCTTTTGGTATTGGAGCCAAAATCGAAGACAAGACTACTGGCGAAACGAGGGACCGGGTCATCCGCGAAGTCGCTCCCCCCTCGCATTCAGCGCTCGATTACGTGATCTGTGAGATCGATGACGACCCAGAGCAAGTCAACGCCTTTGGCCTCTACCACCCAGCCGACTTAGCCATCACCTTACACAACCTCAAAGAACAAGGGGTAAAGCGGGTTTTCCTGAGCACCCACCTGCACTGGCCTGAGCGTGAACCTGAAGAAAATGGCACACTCGCCACAGCAATGCGAGGCTTCGAAAGCGTCGTCGTCACAGCGCCATTACGCCGCGCACTGAGTTCTGAGCCATTACCACCTGCCTTCATGCTCGCCTCTATTCCAGCAACAGAAGTACTCGGCGGCTCCGAGCTCTTCCCAGTCGTCAACAGCCTAGGAATAAACCCTAACATTGACTTCCCGCAGAACACTTTTGCAGGATTCAACGTTTTGGAATCTGAAAAAACAAGCGAGTCACTACCGATGGTCGCCCACTGGAATGACCGAATCGTGTTCTCCTCAGTGCTCTTAGCACTCATGCAGAACAGTAAAATCACACCCGACCAACTTCTTGTTCAAGCTGGTGAGTACATCCGTGTTGGCAACTCCGGCAACATCATTCCCATCGATGAGTTTGGCCATTTCCACCCCGATCTTAGCTTTGTAGCAAAAAGCCCACCACGGCGCACTACCTCAGCTCTCAGCGGTGAATCCAGCATCATTGGCGCCACCCAGAGAAATGCCATCCTCACCGCCACGGGCAATAAAACCTCAGAATTCGAGGCCATCGGCGACCCCTACTTTAAGCTCTCGCAACTAGCCTACACCCCTCGCGTCTCTGGCGCCGAGACGCTGAGCCGCCTCCCCAGCTGGCTCGAATGCATTCTCCTCGCGGATGTCGCCATCCTCGCAGCCTGGTTGCTGGCCTACGGCCACATGCGCCGCAACACCGCCTTCCTCATTGCTCTACTCGCCATCTGGCTCATTTTCCTGATTCTCTACCACGTTCTCCACTACTGGAGCCCCGTTTCAGTCTACACTCTCACATTACTCACAGGATGGGTACTCAGCACCATCCTGGCTAAACCAGCCCGCCGCGCGCTGGTATAATTCCATTTATCACTCTTATATCACACGATGTCTATCGAAGCCTTCACTGCCAAAGCCGCCACCCTGATCGAAGCTCTGCCCTACCTGCAAGCATTCCGGGGCCAAACTTTCCTCATCAAAATGGGAGGATCCGCCATGGAGAACCCAGAATTGGTCAAGAAAGTCATGCGCGACATCGTCTTCCTCGAAGTCGTCGGCGTCAACCCAGTCATCGTCCACGGCGGTGGCAAAGCAATCTCCGCCGCAATGGCCGTGGCCGGACTCAAAGCTGAATTCATCGGCGGTTTCCGCGTTACCTCGCCAGAAGCGATTTCTATCGTAGAAAAAACTCTCACCGACACCCTCAATCCAGCCCTCGTAGAGATGCTCCGCGAATTTGGCGGCAAAGCGGTTGGAGTCCCCGGCACAGACGTATTCATCGGTGAGCGCATCAAAGGCATCAATGACGATGGCGAACGCGTCGACATCGGCCGCGTCGGTCAGGTCGTCGGTTCACAAAAAGAGAAAATGCAAGAAGCTCTCAATGCCGACATCGTGCCAGTCATTTCCCCCCTCGCATCCGAACTCGGTACAGGCAAGCCCCTCAATGTCAATGCCGACCTCGCAGCCGCCGCATTGGCGAAAGACCTACGCGCCGCAAAGCTCATCTACCTATCCGACGTCCCAGGCCTAATGGAAGACCCATCCAAGCCTGAGACCCTGATCCCCTCAATCAACACCGAAAGAGCCGCCGCCCTCATGGCCGACGGCACCATCTCAGGAGGCATGATTCCAAAAATCAACTCAGCCCTCGATGCGCTGAACAACGGCGTCGACAAAGTCCACTTCATCGACGGCCGCCAAGCCCACTCCCTCCTACTAGAGATCTTCACCAACTCAGGTATTGGAACCGAGATTACGAAGTAACTATTCCTAGACTGAATCCAGATTCAGCACAGCTTCAGCCATCCGCATGGCCTCAAAGTTTCGTTTGATCTCGTGGACTCGGTGGAGTTGAGCGCCTGCCATCCGACCTAGGCTGGTGAGAGCTACGGTTCCAGTGTCGCGATCCTCGGCACTTTCTAGCCCGAGCACAGCACCAATCATTGATTTGCGGGAGACCCCCAACATCAGCGGGCGGTCATTCACCTGTAAGGAGGAGAGCCCGTGGAGTAACTGTAAGTTGTGCTCCAGAGTTTTACCAAAGCCGATACCTGGATCAAAACAAAGCGACTGAGGATTCACTCCTAATTTCACCAATGTCCTGTAGCGTTCTTCAAAAAATGCTCTCACCTCGCGCAACACATCTTCATACACTGGCTTATTCTGCATGTGAGCAGGCTTCCCCTGCATATGCATGACGATCACTCCCACTCCTTCCTGTGCACAAACTTTAGACATATTGATGTCCCCCGTCAGACCTGTGACATCATTGACTATATCTGCACCGACCTCGATCGCCTGACGGGCGACTTCAGCCTTGCTCGTATCTATAGAGATCAAACAATCACTCACCTCGCGGAGGGCACGGATCACTGGAATCACCCGCGCTAGCTCTTCTTGTTCAGAAATTTTCGGCGCACCTGGCCGAGTAGATTCGCCACCAACGTCGATAATTTTGGCTCCATCCTGCAGCATCCCTATAGCATGCTGCACAGCTTGACGAGGGTCGGCATAGCTGCCCCCATCAGAAAAAGAATCGGGGGTCACATTGAGAATCCCTATGATGAGTCCCCTCTCTGTGAGGTCGATTACTCGACGTCTTGTTTTCCAGCGCATACTGTTAGTAAGACATTCTATGTCACTCTGGCAAACTGAAAACTTGAAACTGGTCAAATAGTCGCTTATCTACTCCTCATGACCACGATCCTTCGCATCCTCACATTTATGATCGCAGCCTGCGCCTGCCTCCAAACACCCGTGGAAGCTCAGAAAAAAAGCACCAGCAAGTCAAAACACCTCGCACGTATTTCAAAAAATCGAGATGGTTCCGTCACTGAGTTTAAGCGCGACGCGGGGAACACTAAGCTGGAAAAACGGACTTACATCGAAAAATCCAACGGCGAGAAAGTTATTCGTTCACGCACTCTTTATGGTCGTGATAAATTCGGTAACCTCCGCTACGGTTCAGTCTACGACGGCCAAAATAAAAAACTATTCAGAATCGTTTATGGCTACCACGCAGATACTGGACGACTGATCGCAGAAGATATGTTCGACGCACGAGTCAGACGCACGTACCCGAAAGATCCGAGTAAGGAACAACCCGTGCGCGCCACTCGCTACCACTACAACGCACAGGGCGAGCGTAGTGCCCCGTCCACCTTCACCTCCCAAGCAGGAAAAACCTCTGATGAACTCATGGGTTGGCTAGACCGCAATAAGCCAGCCAGTGACGTCGACCGAGATCCCTTCAAGAGGGTCCCAGTCAACCCGAACGCCAAACCGCTCGGTCAATAACTTCAATGCGCCCGACTGTTCAGCTCACCCTCCTCAGCTTCGGAGCCTTACTCCTAGGATCCTATCTCTACGTCCAGCATTCCCTTGCTAGACAGACGGCTAGCGATTCAATCGAGAACCCACGCTCCCGTGAATACATCGCGGAACTAGAGACCGAGCTGGAGCAACTGCGCAGTGACAATGCCTCACTCCGCTCTCTGATCGCTTCAGATGCCCCGATTGAGCTAGAAGCGGGGCTAGTCAGCTTTGTCGAAAAAGACCTCGACCTTAGTTTCCGGACACCACCGATTGCTCTCATCCGCAGTGACGATGCCCTGCGTGAAGCCGCTGGCCAACTCTGGCTCGGCGCCTTTAGCGAGGTGGGTCTAGAAATCCGCAGCTACGCCTATGACGTTCTCGGCATTCTGCCACCGAACCAAAACTTCATCGGCCAAATCATCGCCGCTGAGACCACTGGCGCAATAGGCGTGTACGATCACAGTTCCTCAGAAATCCTGCTCGCCCCACACTACGACAGCGAAAACATCCACCACCAAGCGGGCCTCATCCGTCTGCTCGCTATCGCATTGCTCGAGCAACACGCCCCACTGCCCAATCCGCTCACCGACGACCAATTTTTCTGCTATCTGGCACTCCATCGTGGTCGAGCCTCGATGCTGCAAGACCGATTCTACGCAATCCAAGCCCGCAACATTGGCTTTGTAGACAGCGCTGCAACCACCGAAGCCCAGGAACTCTTTAGCGCGCTCCCGCCTCTCGTCCGCTTCATCACCACCTTTCCCAATCAATTTGGCAAGGACTACCTCGCCAGACTGCCAGACAAGCCAGCCATAGACCTAGCCATTCGCTCGACCAACACCAGCAGTAAAAGCATCCTCCTCGGCAGCCCTTCGACCAAAATAAATTTCACCCCAAAGGTGGGCGACTCAGTCCAACTGTCCACCCAACTAGGCGCGCTCACGCTCAAAGGCTTCCTCGCCCAACTCGAACTTAGCGAACAAGAACTCACAACCTCCCTCAAAGCCTACCAAAACGATTCCCTCACCATCACTACCGACGGTGGAAAATCAGCAACCACCACCTGGACACTCAACTGGAACTCAGCGCCAGCAGCCGCCACATTTCATCAGCAAGCTCAAGAAATCATCAGCTCTCTCCCCACCCCACCAGCTCTCGAAATCGACGGGATGAGCGTCACCCTAAAAGTTTCTGAACCACTAGAAGCTTCCTAAATGAAACGGGAACCACACAAGCTCCAACCATGATACCACTCTCTCACTTTTTGAGTGAACCGTGGACTTCCTGAAGCTTTGTCACTCTCACCGCCCCCTCGGGAAATCGCCCCTATCTTTCGATTCGTGCGGTTGGAAACTATTTCATAGTGCTGGCTCGGAAAACTGAACACCGCAAACTGAACACTTCCCCCACTATCCGCTTGACCTTGGCGATTACTGGTAAATAGTCACACCCAGCATAGAGGGAGAGAAATCTTTCTTTTCTTCTGATAGCTATACTGCGTCTCCGACGTAGTATGATAGTGGTTCATACCGCACCCTTTCCCCAATTTTAGTAATTTATAACTTTTTAAACATTAATGTTCGCAAAACTTTTTGGCTGGGGCTCCCGTGACATCGGGATCGACCTAGGCACTGCAAACACACTAGTAACCGTTAAGGACCAAGGAATTGTCCTGCGTGAACCATCCGTGGTTGCAGTCAAGGCTGGCACTAACCATGTGCTCGCTGTGGGTGACGACGCCAAGCGCATGCTCGGCCGTACTCCTGGTGACATCGTAGCGATTCGCCCACTCAAGGATGGAGTCATCGCTGACTTCGAAGTGACCGAGGCCATGCTTCGCCACTTTATCCGCAAAGCTAACAAAGGCCGCCGCTCGAATCCACGTGTGGTGATTGCAGTTCCCTCTGGCATTACAGAGGTAGAACGCCGTGCTGTGCGCGAGTCTGCCGAGCAGGCTGGTGCGCGTGAAGTTTTCCTCATCGAGGAGCCGATGGCTGCTGCGATTGGTGTGGGACTTCCCGTACAGGATGCCTCTGGCAACATGATTGTCGACATCGGCGGCGGCACGACTGAAGTCGCTCTAATCTCGCTCGCTGGTATTGTTTACAGCCGCTCCGTCCGCACCGCTGGTGACGAGATCGACGAAGCTATCATTTCCTACATGAAGCGCGCCTACAATCTGATGATTGGTGAGCGCACTGCAGAAGAAATCAAGATCCGTCTTGGTTCTGCATTCCCACTTCCTAAAGAAATCACCATGGAAGTTAAAGGCCGTGACCTCGTTGCGGGACTTCCAAAGACGATGAAAATCTCCTCTGAAGAGATCCGCGAAGCCATCTCCGACCCCGTGGCAACCATCATCGATGCTGTCCGCACAACTCTAGAGCGCTGCCCGCCAGAATTGGCTGCAGACTTGGTTGACCGTGGTCTCGTTCTCGCCGGTGGTGGAGCTCTACTCAAGGGGCTCGACAAACGTCTCAAAGAAGAAACGGGTCTCCCAGTCCACATCGCAGATGACCCACTCAGCGCCGTGGCCGAAGGCACAGGGAAATCTCTGCAAGAGATCAATCTCCTGCGCCGTGTGACCAATATGGACTGATAACGCATGAAGCCGCTGAATCTCATCACCCTTCTTTTATTCCTTGCGGGAGTCGCCTGGTCGCTCACTCGCAGCGAGGAAGGTGTGCGTCAGATTCAGCGCACTTATTATGCTGCCATCGGCCCCTTTTTAAAAAGTGGTGCCGCTTTAGAAACCAAGGCGAGAGCCTTTACCGATGAAGTGGAACATTCCAAAACAGTCATTGCCAAGCTTGATGTGGCAGAGGCTGAACTGGTGAAGCTTCGCACCGAATCCTCCCATCTTCGAAAGCTCGAAGAAGAAAACATTCAACTACGTGCTGCACTCAAGTTCCAGCAACGTTCCCCTTTCAGCGTAAAAGCTGCAAAACTCATACGCCGCAAGCCTGCGACATGGTGGGAAACCATCACCATTGATCGTGGGCAAGAGCACAAGGTGGAAGCCCAGCTTCCGGTGCTCGCTGCAGAAGGCCTCGTTGGCAAGGTAGACCGACCTAACAACGAGACCTCCACCGTGATTTTGCTGACTGATGAGAAATGCCAAGTATCTGCAAAGATAAAGGGCACTCAAGAAGTTGGCATCCTCAGCGGTCAGCGCGCGCAACATGGAGACACACCAATGCTCCGTCTGCGCTACCTGTCCAAAGAGGCTAAGATAAAACCCGGATCAACTGTCGTCACGACAGGCCGAGGTGGACTCTTTCCCGCAAACATCAACCTCGGCACCGTGGTGTCATCAGAGGTAGGTGCTATAGATGCGGAAGCACTGGTGAAACCTGCAGTAGACTTCGCGGCCTTAGATACCGTATTCGTCCTACTAGGGCATCAGTGAACCAGTGATCAGATACCACATCAGCCTCTTCATTCTCGTATTGATTGCCTGCGTCCTGCAGCAATTCATACCTGCTGTGACGGCCTTGTACGATGCCCGCATCTTGCTACTGCATCTTGTGTTTCTCTGCGGCGCGGTAACTGTCGGCTTCTCACCGATGCTCGGCCTAGCTTTCTTAGCGGGTTTCCTCTGGGATGCTAACAACACACTGGGCCCCCAGGGTGGTGACCCTGAGGTCTATCACCATCAGACCGAAACATTACGCTTTGGCTACTCCATTTTACTCTTTGGCTTAATGGGTATCCTGATGCAGGGAATTCAGCCACTCTTTCGCAAGGGAGCATGGCAACTCTCCGCCATTCTTACCGGCATCGCCACTTTCCTCTATCTACTTGCCGAGTTTTTGCTGATCACCTTTGTCCGCGGCGAATGGATTTTCCCCGGAAAGGTCCTGACGCAAATCTGGCTCACTGCTGCGCTGACAATGCTCTGCTCTCCACTCATTTTCGCCATTATTTTCAAATTAGCCAAACTCTTCGACTACACCATCCGATACGATGGATTGAAGCGTCGCTACTTCACCCCCGAAGCATACACGCTCGACAACTAAGTCCATGGCACGTCCACGCTACAGATACCGAATCTATATCCTCACCCTGCTGGTGCTGGTGGGTAGCGGCGTGCTTATGACTCAGCTGCACGACTTCCAGATCAACCGCCAAGACGAGTTTCGCAAACTCGTGCCCACCAACTACGAAGTTCAAATCCGCGAGCCTGGTGTGCGAGGCGAAATCATCGACCGCAACGGGGAAGTACTCGCGAAGAACAATCGAAACTACCAACTCATCTTTAACCTCAAGGAAATCCACCAAGACTACCTCCAACAGTTTTGGGAAGACCACAAAGGGGAGAAAGACGCCAAGCCACCCGGCATAGTCAACATCATCAACCAGTGGGTTAGACCAAAACTCGCCCAACAAGGAATCGATGCCAAATACAGCGCCAGCGCCATGGAAGGACACTACCTTACCCATGGCGGGCTCGTTCCTTTCATCTTTCGTGACGACCTTAGCTACGACCAATTCGCCCACTTTGCCGAGCACAACCTCGAGCTTCCAGGAGTCTACGTCACCGTCACTCCTCGGCGAATCTACCCATTCGGATCACTCGCCTCACATTGTCTAGGCTACCTCAAGCAATGGGAAAAAGGCGACGTCCCACCCGACTTCAAACACTACACTGGCGACCCGAAAGGCATCTCCGGTATCGAAGCCACCATGGATCAATACATGCGTGGCAGCGAAGGCGTTCGAACTATTTTGAAGGATGAAAAGGGCAAAAACCTCCGCGTGATCGACTACCTAAAGCCATCTCAAGGCTCAGAAGTTCAACTCACACTCGACGCCCGCATCCAGTATCTCACCGAGACAGTCCTCCGCCGAGCCGGTCGCGCCGCCGCCGTGGTGATGGATCCACGCACTGGCGAAGTCCTAGCAATGGCCTCAGTGCCCGATTTCAATCCGAACGATTTCATACCGAACATCACATCAAAACGCTACGCGGAATACCGAGATAATAAATCCGCTCCCTTCCTCAACCGCGCCATCAGCAACTTCCCTCCAGCATCCACTTTCAAAATCCCCACAGCCATCACTGCCGCAATCAATGGACTTCACGGAATGCACTGCGACTGCAAGGGCTACACTCCCTACGGTAAAGCAAAAATTCGTTGCTGGAAAACCTGGGGCCACGGCATCCTAGGTGTTAAGGAAGCTATTCAGCGCTCATGCAACCCCTACTTCATGAAGATTGCGAACACTGTTGGCACGGCTAAAATGGTCGAGTCCTATAGCATGCTAGGTCTTGGTCAACCGACAGGTATCCGACTCCCTCGCGAGTCCGCTGGCATTCTCCCTGGCAGCATCGAATGGCAACGGCGTTACCGAAATAAAGTCATGACCCCCGCCCTCACCGGCATGTTAGCGATCGGCCAGGGTGACTCCGAAGCCACTCCCCTTCAAATGGCCACCCTCATCAGCGCTGTCGCCAATGGTGGCAAGCTCTATCAGCCACGCATTGTTCTCAAAGTCAGCCACGATGACCTCGGCGTCCAAATTTCTGACCGACCAAAGCTCAAAACCAACCTGATCCAACAAGGGCTCGATCCAATCCAGCTACAAAACATCCGTGAAGGCATGCGACTGGCCGCTCACAAGATTGGTGGTACAGCCCGCCGCGCCACCCCCGAAGGCATCATCATTGGAGCTAAAACCGGCACCGCTCAAACCACCGACCTCGGCATCAAAACCCACGTCGCCTGGACAGTAGCCTTCGCCCCATTCGACAACCCACGCTACGTGGTCGTTGTCGCCGTCAAACGTGGTGGCAGCGGAGGTAAAGTAGCTGGCCCCCTTGTCAAACTCATCCTCACCGGCCTCTTCGCTCAAGAAGAAGGCGAAGATCTCCCACTAGAAATACAAAAGCCCTACATCGGCAACACCGATCTCATTTCCGAAATTTCCCTACCCGACGACAACCCACTCGCCGCAGCCTTCTTGGCCGATGGAGAGACCGGTGAAGAAGCCTCAGCCATCGTCGTCATTCACCCTGAACCAGAAGAACCAGAAGACTTACCACTACCCACTATCCGTGCAGAAATCGACCCCCGTGGGTCAATCATTCCGCGCGCAATACCCATTTCCGAATAATATTCCAATTTTGGACTATCATCGGCCCCTAACAATCATTAGAAACTAAGCATTACAACTTTCCAACACACCCCAACAACCATTTTCAACAAACCAATTTAACTAATTTATTATGATCAAAAAAATCAAACAAGCACTAGGTTTAGGTGAACCTAATCCCCGTGAGGGAGTCGCACTCGTCATCAACGCTGAGAGACTCGAACGCCGAGTCGCTCTCGTAGAGAATGGCAGCCTCGAAGAATATGATGTCGAACGCGAAGGCGAAGACAACATCGTGGGCGGCATTTTCAAAGGAACTGTCAAGAACATCGAGCAAGGCCTCAAAGCCATGTTCGTAGACATTGGCATGGAGAAAAATGCCTTCCTTCACTTCTGGGACGCTATTCCTGCAGCCCTCGACGGAGGACTCGAAGAAATCCAACGCGAAGGACGCCCGAGGAAGAAGCAAAAGAAAATCACTTCAAAGGACATCCCTAGCATCTACCCGATCGGGTCTGAAATCATGATTCAGGTCTCCAAAGGGCCTATCGGTAACAAAGGCCCACGTGTGACTACTAACATTTCACTCGCTGGTCGCTACCTGGTACTCATGCCATTCTCAGAGCAATTTGGTATTTCCCGCAAGGTCGACGACCCGAAGGAGCGCCAGCGTCTGCGCCGTATCATGCAGAAGCTCCAAGTTCCTGAAGGCATGGGCATCATCATGCGTACAGTAGCCCAAGGCCAACGCGCTCGCCACTTTGTCCGCGATCTCGCAATGCTACTAGAGCAATGGAACGAAGTAGAAACCAAGCGCGATTCCAAGAAAGCACCTATCTGTACCTTCCGTGAGCCAGGTCTCATCGAGCGTACTGCCCGCGATTTCCTCACTGACGAAGTCGACCAAATCATCTGTGACGACCTCGAAACTACCGAGTTCATGCGTGAAGTTGCAGGCAAGATTTCTCGCCGGGCAAAACGCCGCATCCACCACTTCCCGTCACGTCGCTCGATCTTCAACAAGATCGGCGTGCAGAAGCAGATCGACGAAGCCTTCCACCGCCAAGTCTGGCTACCCTGTGGTGGTTACCTTGTGATCGATGAAACTGAAGCTCTCATCGCTGTCGACGTCAACACTGGCCGAAATAAAGGCTCTAGAGATGTCGAAAAAATGATTCTTCAGACCAACGTGGAAGCAGCAGAAGAAGTCGCCCGCCAGCTCCGCCTCCGTAACATCGGTGGCTTGGTCGTAGTTGACTTCATCGACATGCGCCACCGCCGTGACCAGATGACCGTCTTTCGCGCAATGAAGGAACGCCTCAAGCGCGACAAGGCCAAGACTCAGATCATGCAGATCTCGCCAGTCGGCCTAATGGAAATGACCCGTCAACGTCTCAAGGAATCGCTGCGTGACACAATGTACGAGCCATGCCCGTATTGCCAAGGCCGTGGCCGCGTCAAGACAACCATGACCATGTCTGTGGAAATCCAACGCCGCCTCAACACCGTAATCCAGCGCAACGCTGAAGAACTCGGTGACCTCATCGTAATGGTCAACCCAGATGTCCTCAACCGCTTCAAGAAAGAAGACTCCAAGCTACTCATGGAACTCGAGCGCACCCACAACGGTCGCCTCATCTTCCGCACTGATGCCAACCTTCACCGTGAGCGATTCACGATACTCGACGCTGAAACGGAGAAAACCGTCTTCCAAAGTTAACCATGGCCATGGATCGCAAAGTCGTTGAGGCCAAGGTCGACGAGGTCCTCAGCGCAAAAATCAAAAAGAACGCCGCCGTTCGGAAGGAAAAACAGTCTGCTCCCGACGTCGGCATGCCAAACACGGGGGCTGACAACCCCTTCGCTGCATTTGGCGCAGGTGGAATGCCCGACCTCTCAGCTATGGCTGGGATGCAGGGGGGCAAACTGCCGCTAAAAATGCGCATCATGACCAAGCTAGCCGGCCTAGCCATGAACCCAAAGTTCTCCCGCTTCTTGCAAAAGAAATGGTGGCCGCTCTGGGTTGTCGTCGGCATCTTGCTCTCTGGCTTCATCGTCATTGGCGCCGTTCTTTTCCTTATCTGGAAAATGATCAAAGGCATCATTGGCGCCTACACCGACATGTTTAAGAAACGTTCATGAAATCACTCCTAGCCATACTCTGTATCACCTGCTGGTTACTCAGTATGGCTAGTTCTCATGCCCAGGCACTGCTCTCCCCTCCCTTTGGACTCAAATGGGGAGACACACCCGAAAAGCTTTTCGACTGGGCCGAACGGCAGAAGCTCGACGTCACCCTCAGCCTTCCAGGCCACCAACGAGACGAACGCCACGTCACGATAAAAAATTCCAAAGGCACCCTCCCCAGCCACGATGCCTCATCGCTCGAGGCGCGCTTCAACAAAGGTCGCCTCTATGAGGTGGTACTCAACTACGCCGATCCAAAAATGAGCTTCGATCTCGCAAAGCTCAAATTCAACGAAGCTAAACGCGCTCTCACCCACCAGCACGGCCAGCTCAAACTGAGCAGCAAAAAACGCGACACCACACGCGACAACTTCACCACCGACGCCACCTCCTACCACATAGAACCGGTCTCAGGACTGTTTCTCATGCTCAGCTACACCGAGGTCCGTGACAGCCTCCGCAAAACCCGCCGGGCCACCTTCTCTATCATTTACCACAATGATAACGTCATCCCGAAGAAGTAGGGAATCTGATATTCCTCGTAAATATGAGTATTAGTCGGACATTCCAGTCTTTGTCATATATGATATCGTCATTCATAGTTGAGTCGTTCCATCGTTTGTCCTTTTCGAAACCTTCGCGTGTTTCGCGGTAAAATCGTTTCATCCTACTAGTTTGAGGTCTGGAGCATGACGGTTGCCACAGCTCACTATTGACACCTCTCCAAGTAGATGAGTAAATGCTCAAATGAACACGGTAAATTTAGAGGCTGAGGCTACTCTTGAGCAACTTAAGAAACTCTTTGGTTTCGACTCCTTTCGAGAGCATCAACAAGAACTCGTTGAAGGAATCTTATCTGGTCGTGATGCTTTTGGTGTGATGCCTACTGGTGGCGGAAAATCTCTTTGTTACCAACTTCCAGCCTCTATCCTTCCGGGAACAGCAGTCATCGTCAGCCCGTTGATTGCGCTGATGAAAGACCAGGTCGACTCCGCGCGTTCGAATGGAATCAAAGCCGCGTTCCTCAACAGCACATTGGCTCAGGCCGAGGTCCAAGAGATCGAGAAGGACTACATCGACGGCAACCTCGACCTACTCTATCTCGCTCCCGAGCGGCTTTCTCTCAGCACCACCGTCAGCCTGCTACGGAAAAATCAGCAAGGAGCCCCAAGCTTCATCGCCATCGATGAGGCCCACTGTATTTCCGAATGGGGTCACGACTTTCGACCCGACTACCTTTTCACCAGCCGGCTCAAAGAACTCTTCCCGCAGAGCCCACTCACTGCTTTCACCGCCACCGCCACTGAGCAAGTAGCGGAAGACATCGAGAAGCGCCTGCAGCTGGTAAACCCGGTAAAAATACGCGCCTCCTTCGACCGCAAGAACTTGTTCTACGAAGTCCTCGCAAAACGCGAAGCCGCAACCCAAATTGTCGAGTTCATCCGCGAGCGCCCACAGCAAAGTGGCATCATCTACCGCACCTCGCGTAAAAGTGTGGAGGAGACCGCCAACATGCTCGTCGCTAACGGCATCAATGCTGCACCCTACCACGCTGGACTTCCTGCCGAGAAACGCTCAGCCACTCAAGACGCATTTATCCGTGATGATATCACCGTGATGGTTGCCACCGTCGCCTTTGGCATGGGTGTCGATAAGGCCGACGTGCGCTTCGTCATTCACGGTGATTTACCGAAAAACATCGAGAGCTACTATCAGGAAACGGGCCGAGCTGGACGCGATGGTGAGCCGTCTCATTGCCTGCTGCTCTACTCTGCTGGCGACCTCGGGAAGCTGCGATTTTTCATTGAAGCCATGCCAGATGAAACCGAGCAAGGGCGTGCGCGCCAGCTCCTCGCCTCGATGGATGCCTTTGCCAGCGTCCCAAGCTGCCGAAAGATCAGCTTGCTCAATTACTTTGATGAAAGCTGTGAGCTTGAAAATTGCGGGAGTTGCGACTATTGCGCTGGCAGCTTTGAAACCGTCGATGCCACGCGCGATGCACAAATCGTACTCTCAGCGATCATGCGTACAGGCAACCGCTTTGGTGGTATTCATATTTGCGATATTGTCTGCGGTGCTAACACCGCAAAAGTTCGCCAGTTCGAGCACGACAAACTCAAAACCTATGGAGTCGGCAAAGACAAGCCAAAGACCCATTGGCGCAGTGTCATTGACGCGTTAGTTGCCGGCAAAAAGCTCGCACTGAGTCAGGATAAATTCCCCGTGCCTCAGATCAATGATGCCGCCACCGAGATCCTCTTCGGCCGCGACAGTTTCCAGCTCGCGGTCGACAAACGAATCGCGCTGGATAAAGCCCAGCATCGCGCTGAGGAAATCGACTGTGACCACGACTTCTTCCACCACTTACGCGACATTCGTAAAGAGCTGGCTGACGTCGAAGGAGTGCCTCCCTATGTCGTGTTTTCAGACAAATCACTGCGCGCTATGGCAGCCTACCATCCATCTAACGATTCCGAACTCCTCAACATTTCAGGTGTTGGTCAAAATAAATTAGAAAAATACGGGCAACGTTTTCTCTCAGTAATTCAGGAATACCTCTGTAATCATCCCGAGATCACCCCCAAGCCCCAGCCTCTGAAAAAAGCGGCTGCACCAAGGGTGAAACAAGGACTAAGCGGGACATTCCGCACTACTCTGGAAATGCTAAATAAGGGCATGCAACCAGCGGCAATTGCCAGCGAAAGAGGACTCGGGCTGCCTACTGTAGAAGGTCATATTGCCAGACTCATCACCGAAGGAGAACCCCTCGACTGGCAACAATGGTTAGGTGAAGCCACCAATACTCTTTGCCGCCAGCTCTTCGAAGAGCACGGCCACACCGCTCTCAAGCCCATCATCGAAGCCAGCAACGGAAAAATCTCCTACGGCCAAGCAAAAATCGTCGCAGCTCTTATACAGATTGAGAATGGCCAAGCTCTTTGAGATAGCAAATATCTCTGACACTCTTCTTTAAGTCTGAGGCAACAGCCATTCAGACCAAGGTCCTTGGGGAACATCAGAGCTTTCGACAAATTTCCACGAAACCCGCTGACTGCTCTTCACTTCCAAGAAATCTCTCACAGCAGGACTAACATCAAGTCCGGCATTACCATTGCGGTTCGGTTTCGGTCGGCTATTTTGAAACACATAGGCATGGTCGTCGGTGTAAAATGGTCCACAATCTTCCCACTGCGCATAGCAAATTTTGTGACCAAAATGGATGGCCAGCCAGCGCCCCTTACACACCGATTTCCCAGGTGCTTTGGCAGACCGCCAAAACCACTTAATTAGCCCTGACGCTTCCGGCTTAAATCTCCCACCACCGCGCACCACATCATTGTAGGGCAGAGCTATATAAAATGGGTTCAGTCTTGGTTTAAATTTGGCTGGGAAAAAGCCTTTCCGATTGTTCGGGTCATCAAATCCGCCATAGCTTTGTTTCCATTTGGGATCCCACGAGCTCGCATGGTTATGTACCGGATTGTTTTCAGTCGCATCTTCGCCCACCCAAAAAACGGTGACAGGAATATCGCGCTTCCAAGTGTATTGGTAACGACTCGATGAACCATCAAAGCCTTCCACAACGATCTTACCTTTCGGCGGAACGCGATAAGGATCGCGCAAGGAATGAAACCCCTGCCGCATCTGATTGAGGTGCTTGGTATGCGCGCTGTCAAGCCGATCGCTTAAGGCGATCTGCGCACCCACAGAGGAACACAGCGCAAATAGAGCGCTCAGTAGCCATAGTATTTTACCCCCGTGAAATAACATCGCACATTGCTAGCACCTTAGAACTTTCCTTTCAACTCGGAAAACTTAACAACACGAGCAGCCTTAGAGGTGGAGTGGCGCTTCCACTAAACCCTAGACGTGCTCATTGTTGCTTTTTAAAGAATTACTTTTTGGGTGCTTTAGAAAGGTCGATCATGACGTCCTGTCCCGCTCCGAACATGGTGGTTGGTAATTTGCCATCCCATTTTTCTGCTTTTCTGAGGTCAATGAGGTTTGGATTGTCTCTTAGTGCTGCACCTTCTAGAGCGATAGCTTTGGATCGAGCTTCACCTTCTAACTCGATAGAACGCGCCTTTGCTTTTGCTTCAGCCTCGATTTCGTAGGCCTTAGCATCGGCTTGAACCATCCGACGTTCTTGCTCAGTTTTAGCTGCTTCTAATTCAGCTTTAGCCTGCGCCACCTTTTGTTTCTGGTCTGTCTCGAATTTAAGCAGCGTGGCTTCAGCACGTTCGGCTTCTTGCTGCATCTCCTTTTTAGCATTGATTCCTCGCTCAATAGAAGGCGGTAATTCGATATTGCGGAACAACACGGCCTCAATGATAATCCCTTTATCTGAAAGAGTTTCTTTGAGCTTGGTCAGAATTCCATCCTGTAGAGCAATCTGAACGTCGGAGCTGAAGAAGTCTTCAGAACGTTCCACACTTTTTCCTTCTTCACGAATAAGACTACGCGTCTTTGGGATGAGATACTTATCGCGGAGTCCCTCTAGGCCACCAGTTTCTCTGTATGCTTCCGCGGCAAAACCGCCATCAACTCTCCAGTTCACTGTGATGTCAACGCGAGATGTGAGCTGGTCTCGCGCCTTCAATGTGACGTCTTTAAAAGAGTCACTCTCGGCCTGATTCTTACAATCGATAGGGATGACTTTAGTCCATGGAGCTTTGAAGTGGAAACCTTCATCCAACTCTTGATCCGAGATGTTTCCAAATGTTATAGCCACACCCTTGTGGCCACCCTCGACGGTCGTGAAACATGAGGTGCCAGCGATGAGGGCTGAGACGACTACGATGCCGGCTGCTATAGACTTTATTTGACTTGGTTTCATAGTTGAGCGCAGCATTAACAACAACTCGATAATGGTCGACTATAATCCCTTATGGCGATTGTAATTCCGGGAGTTAAATCAGTTTCCCATAAAGAATAAAAAAACCCTGTAGGAAGAACCTACAGGGCTTGGTTTTAAAAGATATTATCTATTCTTCTGAGTCGCTCTGTTCTGGAGCGTCTTCGGTAGATTCAGCAGGAGCTTCCTCACCTTCGACAGCTTCAGCGCCTTCTTCTAGTTCGTCCTCTTCATCGTCTGGGATGACGCGGGCGATATCGAGAAGGGTGACACCAGGCTTCATGGTGACAAGCTTCACACCTGAGGTGTTACGGCCTGCTTCACGGATGTCTGCGCAGCGGATTCTGATAGACTGGCCATCAGAGGTCATGAGCATGAGTTCGTCTTCTGGAAGCACCATCGACGCACCGACGACATCGCCAGTTTTCTCATTGCACTTCATGGTGATGATTCCCTTACCTGCTCGCGTCTGAGCGCGGTAGTCAGCAAACGGAGAACGCTTACCAATACCATTTTCAGAAGCGACTAGGAGTGTTCCTTCATCGTTCACAATTACCATGCCGATGACATAGTCACCGTTGACAGGTTTGATGCCGCCTACACCTGCAGTTGCTCGACCTTGAGCTCGTGCTTGGTCTTCTGTGAAGCGGAGGGAAAGTCCCCTGCGAGTAATTAGGATTACTTCGTCGTCGCCAGATGTTAAACGCACATCGATGAGGGAATTTCCTTCGTCGAGCTTGATCGCAATGATGCCATCCTTGCGGTAGTTCTTGAAGTCAGCGAGCGCCGTCTTCTTGACCTTACCTGAACGAGTCGCGAACATGAGGAACTTGTCTTCCGCTGTAAGCGTGATGTCGTTGCCGTCTTCGTCGAGCTGACGCTCGAGTCGCTGGGTCGCGGCCACTACTTCATCTGGGCCGAGATTGAGAACACTCTTGATGCTGCGTCCTTTGGAGGAACGTGAACCTTCAGGAAGGCCATACACACGCTCGACAAAGACACGACCAGTGTTAGTGAAGAACATGAGGTAATCATGCGCCTGGGCTGAGAAGAGGTGTTCGACAAAGTCTTTTTCGTCGTTCTTGTTGCGCGTCTCCATTCCTTTGACTCCCTTACCACCGCGAGCTTGAACTCGGTACTCGGCGCTTGGGGTACGCTTGATCAGACCTTTGTTAGAAAGAGTCACGATCATGCCGTCATTTGCTATGAGATCTTCGATAGCGATCTCACCTTCGTCAGGAAGGATTGGGCAGCGACGTGGAGTCGCGTGCTTATCTTTGATCAGCAGAAGCTCGTCTTTAATGATAGTAAGAACGCGCGGCTCGGAACCAAGAATATCGAGGTAATCAGTAATTTCAGCGAGAAGCTTGTCGTACTCAGCCTTGACCTTATCGCGCTCCATACCAGTGAGTTGGTAGAGGCGGAGTTCGAGGATCGCGTTGACCTGGCGGTCAGTGAAAATGTACTGGCCGTCGATGATACTTGCCTGATCGCGAAGGAGAATTCCTAGACTCTCAGCGGTCTTCTCTGGGAAGCTGTATGCCTTGAGGCGGGTACGAGCTTCGTCACGGTTTCTGGAATCGCGGATAACCTTGATGAAGTCATCAATGTGAGCGAGAGCTATCAAAAATGCTTCGAGGTTCTCAGCACGTGCTTCTGCCTTCTTGAGAAGGTAGCGCGTACGGCGGATAATCACTTCACGACGGTGCTCGATGAAGGCATCAAGACAGTCCATGACTGACATCTGCTTTGGACGTCGCTCGTGAATCGCGAGCATGTTGACACCGAATGATGTCTCCATGGAAGTGAGCTTGAAGATCTGGTTCATCACCACCTGCGGACGCGCATCTCGCTTGAGAGTGATCTCAATGCGAGTCTGATCATCCGAGAGGTCACGCATACCAGAGATGTCTACGAGGATCTTCTCCCGAACAAGTTCAGCAATACGTTGCTGAAGAACAGCGCGGTTCACACCATGTGGCACCTGAGTGATGGTTAGGACTGCAACACCTGAAGCCTTTTCGTCGATCTCCATCGTACCGCGCATCTTGATGCTGCCACGCCCGGTTCGGAAGTAGCTGTCGATACCTTTGAATCCACGGATCTCACAGGCACTGGCAAAGTCAGGACCTTTGACGATCTGCTGCATATCCTCGATAGAAATCTGAGGATTGTCAATGCGGGCACACACTCCATCGATCACCTCTCCCATGTTATGGGCTGGAATGTTCGTCGCCATACCAACAGCAATTCCTGTTCCACCATTAACTAACAAGTTAGGAATAGCAGCAGGAAGAACCACTGGCTCGTCACGCGTTTCATCGTAAGTGGGTCTCAGGTCGACCGTCTCTTTTTCGAGATCAATCATCATTGCAGCACCCATATGCGTGAGGCGGGCCTCAGTGTATCGCATAGCAGCCGCTGCATCACCTTCCACGGAACCGAAGTTACCCTGGCCGTCGACCAGGGTCTCGCGCATGGTCCACGGTTGAGCCATGTTGACGAGTGTCGAGTAAATGGAGCTATCACCGTGTGGGTGATATTTACCCATCGTGTCACCGACAATACGCGCACATTTTAGATGCGCCTTGGCTGGTGAGAGTGATAGGTCGTTGAGCATTGCGTAGAGAATGCGTCGCTGAGACGGTTTGAGACCGTCACGCGCATCTGGCAATGCCCGAGAAATGATCACTGACATGGAGTACTCCAAGAAGGACTTGGACATCTCATCCGCCACGTTGATCGGTTTAATTGAATCTATAGCCATAGTTAAAATTAGTTATTGTTAGTAGCGGTTGGTTATACGTCAAGATTCCTGACGTTCAGAGCATTGTCTTCGATGAAGCGCTTGCGCGGTTCGACGATGTCGCCCATCAGGACGTCGAACATTTTGTCGGCTTCTATCGCATTTTCCTCATCGAGGCGAACTCGGAGAAGCTGACGTGTGTTAGGATCCATTGTGGTGCTATAAAGCTCCTTGGCATTCATCTCACCCAGTCCCTTGAATCGTTGAATACGCATTCCGCGACGACCAATTTCTAGCACTGTTTTGAGCAGCTCAAAAAGGTTAAATACGGGAACGGACTCCACATCATCTCCCTTACCTTCAACCAATTCGAAAAGTGGTTTATCATCTGAGAAAAATGGCTCAGTAGGGACTCCAAGCTCTTGGATACGCTCAAGGATCTTCTGGATAGCATGCGCTTCGTGAAGCTCATGCTTCATTCCGCGGCGCTGGATGCCATTGTATTTCTCTTTGAACTCTGCTTCTTCTTCCTCAGTGATCTCTTCACCAAACAGGCGGAGATCACGATTTTCGGAAGCGAATGTCAGCAGCTCGCTTTCGGTATGAATGTAGTGAATGGTCTCTTCGTTACCTTCGCGAACACGCACCATGAATTCTGCTAGATGACCGTTACGACGAGCACCTAACACGTCGCGGAAGTCACCACCGTGACCTTCGAGAGCAGCCGTATACCCTTTGAGTTGTGCTAAGGAATCCAGAACACTGCGCAGGACGTCAGCGTCAGTCACAGCATCTTTACCATTTTTCACGAGGCGTACATCTTCAGAGCCGAGCTCGATCAAAATCTTGTTCAGGGCCTCGTCGTCAGCCACGTATTCTTCACGCTTTTTACGGGTGATCTTATACAATGGCGGTTGAGCGATATAGAGATATCCAGTCTTCACGAGGTCAGCCATATGTCGGCAGAAGAAGGTGAGAAGCAGCGTACGGATGTGAGATCCGTCAACGTCGGCATCGGTCATGATGATGACTTTATGGTAGCGAACCTTCTCGATATTGAAGGCTCCCTCTTGGTCACCTTCACCGATTCCAGCACCGATCGCCGTGATCATTGCCTGAATTTCTCGATTCTGCAGCGCTCTGTGAAGTCGCGCTTTCTCAACATTGATCACCTTACCACGTAGTGGAAGGATCGCTTGAGTGAGACGATTTCGACCAGATTTAGCCGAACCACCCGCGGAGTCACCCTCCACAATATAGATCTCAGATTTTGCTGGGTCGCGCTCGGAGCAATCCGCTAGCTTCCCAGGAAGTCCACCACCGGACATCACTGACTTTCGCACAGTTTCACGCGCCTTTCGTGCTGCTTCACGCGCACGGGATGCGTTGACCGCCTTGTCGATGATCTGCTTTGCTAGATTTGGATTCTCCTCAAAATAATCCTGCAACCCTTCGTAAACAATCGAGCCAACCACGCCTTCGATCTCAGCATTGACCAGCTTGTCCTTGGTCTGCGAACTGAATCGTGGGTTTGGCATTTTCACGCTGATCACACAGATAATACCTTCACGAACATCATCACCAGAGAGTGAGGGCTCTTTGTCCTTGAGAAGTTTATGGGCTTTCGCGTACTGATTGATAGAACGTGTTAGAGCTCCACGGAAACCTGTGAGGTGCGCACCACCATCCGCGTTTGGAATGGAATTAGCGTAACAAAGAATGTTATCCTGATAACTGTCGTTGTACTGGAAAACCACGTCAGCGAAGACGTCATCCTGCACCACCTTGCCGTCGTAGTCGATCTCGACTTTACGCTTACCTCTGAGAATCACTGGAGACTCATGCACAGTCGTCTTGTTCTCACCGAGCTGCGTAACGAACTCTTCGATACCCTTAGCGTAGAAGAATGTTTCCTTCTTACGGCTCTCTGGACGCTCGTCTTCGAGAATGATTGTTAGGCCTGGATTGAGGAAGGTGAGTTCGCGGAGGCGTGTAGCCAAGCGGTCGAATTCAAATTGGATCGTATCAACAAAGATTGTCGCGTCTGGGAAGAATGTCACCTTTGTGCCAGTCTTTCCGGACGGAGCTTCTCCAATGACTTCGAGCTGTTGCACAGTCTTGCCTCGCTCGAATGTGATCTGGTGCACCTTGCCTTGGCGAGTGACTTCAGCTTTGAACCAGTCAGAAAGGGCATTCACACACTTCGCTCCGACACCGTGCAGACCACCTGAGTACTTGTAGGCGCCTTGACCAAACTTACCACCAGCGTGGAGGCTGGTAAGCACGAGTTCGATCGCAGGAATTCCAAACTTAGGATGAATATCGACAGGGATACCACGGCCATCATCGGAAACAGACAACGAGCCATCTACGTGAATAGAGACATTGATGAATTCGCAATAGCCTGCGAGGTGTTCATCAATAGAGTTATCTAGAACTTCAAAAACACAGTGGTGGAGGCCTCGAATATCGGGATCACCGATATACATACCAGGACGCTTACGGACGGCCTCTAAGCCCTCCAACTTGTCGATCTGGGCGGCTCCATATTCCTGTTCACCGGAAACATTTGTATCAGCCTCTTCGGGCTCAATAGGTGTATCAGACATGAGTGCGATGAAGGTATAATTTCCACCCGACAAGACAAGGAATAACGCCCCTAATTTGAAGTTTTTTTTAGCTTCTGTGGCGCACACAAAAAAGCCTCCAACACAAAGGTGCTGAAGGCCATAAAAAGTCGTCTTATTCGACTACAAATCAAGCAGTTCACATTGCCAGCGCATCAGCACAGCGGCTGGCTCAACCTCGTTAGCTGAAATGGACTCGATCGACGCTTTTGAGATCACCAAGGAAGCCTCAATATCCAACTCTACAGCCAGCGCATCTCGTTTCTTGGAAAGAGCATCACAGCGCCCCTCGAAAGCGTCATCTTTTACGCGACGCTTCTCGCCACGTACGCGCTTCGGCCACATGTTTTCAGGAACTTTTTTAGCTTCATCAATGGCAGCATAAAAATTCTTTCTACGTGAGCTTCTAAAATACTTAGGCAAGGTGATTTCTTTACCATCACAGGCATCACTGACCCATGAGACAATTTGCTTGTTCCCGCAAACCATGAATGGAGGTTTATTCCATTCACTCGCCTCAGCATCCCGCCAGTACCACAGGGCTCTGAGATACAAAAGCCCGTGCGGCTTGAGCTTGCCAGCCCCTTGAATGCGCCAGGGATCTTCTTTTACCTGAGGACGATCAAGCACCTTGGCCTTTGCTTGATGACAGCTTTCTACAAACCACTCATAGCGACCTTTTTCCTGAAGTTGCTCAAGCAACATATCCACCATCGGCTTGAGGTAAAATACGTCATTGATGGCGTACTCAGCCATTATTTCAGTGAGCGGACGCTTTGACCAGTCCGCTTTTTGTGATGCCTTTGATAGCTCCACTCCGAGGAAGTGCTCCACCAGATTGGCGTAGCCAAATTTACGCACACCGAGTAGTCGTGCCGCAATCTGGGTATCCCAGACAACTGGGGGAATCGTATCGAGATCACGCCTCATCAGCGTGATGTCGTAGTCA
This sequence comes from uncultured Thermodesulfobacteriota bacterium, assembly GCA_964195395.1. Lineage (GTDB taxonomy): Bacteria > Verrucomicrobiota > Verrucomicrobiia > Verrucomicrobiales > Akkermansiaceae > Rubritalea. Next base: position 24,671 of record CAXMPP010000005.1, read on the forward strand.
GCTCCATGCATCCAGAGCTCAGAGGTTTTGAGTAAATCTGTGAGTGGGCTAAGATCTTCAATCGCGAGTGGATCTATCAGCACATGTTTTTCTCCATCACTGTACTGAAGCAAGCAAAGCTTTTCATGGTAACAGTGTAGGCTATCAGCCTCTGTATCTAGCCCATGGAATTCTCCATTACAGCTATCTAAGAATTCTGCTAATTCTTGAGTGGTTTGAATCATATGATTTTATCTATTTTATCAAGAGTGTTTCGAACTATTTAGCAAATTATAAGCCTTTCAACAACAACTCAGTATTGTTCTGAGTCTTATCCAAAGCCTTCAATAAGGTCATAATTGAGTCTCCTACAGGCAGAGCCGCCACGACTCGGCGAATTTCTAAGACCGCGCGCATTTCATCTGGGTGATAGAGTCGATCATCATTACGCGTTCCACTCTGCGGGATATGGATCGCTGGGTAGATTCGGCGCTCGGCCAAATCTTGATCCAGTCTAATCTCCATATTACCTGTTCCTTTAAATTCTTCAAAAATAACTTCATCCATGCGACTCTCAGTCTCAATGAGTGCCGTTGCCAAGATAGTTAGGCTCCCACCTTCTGCAACATTCCGAGCCGCCCCGAAGAACTTACGGGACTTCTGGAGAGCCGCCGGGTTTATACCTCCACTACCGATGGGACCACTGCTCTGAGCATTGTTGTGACCGCGAGCAAGTCGCGTGAGGGAGTCGAGTAAAAGAACAACATCCTTACCTAGCTCAACAAGTCGTTTTGCTCTCTCCAAAACTAGGTCGGCCACTTGGGCGTGACGCCGAGCGGGTTCGTCAAACGTGGAGCTGAAAATGTGCGCATCCACAGTCTCCTCGAAGTCAGTCACCTCCTCAGGACGCTCGTCCAGAAGGAGAATAATCAATTCGATTTCGGGATGGTTTGCTTTAACAGATTTAGCAATCTGCTTGAGCAAAATGGTCTTACCTCCGCGCGGAGGAGCAACAATCAAGCCACGTTGACCTTTACCAAGTGGAGCAACGAGATCAACTAATCGCACACCCAATCCGCCTTCTTTACCATTTTCCAAAATGATTCGTTCATTCGGGAACATTGGAGTCAACTTGTCGAAGTCTTTTGGTTTTACATAGTCCCCCACTGCAAGCCCTTCAATCTCGACAATCTCCATTGCTGAAAGATATTTATCACGCCCGCGAGGAGCACGCATGCGCACCTTGATACGCTGACCCACTAAAAGTCCGTGATTACGGATGAGCTCACCGCCAATGTAGAGGTCGTCTGGTGAGGTCTTGAAAGAACGCATCGGATCACGTAGCATCGCATAGTTATCCTTGGCCTGCTCCATGTAACCCTCACCTTCCAACACCGAACCATGCTTGGCATAGTAGCTCAGAATATCAAAAATGAGTTGGCTTTTAGTTGCCGTTGCCTGTGAGCGCACAGGCAAGGACTCGATTATATCGTGGAGCTCAGCCAAGGGCTTCTCACGGAATTCATTCACACAAATAAATTCAGGAACCACAATAGGTTCTTCTTTTGCCACTTCTGGAGTCGGCTCTTCTTCTGGTGATTGATTTTCTTCACTCATCGGTAATTATTTTCTATAAATCGTTTTAGCTGTGCTTCTAACACAGATTTTGGCCCCTCATTCCAGAACACAACGTCGGCACACTTCTTCTTATGAGAAATGGGAAGTTGTGCCTCAAGAATGGCATGGACAGTCGCGACATCGAATCCGCTTCTCATTATCAGCCGCTGCTCTTGCGTCTCGCGCGATACAGCAACCACCAGATTTGCATCCTGACCGAAGTCAAAGCCACCTTCAAACAAAAGGGGAACGTCTGCAATGAACGATGTCGTCCCACTCGTTTTAGTCGCGATTTCCAAACTGACAAGACATTCTTTTCTCACCAAGGGATGAATCAAACTCTGAATCTCTCGCCTAAGCTCAGGCTCAGCAAACATTCGCTCGCGTAGATAGGGCCTATTCAACTCTGCATTTTTTAAATACGTAGACTTTCCCACTATCCTCACCAAAGCCACTGCAACATCAGCTCTCTGATAGAGCTCTGCCACACATTGGTCTGCATCAAAAACAACAACACGTGGGTCGAGATAGCGAAAAATCTCCACACAAGTTGACTTACCTGTAGCAATACCGCCCGTCAGTCCGAGTACACGCATGGTCTTAAACAAAAGAAGCGAGGTAGCCGCATCGTGCTACCCCGCTTGTAAATCAATCAATGAATTTTGCTAAATTAATTCATTGGTGGAAGCAAGCCATCACCACCTAGCGAGCCACCTGAATCAGAAAGTTCACCCATATTGTTACGCACTGACCTACCTGTAGCATCAATGATATTCACTGACACAAAGATGATCAGATTACTTTTGACGTGGTTCTCAGCCTTAGATTGGAAGAGACGGCCAATGAGTGGAAGATCACCAAGTATAGGCACTTTATCTTCTACGTTCTGCACTTCTTCGCGCATTAACCCACCAACGGCCACAGTGTGACCGTCATAGATAGTTAGACCTGTATTCACACGACGTGTGGAGAATACTGGCATCTCGATGCGGTTCTCAGTGATTGTTATCGTCACTGGGTTACCAAGAGCATCTGATGCCGTAGTCTGGATCGGTGAGCCGTAGTTAATGAAACCTTCGAAATCAACAATTTCAGGAGCGAAACGCAGATCGATGGTGTAACCATCATCACCGAGAGTAGGCTCTACCTCGAGAGTCACACCAGTATTACGAGTCTCGAAAGCAGTCGGAGTAGCTGGGGTTACAGGGAAGACGTTAGATGAGTTTCCACCACCACCACCACCAACACTATTACCGCCGCCTGTTGAAGTCGGGAGTTCAGGTGGCTCGTACTCAGTTGGGTAAATAAACTCACGGATAATCTCGATAGTCGCCTTCTCACCAGAGCGAGCAACAATGCTAGGAGCTGTCATTACGTCAGCACCTTTCTTCTGAGAGAGACCACGCATAATCATTTGCACCTGTCCGTCAGTAAAGAGACCAGTCAAAGACATGATACCCGGAGCTACTGAACTGTCTTGTGCGCCACGGTTAGGATTATTAAGGAATGAACTAATACTATCACGTGTTATCGCATAGTCACCAGTACGGTTACCACCTGAGACAATGTTTCTTACCCCTGCTGTAGGATCAGCTGGGATACCGGGAATATTAACGCCATTCACTGGGTTGATGAAGTCACCACCGGTACGTGGAGCACCGTTGCCATTAGTACCACCACCAAGGAAGGTAGTTGCAGCACTATTCAATGGAGTTGGCGTAAGAATCCAGTCAAAGCTAAGCTCTTCTGTGTTTTCCTGGTTTATCTCCACAAACTTAGTAGACATGCGAATCTGCTTTGGCTTATTTCCCTTTAATTCATCCACCAATTGCTCGATAATATCGAGATTGTTGGCAGTGTTACGTACAGTAAGAACGGAACGCGCTTTTGAGAAACTCGCAGTCGCTCCTTCAGAAAAGACAACACCAGTTGCAGAGAGAAGTTCCTTCACTGGAGGAGTAGCACCTAGTCCTGTACCACTATCTGCATCGTCTGCAAATGGATCGTCGCTAGCATCACCACCACCACCACCACCACCGGTACTGATAAGTGAGATGAAATCTGGTGGGACATTGAATGAACGTGTGTAGAGCTCTGTGTCATCAAAGTCTGTCGCCGGGAGGAGAACCACAGCGTAGTCTTCCACCTTATAGCGGAGTTGAGTCACATCACAGATCTGTTTTACAACTACCTCGAGAGGCACATTTCGCAACTGAAGCGAACTGATCGTCTTAGAACCTGGTTTTGCTGGGCCACCAAACTCAGAAGTACTTTCATCATCAGCTGCAGCGCCGACCACAGTAGGTGTGCGAACAACAAAGTTGACACCTTTTTTGTTTGGGTCGAGCTCAAGTGTATCGAGCTCACGTGCACGTTGCCGTAAAATATCAATGGCCTGATCAACAGTAACATCCTCGAAGTCGACTACAGGTAGAACTATATTCTGAAGCTTCCGGCGAATGTAAGTAGCGCCACTAATTTCTTGCTGTGTTGGTGTATTGCTAGGACCAGAGAAGTTCACATTAGGTGCCACTGCGATCTCCCATGCTCTATCAACTTCCATGAGAAGCTCGGCACGCGTTTGGTCATAGGCGGCTCGGTAGTAATCTGACTTTAGTCCTCCAATTCTTTCCATACCGCGGCGAGCAGCTGTGTTGTAGCGGTCAACGCGAAGAATCTCTTTGTACTCTTCATCAGCCTCATCGTACTTACCTAGGTTGAGGTAACCTTCTGCACGGTAAAGATGCTTTCGCACCTTCTCAGCATCCTGAGTGTGATCGTAAGTGAGGACTGGGTTGGTACGAATAGGATCATCCAAGTACTCCAACTGCTGCTTAGCTGCCACGTTGAGTGGATCTTTTGCTAGAACGTCTGAAAGAGTCTGACGAGCTTCAGCGTATCGACCAACACGACGTAAGCTCTGACTGAGAGCAATAGAGCCATCTACTAGATGACCAGTGTAGGCGTGACGTCGGTCAGCTACGGCTGGGCCTGTAGGTAGAAGGTTGATTGCTTTGCGGTATTCCGCGACAGCTTCTTCATATTTGCCTTCAGCGTAGAGCTTTCGGCCGTCAAGTAGTGCGGCATCCGCTTCTTGCACCTGTGCAGCACGGCGTGCGATCTCTTGTTGAACAAGGGAATCAGCATGTGCTACATGGGATGCTAGCGGCATAACAGCAGCCGCCGCCATGAGAATGGCTGCAGTGCGACTGGAACGATGCGTAGGTATTTTTTCCATGATTGGTGTGTAGGTTCTTCTAATTTAGGGGGGCTTGTGAAGCTCTTTTTTCAGAAAAGTTTAATTTCTGAGAAATATTTTAATAATTTTCAACGGGATTGCTAACAGCTAACACTGTTATTTCTTACGTACTGTAAGGGTTTTGGTCTCTGACTTGCCTGTGTGAGTTCCAACAATTTCAATAGTGAATACGTCAGCCTGCCCGACAACAGGTTCGATCTTAGTGACCTGATAGGGCTTGTTTTTCGCCTCAGGGTCATAGGGAAGTGAAAACTTCTCGAACTCTTTAACAACGAAACTAGATCCTCCTTGCCCGAGGGCATGGAGCGTTAGACTCACTGAGCGGTCCTGAATCTCGTTATATCCTTGAGGCTTTGGACCTTTGCGAAACAATGTGAAATTCTGCTTAGAGGTACCCTTGAAGCGCGGTGTCGTATCCTCCACTTCATAGGCATCCTGTTCACGTCCGGCAAGGTCAGCTTTTTTAGATGCTGCGGCGGCAAGAACAAAACGCTTATTGAAATTCGCACCCTCTTTAACGAAGAAGCTTGCTCCATGTTTCACTGTCTCACGAAATTTAATACGCTGATTATCCTGATAGGTGAGCGTGATAGAGCTTGAGTCGAAAGAATTCCAGCGCATCTGCATTTTGAAAACATCTACGCTACCTCCGATAAGTTTAACCAAGGGAGATGGATAGGAAGCCTCATCTGCTGGATTCGTTTGCGCGACAAACTCTTCACGGTTCGTGAAACCATCTTTATCTTGATCTCGCTCAGGCGCATTCGCAAAACTAGGATCGATACCATACTTTCGCCACAACTCATTCGCGATACCTTGATGCACATTCGGCCCATCATTAATATCAACGGGAACGGTGGATCCATCAGCCATGTAGAGAGCCTGACCTACGAATAAATCAACCTCCCGACCATCAACCAATTTCGGACGGATTGCAGCTGGACTTTTACGCGACTCTAACACCGAAGCTATCTCAGTAAGCAACTCCTCATTAGATTTATTGTCAACATCCACCGAGAGAGCTTTATCACTAGGCCCTCCATTTCCACCTAGGAAACTCGTGGCTACGACGCCCACCAATATAGCTGTTGCTCCACCGAGCGCAGCCTTTTCATAATTTTCTTTTAGCCAAGACATTTTTCTAATCAGTAAAGTTAGCTAGCTGAGCTAGATTGTTCAATTTCTGCTTTTTCCTCCACCTCATCGAGAGTCAGCACCGCTGACTGATTCAATAAGATTAGATCCAGCTTGAGGAAGACATTCACCTTTTCACTCCCGAGTACCGGCTTCAACAGGCGCGCATCATCACTATCGGAGCCTACCATTGGCACCTCGGCCACGACTGGAGCATTCGCAGCTTCAACTACAACCGCTTCATCTCCCCCAGCTGGTTCAGCGCCATCATCTTCGATGATGAAATCAGCACCAAAACCAAAGGCATCATCAGCACCCGCCGCAGGAGCAGCTGGTGCAAACTGCGCATCACCTACCGTAGGTGGAGTCATCCGCTCATTCTGCATACGCAAGGAGCGAATGACGAATGGGTACTTCTCCGTGTTAGCAATCTCTGCTAGGAAATTTGAAAGCCCTTTCTCATCAGATCGGAATGTCAACTCAAGCGGCATGACGTAGTAAACAGGCTCTTTCTCATCAGCCTCTACTTGTTGGCCTCTTCCGACAGATACTGGAGCAGACTCTAGATCAAATTTAGCGCGCACTATATTCAACAGTGCTTCAGGCTCATTGCTGGCCAACTCGCCAAGCAACCACTCCATAGCTTTGATTTGATAACTTAGCTCACCAGTAGCTTCGGAACGAGGAAACTTACTTGCATAAGCCTCAAATCCGTAGACACATTGCTCTGGCAACTCGACGCCATTTTCCTTAAATTTCTCGTTTAAGCGGTTTCGGTAGCTACTCACGATTGCACTGAACTTATCTGACGCAAAGTCTTCAACCTCTTCAGCTTTCGGACGATATGCCGCAAACTGATGTTGTAAGTTTTTTGCACCTTTTTCATAAAGGTCTACATTCTCTCGCTTTATTCTCGAATTTTCCTTATTTGGAAAGGGCTGCACACTCTGAATACTCGCCTCATTCTTGAGAGATTTTTTCAGTTTTGATGTGTCAGCAGCGATATCATCGCCTTTCCCCATCGCTAGGGAAATGAGTGCGATTGAACCAACAGCGGTGACCCCTGCTAGAGCGGCCGTAAATTTATTTTCCTGTATCCAGCTCATGATTTATCGGAGAGGTAATGGTTTCTTAAGTGGTATAGTCACTGTGAAAGTTGCAGCGAAATCGCCTTCTTTCAGCATACTCTCAGTTTCAGAGTATTCAGAAGCTGTGAGCGTTCTTGTTACTGGCCTATTGCCACTTGTATCTTCAACTTCGAGAGTGAAAAAATGTGATTCAGATGTAAGCTTCTTAACTAGCTCGTTCACCCGTGATGCACCACCAACTCCACGCCAGAGTCCCTTGATTCTCACAGCGTTTATTTCAGGCGGCTCATAATTCCTATTCGGTCGATTCGGTGCCAAAAACTCAGGCTCATCCAGCTTCGGCACAATCACTCCAGAAACGCCATAGCCTAAATCAGCAAAATCGCTACGAATGGCCTCCTCAGCGGGCTTCTCGCTACCCACCTGATAGTTAATCAGAGGACTCATGTCTGTGACCCAAACCTTGGAATCACCAAAACGTTGCTTAAGATCATCAACCACATTTAACCAATATCTTTGTCCATAATGCGCTTGCACAAATTGACTAGAAAACTCCTGAATTACCGCCTCACGTTTGACCTCGTCTTCAATCGGTTCAGCAAACTCATTGAGTCCGTCAATGCGCTCATTTACAACTTTAAGTTTAAGTTCGGCATCAGTTGCTTTCATTGAGTTAGAAGCATACAGAGTAGCAAATGCAGCCAAAGTCACAGCGGCAGCACCAATCAAAAATGGCCGGCGGCGTTTCTCGTCACGCTCGCTTTGAACCACTTCAGGAACTAAATCAATCCCGATTGGAGCGCTATCAATAGAGCGTAGCGCTAGACCTACAAGCTCACCAAGCTGGTGCGCTTGCTCGGACACTTTATCCACGTCAATTCCTTGGCCTACTGAAACTCGCTTAAGTGGGTTGAAATACTCCACTGGCAACCGAAGCTTCTCCTGGAAGAAATCTCCAATACGAGGGAGGTTGGCTCCACCACCGGCAAGGAAGACTCGCGTAGGAGCACCGCCACCATGTTGGCTACGGTAAAAATTGGTAGTCCGCGCAATTTCCGCGGGCATACGATTGAGAGCAGTACGGATACAGGATGCCAACGCTCCAGTGAGCTCATCCATGTTTGATGTATGCCGTGTATCGAGAGCCACCATACCGTTAGACACTTTTTGGGACTCAGCTTCAATATATGGCACATTGTACTCCTTAGAAATAGCACTAGTGATCGCAGCTCCGCCGATAGCTATACTCCGGGTAAACACACGCTTACCTTCCACATAAATAAGATTACTAGTACGTGCTCCGATATCGATCAACAGGCAAGACTCTTCAAGATCTCGGTAGTTATAACGAAATGCATTGGCGAGAGCCATTGGCGAGGTGTCCACATCTCCAGTCTTAAGGTCCGCGTCAGCAACACAGTCATTGAGATCATCCAGAGCATCCCCTTTGATCGCAACGAGAACCACTTCACGTTCAGAGCCTGGTGACTCTAGCAACTGCCAATCCCATATCACTTCATTGATAGGAAATGGCACGTGCTGCTGAGCTTCGAATGCGACCAACTGCTCGAGGTCATCATTTTCCAACATCGGCAACTTCACAAAGCGCGTGAAGACTGATTGACCCGAAATAGCGTAATCGACCTTATCCTTGTTCAGACCTAACTTACTAGCCAGCTCGCCAATAGCCAATCGAACCTGCGGAAGACGTGTCATTTCAGCAGATGGGTCAGCAAGAATTGCTGACGACTCGTAGCCCTTTAGAATCAAGCCTCCGTCTTTAGAGCGAGAGAAACGCCCCATGCTCACTGTCTGTGAGCCAATATTAAGTGTTATAATAGACTGTGGATCAGCCATAATCGTATAATTAGTTTAAAAATGTATATCTTAGGACTCAAGAAAACGACGTGAGTCCATTCAAAAAATTAATTCAGCCTAGCGACGCTCAGGCTTGATTTCAGCGTAACGATCCCACCACAAAAGCTTGAAGGGAGTTTCGTTCTTATTCAAGAGAGGGATACGGTCGTATCGAGAAAGCTTACTGCTGGTCCACCAACCGGGTTTATCTTTAGACGTGAAGTAGCGATCCTTATTGCTCTGAATTGAAGTCCCGTTGACTAAAATCTCACCGCCAACGTGACTTACTACACCTCTAACACTGTCAGAGCCAGAGATCCGAAGAATGGCTGATGGTGAAAGGTAAACTGACGAATATACATCTTCGCCCAGAGGAACATTCACATGCTCGACTTCCTTTTCAAGAAGGACTGAGCCTGAGCCTGCTGGATTTTTGATCGCCACATACCACTTCACAGTCACGCTATCGACAAATTTCTGTTTGTAGGACTTTGGCATTTCCACCTTAAATTTCACCTCTACCTCGAGCCAATCTTTGGGCTTCCAATTCTTAACTCCAGTATTGCCACCTACCTCTGGCGACTGTATTTTATCAAATTTAGGATCCGACGCCTTCACCTTTCCAGCTTGAGCGTGCAAAGGCGCAGCCATGGATAGAGCTACAAGTGCGGCTGTTGAAAACAGCATTTTGAGTTTGGATTTTTTCATAGGTATTAGGACTTCTCCTAGAACTAACGGAGCACCACCCCACTTGGCGAGAATAAATGTACAAAAATATGAAAGATCTCGTCAGATGTATAATTTCTTCTCACTGGAGATATTTGAAATTCAACTCCATCCACTCTTGCGAAAATGCAATTCCAACGCTAAACCGTCTAATATATGGCCAAGCAAGCGAAAACCGCGATCCAACCAACGCGCTCAGAAGACTTCCCAGAATGGTATCAGCAAGTCATCAAAGGTGCTGACCTAGCAGAGAACTCAGAAACGCGCGGATGCATGATCATCAAGCCTTGGGGCTACGCACTCTGGGAAAACATCCAGCAGCAGCTTGATAAATATTTTAAGCAAACTGGCCATCAGAACGCCTACTTCCCCCTCCTCATCCCACTTTCCCACTTTGAAAAAGAAGCAGAGTGCGCTGAAGGCTTCGCCACAGAATGCGCTGTTGTCACCCACCACCGCCTAGAAGCGAGCAAGCAAGAAGACGGCACCACTAAAATGGAGCCAGCAGGCAAACTCACTGAGCCCTACGTCATCCGCCCGACCTCTGAGACTATCATCGGAGCCGCTTTCTCACGTTGGACCGAATCCTACCGTGACCTCCCACTCCTCATCAACCAATGGGCAAACGTCATGCGCTGGGAAATGCGCACCCGCATGTTCCTTCGCACAGCAGAATTCCTTTGGCAAGAAGGCCACACTGCCCACGAGACGAAACAGGAAGCCCTCGACGAAACCCGTCAAATGCATGCCATTTACGAAAAATTCCTTCGCGAGCATCTCGCCATCCCAACCATCCCAGGTGAGAAATCAGAAGCCGAGCGCTTCCCTGGTGCAGACATGACCCTCACCGTCGAAGCGATGGTGCAGGACAAAAAGGCAATCCAAGCTGGCACCTCCCATTTCCTCGGACAAAACTTTTCCAAGGTTCAAGACATCTCTTTCACGGCGCGCGACGGCTCCACCCAGCACGCATGGACCACCTCTTGGGGAGTCTCCACACGGCTGATAGGCACACTCATCATGGCACACTCTGACGACGATGGACTCGTTATGCCACCACGTGTAGCCTCCCAGCAAATCGTCGTTATCCCAGTCACCCCGAAAGAAGACACCCGCGATGCCGTCATCGACGCCTGTGAAGCCCTCGCCCAGACTCTACGTAGCAAAGACTTCCACGGCGAACCTCTCCGCGTTCTCGTCGACAAGCGCGACATTCGTGGCAAAAAGTGGGAGTGGGTCAAGAAAGGCGCGCCCATCCGCATTGAAATCGGGCCACGCGATCTAGAGAGCCGCAAGGTCTGCCTCCAACGACGCGATCAGCCATCTAACGAGAAAGCATTCCTCGACAAAGAAGACTTCTTACAAAACGTGGAGAACACCCTTCAGGAAATTCAAGACACACTCCTCGAACGCGCCACAACATTCCGCGACGCTAACACACAGGACTGCTCAGACCTAACGACCTTTGAAAAACACTGGAGCTACGAATCCCCAGGCTGGCTCGTCACCCCTTGGGCTGGCACCACAGAGGAAGAGGAAACTCTCAGCAAGAAGTACAAAATCGCCATCCGCTGTCTCCCTCTCGATCAGCAAGACGGAGGAGAAGCCCCTTGTATCCTCACTGGCAAACCAACCAAAACCCGCGCCATTTGGGGACGTAGTTACTAAAAGCGCCACCCCTAATAACTAAAACCCAACTCACCCATGCTCGAACTCAAGGACGTAAAAACGCATTTCCCAATCAAAAAAGGCCTCATATTCACTAAACAGGTGGACACGGTCAAAGCGGTGAATGGCATTTCGCTCTCCATTGCTGAGGGTGAAATCCTTGGGCTCGTTGGCGAATCCGGCTGCGGAAAGTCTACTCTCTCCCGCACCATCATGCAGCTCATTCCTGCTACCGAAGGAGAAATCATACTGGAAGACATCAATCTCACCACCCTCCCGAAAAACGAAGTGCGCAAGCACCGCCTCGATTTTCAAATGATCTTCCAAGACCCATATGCCTCACTCAACCCGCGCATGACAGTCTTCTCCACCCTGTCAGAGGCAATCACACAGCGCCACCCAGGGCTCAGAAAGAACAAAGCCAAACTCACCGAATCCGTCGTTGCTCTCATGGAGCGCTGCGGACTCGACCCCTCATTCATGCAGAAATATCCGCATGAATTCTCTGGTGGCCAACGCCAAAGAATTGCGATCGCTCGCGCGCTCGCTCCTGAGCCCAAACTCATCATCGCCGATGAGCCAGTCTCAGCGCTGGATGTCTCCATTCAATCTCAAATACTCAACCTCTTGCTAGACTTGCGACGAGACCTCAACCTCACAATGGTTTTCATCTCTCACGACCTCTCAGTCGTACGCTACATCGCAGACAATATCGCAGTCATGCACAAGGGCGAAATCGTCGAGTACGGCGACTCAGAGCGCGTCTTCAACCAACCTGAGCACGCCTACACAAAGCGGCTGCTAGAAGCCATACCCCACCTCCTAACTGAGGCTTAAGCCCCCTCCCCCTAAACACAAAAACCCCACCATCATTCACGATGGTGAGGCCTAAAAAGTTTATTTCTACCAGCTAGAAATCTCTTTCAGCTTTGCCATGCGAGCATCTAAATCAGCACGCGTCATAGACTGAAGCTTCTGAGTGGAAAACGCCTCACAGGTGAAACTAGCCGCCACAGTGCCACGCACCATTGCCTGGCGTAAATGCTCGAAACTGAAATCTAGGGTTTCGAGACTTGCTAAGTAGCCGGCCATTCCACCAAGGAAGGAGTCTCCAGCACCCGTAGGGTCTGTCACCTGTTTCAGCGGCCATGCTGGGCAACGGAAAACATCTCCGTCCTTGGCGAATAGCATCGCGCCGAATTCACCCAATTTGATAATCACATGAGCCGGCCCTTTTTCTAGCAAACGCTCACCAGCTAACACCAGGTTCGATGTCTTAGCTAATTCACGAGCCTCTGACTCATTAAGAACGAGAAGGTCTATCTTCTGAAGAACCTCGTGCAATTTCTCGTTGGCGATAGCCATCCATAAATCCATCGTATCAGCGATCACATAGCGCTCGCCACTAACACAACCAGCTAACATCTGAAGCTGATTCTCTGGCGACATATTAGCCAACACAATTAGCTGGCTATCAGAAATCTCTTGCGGGACTTTGACTTCCCATCCCTCAAGAACATTCAGAGCAACCGCATGGGTCTCGCGATCATTCATATTTTCCATGTACTCTCCAGACCACGTAAAGGAAGCACTCTCCGAACGCTCCACACCGGTGAGATCCACACCATGTGAGGACAACATATCCAAATGCTCCTGCGGATAGTCATGGCCGATGATACCAACCAAATTCACGGAATCGTGATAAAAACTTGTCGCTAGGGACGCATAGGAGGCCGAGCCACCTAATAGATTACTCGCCTCAGCTGAGGGAGTTTTCACATTATCGATGGCTATAGTTCCACCGACGATTACTGATTTCTTTTTCATAAATTTTTACTGCTTTAAAAGTTGAGTCACTATTTCGCGTGCCGCCTCCACCACATTCTCAGCCCTGAGCACATCTGAAACAACAACAACACGCTGGGCTCCAGCTCTCTGTACTTGCTCTAAATTATCACGACGTATCCCGCCTATGCAAAAAACGGGGATCTCTTGGCCAACAGTCGACTGCACTAGCCTCACATTCTCCATCCCAATTCCAGCACGCCCCACCTTGGTCGGAGTAGGAAAGAGTGGTCCAAAGCCAATATAATCAAAACCCTCTAATAATGCTTCCTTCGCCTGCTCAGCGGAGTGAGTCGAACGGCCGACAAGCATCTCCCGCCCCACAAGTTCACGCACATCAGCCAAACTCCCATCCTCTTGGCCAATATGGACACCATCAGCACCCACTTCGAGCGCTATCTCTGGGTAATCGTTCACGATAAAGGGCACTCCTTTTTCTCGGCAGATTGGCTGCAACAGTTTCGCTAAATTTCGAATTTCATCTAGCCCACAGCCCTTTGCCCTAAGTTGGATAATTCCAGCGCCTCCATCGAGCAAAGATCGGGCCACTGAAGTCGCCCTTTCTGCAGTCACATAGCCTAGGTCGACAATGCCATAAAATTGGGCCGATTTTAGTTTAGATTTCATAAGTAGATCCGATCCGAAGGACGTGGTTACTGGATACGATCTAGCCCATACCACTGTCATTTCAACTCAATTCCCCCTCAATCATTGATGAAGCTATCGGTCACCTCATCATTTTCCTTGTCAGATCCTGCTTTCTTTCTTGCAAGACAGCCCTCAGATCCTTACCACCACCCATAACAAATGGACGATACACCAACACCTATTGCCGAGATCGATCACGGCCCTTCCAAGTTTGAAGTTTTCCTCGATGAAAACATGAAACTCATTATCACCGCAGCCATCGCCATCTTTTTAGGCGTATTGGCCTATGTGGGTTACACCGGCTACAGCTCAATGCTCAACGCTCAAGCTGGTGAAGACCTCGCTTCGGCGGATGACGAACCCCAGCTACAAGCTGTAATTTCAGCCCACGGCAACACTGCATCCGCGGGTGCCGCAGCCTTGCTCATTGCAGATATCAAAGGAAATGAGTCAGCTGAAGATGCTATCAATGCTCTACGCGACTTTACTTCCACCTACCCTAACCACCCTGCTCTCCCAACAGCCACAACTAGCTTAGGACTACGACTTCTGAACGAAGGAAAACTACCTGAAGCTGAAGCTCAGCTCTCTGCCGTACTCGAGATGGAAAATGCAGAGCACATCACACCTGTTGCTCAAATCGCACTCGGCGACATTGCCAAGCAAAATGGCGACAAAGAACGCGCTAGAGAATTCTATACAGCGGTGACTAACCTCATTTCTGACGATTCCTCTGACATCGATAGCATCACTAAGTTCGCACCTTATAAAACCAAGGCGAACAATCGACTCCGCTTCATCGATGCTGCGGCACCACTAGAAGTAGAAAAGAAAATAGCTCCAGTTGCTCCGACGACTTCGGAGGCTACTCCTGCTGCTGCCACCCCTGAGAACGCCCCCGAAAACACTCTCTCAGAAGCGCCAGCTAAAGAAACTTCTGCTACCGAAGAAAAAAACGAAATAAATTCACAAGTCCCTGAGTAGTCTATAGTGTAGCAAATCATTCATCCTCTCTCTTTGGCTGTCCAAAGAATCCATTTATAACCATCAGAAACTAAATATCAGCCGTGTCTGTATTCAAAAAATATATCAGCAACCAAAACGAAGGTACCTCTACTCAAGCGGCCTCGACTCCTAGCTCTCAAAGCTCAGCTCCCACTGCATCAGCTCCTGCTGCGCCAGCTAGTTCACCATCCCGCTCAACGGCAACGCGTCCGCAGGCTAGCCAGAAGCCAATTACTGAGCAACGCCCAAAGCAATCCAACACATCGCAGATTGCTGCTGGTAGTGGTCGCAACATGCTCAGCTCTGATGTTGAAATCAAAGGTCAAGTACGCTTCACAAACGACCTCGTCGTAGACGGCAAGATCGAAGGTGAGATCGATTCTGACGGCTCCCTTACAGTCGGTGAAAATGCACGTGTCCGCGCTGAGATCCGCACCCGCTCGGTAGTCATCTACGGCAAAGTCCACGGCAACATCACTGTTGCTGAGCGCGTAGAGCTCAAAGCAAATGCTGAGCTCGTTGGTGACATCAAGGCAGCAACACTCTCTATCGAAGCTGGCGCTATCTTTGTCGGTAAGTCCACTGTTGGCGCTCCTGCTGCCGGAGCGACTCCATATGTAAAGCCCGCTGCCTCTGCTCCAGTAAAAAAGTAGAAAACGGCCACGGCATCCTAAATTCTGAGCAGACCACTGCTAAGAGTCCGGCATCTAAAGCCACCCAGAGTACTTATTCAACGGACTCTAGGCCACACAATCAACTAGATCTAGACATCTAAATATTTCAAACGGGCACCCTTCCAAAGGGCTGTCCGTTTTCCCTTTCTACACACTATCTTATGGCTACTACCGCTATCGACCTCAGAGAAGAGATCTTGCGCCTCAAGAAAGAGCGCAATGCCGTCATCCTCGCGCACAATTACCAAGTGGGTGAAATCCAAGACATCGCAGACTACGTCGGCGACTCACTCGGACTCGCCTACAAAGCTCAAGCCACGGACTGTGAAGTCATCGCATTTTGCGGTGTCCACTTTATGGCCGAGACAGCCAAGATCCTCAACCCGAACAAAACTGTCATCCTACCAGACAGCGATGCTGGCTGCTCCCTCGAGGAATCCTGCCCAGCTGAAGACCTCGCCGCGTTTCTAGTGGAGAACAAGGAAAAGAACTATTACGTCATCGCCTACATCAACTGCTCAGGCGGAGTCAAAGCTCTTTCCGACGTCATCGTCACTTCCGGTAATGCCATCAACATCGTCAACAAAGCTCCTGCCGACCGCCCCATATTATTTGTCCCCGACGCCAACCTCGGCGCATGGGTGATGGAGCAAACCGGCCGCAAGATGGATCTATGGCAGGGTTCCTGCTATGTCCACGTCGAGTTCACTCAGAACTCTATCAATAAGATCAAAGCTGAGTACCCGAACGCACTCGTCGTAGCGCACCCAGAGTGCACTACTGCTGTCCGCATGCTAGCTGACGAGGTCTGTTCTACAGAAAAGATGATCTCCTACTGTCAGAATGCCCCAGTCAATGACATCATCGTCGTCACCGAGTCTGGCATGCTCCACCGCCTACAGAAGGAGGCTCCTGATAAAAACCTCATCGCAGGCCCTACCGACAAGTGCGCATGTAACGACTGCCATTTCATGAAAATGAACACACTTGAGAAACTTCGCAACTGCCTCCGCGACCTCAGCCCGTCAGTCGAAATGCCCGAAGAAATTCGACAGCGAGCTGAAGCTCCAATCATCCGCATGCTGGAGCAATCAAAGTAAAACTCACTCTTGATTTCAAAAGCCATTACCGCCTCGCGCAGTAGTGGCTTTTTATTTCTCTCAACTTCCTAGTTGATGCAAACCATTTGGCTATGCATCATGTCCAACAAATGCGATTGGAATCAACCAGCACCGACTTTCAGACAAAAACAACCACTCAGACCACCACGCCTTGGTCTGTTGTTATTTTTGACGACCCCGTGAACCTCATGGCCTACGTCACCCTCATCTTGAAGCGTGTTTTTGGTTACAATAAGACACAAGCCGAGAAGCTTATGCTAGAAGTCCACAATGCGGGTAAATCCATTGTCTGGACTGGCGAAAAAGAACAAGCGGAGCTCTACGTGCAACAACTGCACAGCCACCAACTCAAAGCCACCATCCAAAAAGCACAATGAGAGTTGCACCCACACTTGACCGCAGCTTGCGGATCGATGCTGAAAATGCCACCGACTGGTTGGTCCTAGAAATGATCTGCACTGACGCAAGTCAGATGCCTGATGAACCCCTTGCTGACAAGTTAGCACTCTACATGGCCGCAGATGAAGACTGGGCAGAACTCATCACCCCAGAACTAGCAGATCAGTTCAGTAGCCAGATCATTCACGTCTCCCGCTCAATCAGTACTGCAGAGAAAGCTCTGGACCTCACTGGTTCGCTTTTCATCAAGGCTGAAGACGCTAACACTTGGTTCGGCGCTATCAACCAGGCTAGGCTTTCGCTAGAAGAGCGCTTTGAAATAAGTAAATTTGATGACCTTACCGAAGAGGAAGACAACATAGAGTTTGAAGACCCAGCCCTCAAGGCCGCCATCATTCGCTACCATTTTTATACTAGCCTCCAGTCCATCTTGCTGGAGTACATCCTCGACTAATAATGCCAGCTAACAATATTTACGTCATCTACGGCACAGACGACGGCGCCTGTGCAGAAGCCGCACTCAAACTCTTCAACAAGCTCAAGCCTGCCGAAGGCGATGACTTCGCCAATGACATCATTGACGGCAATGCTGACAATGCTGAACACGCTCACGACATCTCACACGAGACCATTCAAGCGCTCCAAACCCTGCCATTTTTTGGTGGAGGCAAAGTTGTCTGGCTCAAGCGGGCAACCTTCATGGGCTCCGATAGAACCAGCGAGGCCGAACGCGCTAAGCTGGGAGTAGAAGCCATCAAAGACACTCTCAGCGCAGGTCTCGGTGATGACTGCACCTTCATCCTTTCTGCCACAGGAATCGACAAGCGACGCAGTTTCTATAAGTGGGTAAAAGATAATGCCACCCTCCAAGAGCTCAACAAGCTCGACACCTCAAAAGACGGCTGGCAGGAACAAGTTGGCCTGATGGTGCAAAAACGCGCTAGAGAACTCGATCTCAATTTCACAGGCGAAGCGATGGAACTTTTTGTCATGCTTGCCGGTGAGGACACGCGCCAAATTAATGTTGAAATCAACAAGCTCGACCTTTTCCTTGGCAAAGACCGTCGCACAGTAGAGCTCGATGATATTCGCCAGATGGTCCCGCTCTCTCGAGCTGGACTCGTCTTCGAGGCTGGACGCGCACTGCAACGCCGTGATGGAGTAAGAGCGCTAGAGCTGATCGACCAACAATTAGACCGAGGTGAGTCAGCTATCGCCATCCTCCGAGCTTCTCTGATCCCTACGATCCGTAATCTTTTCATGGCACGAGCCGCCGGAGAGAACATGAAACTCCCAACGCATAACTACAATGCATTCGCCGATGCGCTCAATCGCCTTCCAGAAATGGATCGAGCTTGGCTTCCTCAGAAAAAGGCCGGTGGGGTCAATGCCTACCCACTCTTTCTCGCAGCAAAAGACGCGCAAGCATTTCCATTTCCAGCCTTGAAGAAATCCATGGAATCTTGTCTCCAGGCTGACCACTCACTCGTCAGCTCAGGCCTAGACCACCGCATGGTGCTCCACCGCTTAGTCGTAGAACTCATGAGCACAGCAAAGCAAAGACGCAGATAAATGATGAAAACCCTCCTTATTAGCCTCTCTGTTGGAGCCGCCGCTGGACTTCTCGGCGCTCTGTGCGGCATTGGTGGAGGCATCGTCATGGTGCCTGCATTCACTCAGTTATTGGGTCTGGAGCACAAACAAGCGGTAGCCACATCACTCGCGATCATCATCATTACAGCGCTAGTCGCAACCACTAACAACTCAAAGGCCGGTCTCGTTGATTGGCGCATTGTACTCTGCGCTGCAGCAGGAGCTGCGCTAGCAGCATGGTGGGGCTCAGACCTCATGCAGAGTCTCCAATCCACCACCCTGACTCGAATCTTTGGCATCACACTCCTCGTCTTTGGAACAAAAATGCTCATCAAGCCATAGTTGAGACTAAGGATATGCCCGCAGTTGTCATAATTTTTAAACACCTTGGATACAAACTAGATGAGACCAGTACCCACACTTCCATTAGCTCATGCCGTGCCTCGCCCGATCACGCATCAGAGTGACAACTAGAGCTGTCCA
>CAXMPP010000006.1:0-26573 GCA_964195395.1 uncultured Thermodesulfobacteriota bacterium
TGAACAAAATTTACCCGTTAAAAGTGCCTGGGGAGACCGAGGGCTGCATAGTGCAGCCAACGAGAAAAAAATATTGGAGACTCTAAACATTCGCAGTGGACTCTGCCCTCGTGAGGTAGGCGTCCTCACCGAGCGTCTAATCAATGAACCCGGGATGCGCGAAGGTCTCAAAAGGCGAGAGGGAACCGAAGCCCGAGTGAGCATCATCATACGAAACTTCATGGGAGCACCGTCCCGGGCGAAAGGGTTTGAACATCGAGAAATGATGGTTGGCTGGGCGGTATTGAGTCACAACCTGTGGGTTCTTGCCCGACTTGGCCAAGCTAAACTGTCCAAAGAGCTTGGGCAGGATGCCCGGAATGCCGCCTGACGGAGTCGGTGACTATCAGGAAGATCCGGTGCTGGTCAATTTTTAGAACCCTGAGGAAGACCCGTGCTTTGGAATAGCTCCAGACGTCGTAACTAGAGCTCAAATACTCAAAAACACGGTAAAAAATGACGTTCGAGCTGTGTGACTCCATCATCCGGCTAATGTTTTAGGCGCAAGGCTTCCGAAATCTAAGTTCTCTCTTTTTTGGGACAGGCTCTATTTAGCCCTCTCAAAATCAGCTCCGCTGCAATTACAAAGAATCAGAACACCTCTATTGATCCAGTATAACTGTGAAGATGGTATAATTCCCCCATCACACCTTGTATCCTTCATCACGATACTCGCGGACCACATAGTAACGGCAGACTAGGATGCTCAGCAGCACCAGGGCCTTTGTTAGAAATAATCCCAAAGTGAGTTGGTAGACTTCGAGTACATCTGTCACACCAAACACAAAGATGTAAAATCCATAGATGAGCTCCAACTTGGTTCTCCTATGTTTCAGAAATCGCCACCAAATATAAGTGGCCAAACAAAGCCAACTCACTGCCTCAATCCAGTTAAAATAAACGTAGCACGTATCAAAAAGGCTTGTTGGAGAATTGTTAGCTGAGGTGATTACGTGATCCAGTAGCATGAAGGCAGCAGGCTATCTTACGCCGGCTAACTTCACAAACTAAACCCTCGGTCTCACTTTTTCCTTCCCACTTCTCACTCCTCCCGTATCACTCCCCCATGCAACTGACCAAGCCAGCGGGAGACTTCGACAACGACGACGCCCTCAACCATTTCCTCACCACGGTGATGGAATCTGGGATTGAACTCTACGACCACCAGGAAGAAGCAATCCTAGAGATATTTGCGGGCAACAACGTCATTCTCAACACGCCCACTGGATCAGGTAAATCCATGGTGGCTCTAGCGCAACACTACAAGTCGTACTGTGCTGGCCGTATTTCCTACTACACGGTTCCGATCAAAGCGCTGGCGAACGAAAAATTCCTTTCGCTCTGTAACACCTTCGGCCCAGACAACGTCGGCATGATCACTGGCGACGCCACGGTCAACCCTTCCGCTCCAATCATTTGCTGCACCGCAGAAATTCTTTCAAATCTCGCTCTACGTGACGGAGCATTGGCCAAGGTCGACGACGTCATCATGGACGAATTCCATTACTATTCCGACGCGGAACGTGGCATCGCGTGGCAAATCCCCTTACTCACCCTCCCCCAAGCTCGCTTCACCTTGATGTCCGCCACTATCGGCGACACCCATTTTTTCCAAAAAGGCCTGACCGAGCTTACGGGAGTTGAGACAGCTCTTGTCCAGTCCGACCAACGACCAGTGCCACTAGAATTTGACTACTCAGAAACCTCTCTGGTAGAAAAAGTCGCCGAACTGGTAGAAAAGGACAAAGCTCCAGTCTACCTAGTGCATTTCTCCCAACGCGCGGCCGCCGAGTCAGCGCAAGACCTCCTCTCACACAATTTCTGCAGTAAGGAAGAGAAAAATAAACTCACTGAGGCTCTGCAGAACGCGAATTTTAAATCACCCTACGGCAAAGAAATCAGCAAGATGCTGCGCCACGGCATCGGCATCCACCATGCCGGCCTGCTGCCCAAATACCGCATTCTCGTAGAGAAACTCACCCAGCGCGGATTGCTCAAGGTCATCTGCGGTACTGACACTCTCGGCGTTGGCGTCAACGTCCCGATCCGCTCGGTCCTCTTCACCCAGCTCTGTAAGTTCGATGGCTCTGGGGTGAAAATCCTCACGGTCCGCGACTTCAAGCAAATTGCCGGTCGTGCTGGCCGCCGTGGGTTCGACGACCGTGGATTCGTCGTCGCCCAAGCACCCGAGCACGTGATCGATAACCTCAAGCTCGAAGCCAAAGCTGCGGCGTCGACTAAGAAGAAAAAAGTCGTCAAAAAGAAGGCTCCAGATTTCGGCTTCGTTTCATGGAACCAAAACACCTTTGAAAAGCTAGAATCCTCAGCCCCCGAGCCACTTAAATCCAGCTTCCGCCTGCGCCACAACCTGATACTCAATCTGCTGAGCCGCAAGAATGAGGACGGCTGTGCAGCGCTCAAGAAGCTCATCAACGATTGCCACGAAACCGAGGCATCAAAGAAAAAGCTCCGCCAGCAAGCGGCCAAAATGTTCATCGCCCTCGTTCGCGGTGGTGTGCTGACCATCATCCCCCCAGCCGATCGCCAGCCCGGGCCAAGCTCGCCAAAAGTTCAACTCCACCTCGACCTGCAGGATGATTTCACCATGAATCAGGCACTTGGTCTCTATTTACTAGAAACCATCCCAGAGCTCGACAGCGAACACCCGAACTACGCGCTACAGGTCATTTCTCTCATAGAGTCGATACTCGAAGATCCAGCAGCCCTGCTAAAAGCACAACTCAGCAAAGCAAAGGGCGCACTCATAGCCGAACTCCGTGAGGAAGGAGTCAGCTACGATGAACGCATGGAAAGACTCGAAGAAGTCACCTACCCACAACCTGGAAAAGATTTCATCTACGACACCTTCAACAAATTCCGAGCCAAACACCCATGGGTCCAGTCCGAAGGAATTCGCCCGAAATCTATTGCACGCGAAATGTTCGAGGAATACATGGACTTCGAGGACTACATCAAAGACTACAAACTAGAACGCTCTGAGGCCATCCTCCTGCGTCACCTTTCCGAGGTCTATAAAGTGCTGGCACAAACTGTCCCGCCAAACCTGAAAAACGACACACTACTCGAAGCCGAAGCCTACCTCAAAGACCACGTCACCTCAGTTGATTCCTCACTCATCGATGAGTGGGAGCTGATGCGTAACCCTGACTTCCTCGAAGAAAAGGAAGCTAAGCAAAAAGAAGCTGCCGAGCGCCCACTGACTCATCAGAAGAAGAAATTCATAAAACTCGTGCGTGAGAAATCTCTGACAGCCCTCAAGCACCTTTCTTACGACGACATCCCAGCTTTCTTGCAGCAATTTCAGCCAAATGACCCTGAAGGAGTGGCATGGACGACAAATCGACTCAATCCGATCATCGATGCCTACTTCGACTCCGAGCACCACAGCATTCGTCTCGACCCAGACGCGCGCAATATGAAGCACACTCAGATCGACCAATCATCTGACTCAAATCACTGGAAAGTGACTCAGATCCTTTGCGATCCAGACGAAAAAAACGATTGGTTCATCAGCTTCACAGTCGATCTAAATGCCTCAAATTTACAAAAAACTCCCATTTTTCAGTTAGAAAACCTATCAAGTGTCAGTTAGTTACAGAGAAATAGGGAATCCCAGCGGATTTCTAATTGTTGAATAAATCTCTTTCTAACTCAATGAGAGCTTAGCAGAGTATGTAATCCTTAAGGTTTAGGCCTTTTGGATACCCTGCTATGCAAATCCAACTCTATCTCAGCGACGAAGTGCAATCTCACTTCGACATCTCCCCGCAAGACATCGAGAGTGACAACTCCACACCGCTTTCCTCAAACTGGAAAGCGCTCTGGCGTTGTGAGCACCTCGTCAGCACTGACGACCAGCTCGAGCACCTCTTCCTTTTCACCAATGCCGTGAGCAAATTTAGCCTCATCATGGTGGATCGCAGTAATGATCTCGCTCGCCTCCTCGGTTGTTTCCAGCAGCATTTCTTACTCGCTCTTCACGAACACGGTTGCCCGTTCCCTGCGATTGAAGTCGAAATCGACTTTCAGCTTCTCGAAGGAAATCCGCTCCAGCTCACTCAGGACATGCATTTTCTGGGTGACCTCGCGATCGAGCAATTGCTCACAAACGACGTCGACATTGAAGCCACAGAAATGCGTCTCAATTCCTACGAGAGTCTTTCACAGCCTATCTCAGCTAGTGACGCCATGCGCCAGCGTTTACAGCCGGCTAAAGTATCCAATGCTCGCCCTCGTATCATCCCCTTCACCGATAAAGCAGTGGCTCGGTAAGATCCTGAAGTACGAGCAATTAGCCTAACAATCTCTTCAGCGTTTCGTCACTGACTGGTCGGACATCGCGGATGTCTCCACCGACCATTTCAGCGAGTAAAGCAGTGCAGGATTCCTTGGCTGCTTCATTTTCGAAGTCCATACCCACAAGGGCGCGACCGACGCGCTCACCTGAGTATTCGTAATTGAAATAACATAGGCTGGCGAATTCGCTGACCTTGTCCATGAATTGCTGGAATGCTCCAGCGCGCTCAGGGAATTCTACATTCACGAAGAGAGGGTAAGTGAACAGCTCAGGCTCGTAGTTGATGATCCGGTAGCCGACGATTTCCTCGGTAGAAACATCCGCTGCGGTGACTCCGCGGAGCTCAAGTAATTGATCTACTTTTGCGTAGTCATCTGCAGAGCCAATCATACCTAACACTGGGTACTGAATCTCTGTGCCAACGCGCCCGTATTGGAGATCAACGATGCTGACCTCCTCTGGAAGATCTTTAAGGAAACCGAGTAGCGAACCATTCCCTTCAGGGATCGGTACACGTAGAAATCTGCGCTGCTTAGAGCCTATTCCTGCCCGTCTGGAAATATTGGATAGTTGAGCGAAGTCCATGTTTGCACCACTGATGATGCTCAGCACCTTCTCGCCTGGCTTGATTTTTCCCGCGGCATAATCCTTTGCAATCGCCGCCAAGCCCATTGCTCCACTCGGCTCAGGAATAGCACGGACTGTTTCCCAGAGTCGGCGAACTCCGTGGCAGACTTCGTCATTGCTCACTGTGACGACTTCTTCGAGCAGCTCGTTACAGATCTTAAAAGTATTGGTCCCAGCTTTTCTGACAGCCGTGCCGTCGCAGAAAACATCGAGATATTCGAGCTCAACGGGTTTGCCGGCAGCAATCGCAGCTTTCATCGAGGCCTGGCCTTCGCCTTCGACCCCGATCACTTTGCAGTCCGGCCAATATTTCTTCAGCCAGCAACTCACTGCTGCAGCCAATCCTCCACCACCAATAGCGATGTAGACTCGGTCAAATGGTCCTTGCCCGCTCATCACGATCTCATCAGCGACTGTGCCCTGCCCAGCCATGGTAATGATATCGTCATACGGGTGGACGTACTCAGCACCAGCCTCGTCACAGTACTTGCGCGCAGCTATTCCAGCATCATCATAGGAGTCACCCACAAGACGGATCTCAACATTATCGCCGCCGTGACGCTTCACCTCACGTTGCTTCACCTCAGGAGTGGAAATAGGCATGTAAACGATGGCTCGGCAATCAAGCTTCCGAGCAGCAAGGGCAACGCCTTGCGCGTGATTTCCGGCTGAGGCTGCTACGATCCCTTTAGCGCGTTGCTCTGGAGACAGCGCTGCCATCGCATTGTAGGAGCCACGCCATTTGTAGGCTTTGATAGGACCGAGATCTTCTCGCTTTGCCCAGACTTCGCAGTCGTATTCGGCAATCTCAAGCTTCTGCAAAGGTGTAGGATCACCGGCAGCGTAGACGCGTAGACGCGCCATGAGGATTTCTTGAAATAATTGTTCTTGGTCCATAATCGTTGGGTTGGAAATAGTCACACGCCCCAGCCGTGGGTCAAGATTCAATACTGACTGCACCTACGATTTAAGCGATTCTCCACCCGTAAAGGATCTTGCAATCAACCAGCAGCTATGACCATTATCAATTCATTGTTTAGAACAATTCTAAATTTAATATTCTAAGATCTAACCACTACTAAAATGAGCATCAAAGTCGGCGACAAAGCACCAGATTTCACACTTGTAACTCTCGGCGAAAACGGCCCAGAGACACTCACACTCTCCGAGGTCATCGGTGAGTCTAACCTCCTACTACTCTTCGTCCCAATGGCCTTCACAGGCGGTTGTACCGCTGAGTTCTGTGACATTTCAAAGAACATCAGCACCTACAATGCGCTCGATGCTAAAGTTCTAGGAATCTCTGGCGACAACCCATTCGCCCAAGCGGCATGGGCTGAGAAAGAGGGCATTTCCCTCACTCTCCTTTCGGACTACGAGCACAAAGCCACAGTGGCATACGGCATTGCATACGAGTCCTTCCTTCCTGAGAAAAACCTCATCATGGGTGGTGTCCCTAAGCGCTCTGCATTCGTAGTAGATAAAGCTGGCATCGTCCAATACGCAGAAGTCCTCGAAGTCCCTAGCGACATGCCAAACTTCGACGCTATCCAAGAGTGCCTCAAAAGCCTCTAGGCTCCGTCCACTCAGAGCGTAACACCCAGAGCCCGTGGAACATCTGTCCCCGGGCTTTTTCGTGTCCAGTCTCGACACAGCGTTGAACTCTCGCTACAGAAGTCCTCATGCGCCAGTATCGTTCTCTTTTCATCCTGCTCATTGCTCTCCTCACTTCTTGCGGCAGCAATGGACCATTAGTGTTCGATCTCATGCCAGCCCCTGCCGCCTTCACCGACACGGGCTTAAAGTTGCCTAACGAGTTTGACCGTGTTGGAGACACCCTCGTTGATAAAATTTTCTACGCCACAGACCGCCGACCTGCGACTGCGAAGGATAAGCAACAATTCTATTCTAGCAAAAGGGGGAATGCCATACGCCTCGGCCGAGCACAGATCGAGACCGGCCGTGACGACCTCACCTGGCAAGATGCGAGGAAGATCTCTTTACTCAAAACTCGGACGGAAAAATTTCCTATCAAGGTCAAAGGCATCGACGAATACGGCCTGCTAGATCAATCTGTTCATCGTTATTCCAAAGTCACCGATGCAGATCGCCAAAGTGCTAAATCAGCCACCAATCGATACATCAAAGAGATCAACCAACAACTCGCTAAATCTAAACAAAAAACCATCAACATTTTCGTCCACGGATATAAAGTCACCTTCGAAAACCCGATTCTAACCACCGCTGAGATGTGGCACTTCCTTGCCTATGATGGAGTGTTTATCGCCTACTCGTGGCCATCGACACCAAAAACCTTAGCCTACGTTTCAGACACAGAAACTGCTCTGGTCTCATCACGCCACCTTCGCGACCTCATTCTGTTTCTCTCCAAACGCACCAATGTCGATAAAATCAACATCATTGGCTACAGTGCTGGCAGCCGAGTAGTCACGCGAGCCATGGGAGACCTTGCCATCCTCCAACATGGCAAAACTAAAGCTGAGAATAAGCGCCGACTCAAACTTGGTACCGTTGCCATCATTGCTGGTGATGTGGACCGCAAACTCGTAGGTGGATACCTGCTCGATGGAGCGGATAAGCTCATGGACCAGTTTCTCGTCTACCAAAGTGACTCAGACAAAGCTCTCAGCTTTTCAAGATTCCTCACTAGTCGTGAACGACTAGGTCAGTCCTTTGATATTGATAGTCTTGACCAGCAAGGCCTGCGCTACCTCAAAGACAACCCGCAAGTTGTTATCATCGATGTCAGCAATGCAGAAGCTGCTAGAGCCGGCAACGGCCACGGATATTTACGGAAAAGCCCCTGGGTAACCAGCGACTTACTAATGGCATTGGCGTACGGTCCCAAGCCTCAAGACAGAGGCCTAGTTCAAAAGCAACCGGGCATCCCAATCTGGACATTCCCAAAAAATTATACCGAAGGACTCGGTAAAGCGCTCCGACGTTACAATCCGGAGTTATTCGATAAGGACTAAGCGCCGCGATCATATTTAGTAATCAGCCTTTGCAGCTTATCCATTTCTCTCTGCACAGTCTTAGGGATGGAGTCAAACTCCCAACTGACTCGGTACGTCCAGTTATGGTCACCCACAGTACCAGGAAAATTGATTTGAGCGGAGCTATCGACTAACTCATTGATCTGGATCGCAGCATAGCGTGAGCCAGCACTCAGTAGAGCCTCAAGAAATGCCTTCTTTAGTTTGTGGGAATACGCGGGGTATTCTTTCCCCCTTCGTTGAACCGGAAGTCCCGCAAATTGGCTAAGAGCTTTGAGCTTCAACTCGGCGTCTCGTTTATCTGGACCCGACTGGGCATCATACCGAGCCTCTTCCCAGAGTTTTTTTAATGGTGCCATGTCATGCGTACTATAGCAGGCAAACGAGCATTCTGGGTACTCTTCCGCCGGTATCACTTTACCTCTAGAATCTAGCTCCCAATGGCACACCTTGAATCCAGCCACCCCGAGCTCTAACAAATGTGGTCGCACATAATCTGGAACTGTCCCAAGATCTTCACCAATAACCACAGCATCCACCGCTGCATCAACAACAGCACGTATGTACTTGTCGCCATCCAGTAGATTCTGCGCCTTGTGCACCATCGTATCGTCATCACGAGGGAAGAATCCAGGTTTTCTCCCCTTAGTCAGCTTCGCAGCCTGCTCGGCACTCAGCGGGAGAAACTCAGAGTTCCTACGCGGGTGCCACGGGAAACTATAAATCCGATAGAATCCCAGAATATGATCAACTCGGAATTGATGAAAAACCGAACTTAGCGCGCCAATACGCCGTCTCCACCATCGGTAGTCACTCTTCTCTATCGCATCCCACCGATACACTGGCACCCCCCAATTTTGCCCCCACTTCGTGGTGAACGGATCTGCTTTAAATTCAGTTTCCGGCGGTGCCCCACCAAAGAGATCCAAGTGAAACCACTCTGGTTCAAAAAATACATCGGCACTTGCATAACTCACCCCAATCGGAACATCGCCCATCAACTTCACCCCGACTTCATCCGCATGAGCTCGCACACTTTCCCATTGAGAAAAGGCATGCCATTGCTCCCACGCATAATAATCCTGCGCAGCTAACACTTCAGCACGCAGCTTGCGCTTTTTACTAGCCTCATAGCGTTTCGCTTTTTCAGTTGAGTTAAATGCCGCCGGCCAGAGCGACCAATCTTCTAGTCCGCCCGCTTCATCGATCAACCAGCAGTAAAGACAATAATGCCGAATCCACGACTTGTGCTTTTTCTTAAAAGAGACAAAGTTCGCATCCTCTTTTGCGTTTTGAAAAAATCTAAATGCCTGTCGCAAAACTCGCTGTTTCACCTCCCACACCGTCGAGTAATCGACAGTTGCCGCAACACGCGACACCCCACAGCTGGCTCGAGCTTTACTCAGTACCGCCGGCCCCACTCCCTCTATTTTCTCTAGGTCCAAATAAATAGGATCCAAGGCCACGGAACTAATTGCGCTATACGGGCTGCGATCTCCCCCAGTCACATTGATCGGCAAGAGTTGTAAAAACCCAACTTGGTGCTGCGCAAACCAATCAAGGCATTGCTTCACCGCTGTCGTATCGCCAATCCCCAAGTCTCCCTCACGCCTCATCGAAAATACTGGGAACAAAATTCCAGCCATGCGTTGCCTATCAAGTCCTACCATATGAGCCCTATGATAAAGCCTCTTCAATTTCGCTTGGCAATCGCAATCTGTAGAAAATAGAAGTTTAGTGGAGAAGTATCCTCCTCCATACGACGACGAACTCAATGGTCAACAGGGATGAGATTCTGTTCTCTACCACCCTGATTTCAACCTTCTAGCACCCATTCATTTTTCACCTATATAGAGGCAAAACAAAAAATTGCCTTTCCAAAGACGCATTTGCGCCCTAATTCCAGTCTTAGGATGTCCAAGACTCTAATCATTGCTGAGAAACCCTCGGTCGCTACCGACCTATCACGCTCCCTGGCCAAAGCACCGGGAATGGCTAAATTTGATAAAAAAGGAAAGGCACGTGATGTCTACTTTGAGAATGACACCCACGTCATCACCTCAGCAGTTGGTCACCTAGTGCAGCTAAAAATGCCTACCGGCCCGAATGGAAAGAACCTCCCATGGAAGTTCGACGTCCTCCCAGCTGTGCCGAAACACTTTGAACTCGAACCGATCGAGCAATCGGAAGCTCGCCTCAAACAAGTTCTACGCCTAGCCCGTCGAAAGGACATCGACACAATCGTTAATGCTTGTGATGCGGGCCGTGAAGGTGAGCTCATCTTCAAATACATTCTCGAGCTAGGAAAAATAGACAAGCCAGTGAAGCGTCTTTGGATGCGCTCAATGACCAACCAAGCGATTCTTGACGCCTGGGAAGGTCTCAGAGATGACACAGAAATGGAAAACCTCACAGCAGCTGCCAAGTGCCGCTCAGAGTCAGACTGGCTCGTTGGTCTCAACTCCACCCGCGCCCTCACTTGTTTCCGCTCACGCCACGGTGGTTTCAACATCACATCCGCTGGCCGAGTGCAGACTCCTACTCTCGCCATCCTCGCCAAGCGCGAAATGGAAATCCGCTCCTTTATCTCCACTCCATACGCTGAAGTCCACGCCAACTTCTCCGTTGAAGCGGGCTACTACGATGGCCGCTGGATCGACACAGCTTGGAAAAAAGAAGCTGGAAACGTGCACTCACGCGCCGAGCGCCTGTGGGAAGTCACCTCCGCTCAAGCGATCAAAGACCGCTGCGAAGGCAAGACCGGCAGTGTTTCTGAAACAAAGAAACCGACCAAGCAGGCATCTCCGCAGTTATACGACCTCACCACTCTCCAGCGTGAAGCGTCCTCCCGCTTTGGCTTCTCTGCCACCAGCACGCTCAAGCTCGCTCAGTCACTCTATGAGCGTCACAAGATGCTCACGTACCCACGTACTGACTCCCGCTACCTCCCTGAGGACTATGTCGGCATCGTCAGCAACACCATCGACTCGATCGGTAAAGACCACGCTGAACTCGCGCCATTCGCTAAAGATATTCAGACCAACAACCGGCTGATCCCAACCAAGCGCATCTTCAACAATGCTAAGATCTCCGATCACTTTGCGATCATTCCTACAGGACGAGTCGTCAAACTTTCCGAGCCTGAACAAAAACTTTTTGACCTCGTAGCAAAGCGATTTCTTGCAGTGTTCTTCCCACCTGCAATCTTTGAGAACACCCGCCGCGAAACCACAATCTCACATGCTGAAGGCATCTCAGACACTTTTCTCACCACTGGTAAAGTACTCGTTGAGCCCGGTTGGCTCGCAGTCTACGGCCGCCAAGTCGGTGTCGCAGCAGGCAAGGACGAACTCTGTCCAGTTTCCGAAGGTGAAGATGCCCAACTAGAAGAAATCTCCGTCAAAGAAGACGAGACTAAGCCACCTGCGCGCTACAACGAAGCCACACTCCTCTCCGCGATGGAAGGAGCTGGCAAGCTCATCGACGACGAAGAGCTACGCGAAGCAATGGCTGATCGCGGCCTCGGAACTCCAGCCACCCGCGCGGCGACTATCGAAGCGCTAATTCGCCAGAAATACATCGCCCGCGATGGACGTGAAATCCACGTGACTGCCAGCGGACTGAAACTTATCGAGACCCTGCATGAGATCGGAGCAACCGGCCTCACCTCACCAGAAATGACCGGTGACTGGGAAAGCAAGCTACGCCAGATGGAGCAAGGCAAGCTCGAGCGCCCCGTCTTCATGGAGCAAATCATCGACTTCACCAAAGACATTGTAGAGCGCGCTAAAGGCCATGCAACGGAGCTGAAGAACAAGGTTTTCCCTGAGATCAAAGCCCCATGTCCGAAATGCGGAGCCACCACGCTCAAACAAACCGATGCGACTTACGAGTGCATGGAGCCAGAATGTGGATTCAAAGTCACCAAGTACATCGCCAACCGTCTTCTCGCTGAAGAGGAAGCTCGCGAACTCTTCACCAAGATGTTTGTCGGCCCACTCAGCGGCTTCCGTTCACGTTTTAACCGACCATTCGATGCCGGTCTCGAAATCGACAAGAAATTCAAAGTCGCCTTCGTCTTCGACCGCGATGAAGAAGATATGGAAGACCTCACCGACGACATGATCATCGGCGAAATGACCTTCGACGAGAAAGTGGTCAAAATCTACGAGACTGAGAAATCTTACTTCGTCCCTGAAGCCAAGAACAAGAAGGCTCCAAATGGCATGAAGGTTTCTAAAATGCTGCTGCAGCAACCAATCTCGAAAGAAGACGCAGTCAAAATTTTCCAAGGAGAGAAATCCTCGTTGATGGAAGATTTCATCTCGAACCGCACCAAGCGTAAGTTTAAAGCCTTCCTCATCTTTGACTTCAACAACGGGCGCCCGTCCTTCGAGTTCCCACCGCGTGAAGCGAAGAAAAAGACCGCTAAGAAGGCTGCCAAGAAAACCGCTAAAAAAGCAGCTAAAAAAACGGCCAAGAAAAAAACTGAGGAGTAAGCTCACTCCAAACAATCTCTAGGCGCCTCATCTGCAGGCGCCTTTTTTCTCTAACTCATAGACAGATCAGCAGAGCACAGCGCTTTAGATCTAAAGGTCAACGCACTATGAAAAGTATCATCACACTCTCTCTGCTCAGTCTTTTGACCCTCAACAGCTGTACCAGCCTAGTTGGTTCAAAAGGTGCTACCGTCAAAATTGACAACAAAAAGTATAGAGTCGCCACTGTCGAAACTGGGAAAATGTCCTGGTACTCGGTGAGAACAAATTTTGGCTCAGCCACTGCCAGCGGAGAGAAATTTCGTAACCACGGCCACACAGCCGCCCATAAAAAACTCAAAATGGGCACTAGAGTACGCGTCACTAACCTAGAAAACGGCAAAAGTAAAATCCTCCGCATCAACGACCGCGGCCCCTATAAGCCAGGTCGCATCATCGATGTCGCAGTAGGTATTTCACATGGAAATCACCTCGATTTCCATCGCGACGGCGTCGTTAAGTGTAAGGTAGAAGTCCTTGAACCAGTCAAGGCCAAGTCGTAACTTAGTCGCACTATAAGAGCGACGAACCTCAGTCTACTCGATATCTCCTTCTTCTGACATATTGTTAGCCACCTTGGCGACAGATGCATCGGCACCATAGATCATCAACTCATCACCTGAGTGGAGCCTGAAATCTTTATCTGGAGCCCCAGTGAAACCACCGTCGGCGTGACGCACATTGAGAACCACCACTCCGCAGTCGGAGGGCCGAGACTCCATAAGCTTCTTCCCACACCATGGGTGACTTGGGCTGATCGTCACCTCAGAAACAGAAAATCCTTCTTCGACCTTGAGCAAGAGTTCGTAGTCCATCGCTCTCACCACTCCTGAGGACTTTAGATAACGGATCATAAGCGCATCCACTGGTTTCTTAATGATTTTTAAATTGAATAAAAAGGCCACGCTCGTAATCCCCAAAACAGTCAAAGAAGCCTGGAGTAAATGACTCATTTCCCCGGATTTATCATTCGCCACAAATGTCACAATCAAAGTTGCCATAGCTGACGTGAGTCCCACATTACCTGCTATGATCAACTTTAGAATAACCCCACGTCTTACCGAGTGACGCATCACCATCTCAGCTTCAGACGTAGTAAAGCCAACACCAAAAAAAGCGGATGCCGCCTGAAACCTCGCAGCCTCCTGCGACATTCCAGTCAACGCTAGAGCATTAGTCCCCACGCGTACAACGAGGAGCGAAACTATCACAATAATCAAAAGAGCTAACAAAGGAACCATACTTAGGAGACTAGTCTAGGAAGACACGCAATAACAAGCCTCACTCACTGAAAACCACGGCATTGACAAATCCTTTTGATAGCCAAGAATTCACCGCCTACTCACATGCTCGATCGTCTCAAAGCCATACCGATACTTCTCACCCTCTTTCTAGTAAATACCGTCTTCCGCTTCATCAGCGTGCGGACCGTATGGAACATTGGTGAATGCCTTGGCACTCTCTGCTACCGTCTCATGCCAAAACGCCGAGCCATCGTTGACTTCAACATGGCAGTCGTAGCTAAGCATACTCAAGCCTTCTCCCCTACCCCGGAATTAACAGAATCGATATTTCAGCGCAACATTGCCAACCTAGCCTGCACACTTAAAACATACGGCATGAAACCCAAGCAGCTTGCGGAAGTGATCGACATCAATGTTGCCCCAAGCTTCCATCAAGCAGTAAAAGATAACTCTGGCGCGATCCTCTGCCTTGCACACATGGGAAACTGGGAAATCCTCAGCAAACTCATGCCTCTAGTGGACCCCACTCCTGAGCGCTTCGGAGCCATCTACCGACCTCTCGACAGTAAGGCTGCCGATGACTATGTCGCCAATCAGCGCAAGGAATACAACTGCGAGATGTTCCCTAAATCCACTTCCATTGGAAAACTCAGCACCTTCATTCGTGAGGGAGGAGTCCTTGGCATTCTCGCCGACCAACGATCTGGACGACCAAAGAAAAACAACCGTCTATTCTTTGGGAAAAAATCAGCTCGCAGCAAACTACCCGCTGTACTCCACTTACGTACTGGTGCCCCGCTATTCACACTTTCTGTCTACTCGCTCTCCCCAGGTAGGTGGACGATCGACATACTTCCTATCAATTTACCTGATAAAAAACTAACAACCGATGAAGTCGTCGAACACATCACTATGAGCTACCAGCGTGACTTCAGTGCACATATACTCGATGTCTTCTGGCTCCACCGCTATTGGAAATAAGGTCAGCCCTATTAGGTTATCTCACCACTGACTAAGTAAATCGGCTAATCACAAATAATGAAACCATTAGGAAAGGAAATCGAATCGCTTATTCGGCGCTTCCGTAGCTATTTTGCCCCTTCGCATTACACAGCAGCTAGACAAGTTCGGGCCAAGTCAGTCCCCCTCCCACAAGGGAAACCTCTCTGCGTGTTCGACTTCCAATCAGTTCGAATCGATAATGTTGGCGGGCGCTACATGCATCACATCATCACCGATTTTGAAGAACAAGGATACCACATCTGCTTTACCAATAGGTTCCGATTTTTGGCTACATTCACAGAAAAGAGATTCAAGAAACTTCTGCTAAATCACATCTTTAGCATCATCCCTCCAGCACGCACCTATCCGCAAGCTAGCGTAGTCGTCACTGACGTGGAATTCAGACCAGCCAACCCAAATCAGAATGTAATCGTTGTAGATTATGAAGAGATCCTCCCCGACTCATCTGAGCCAAATGCATTCACTTTGCCATTTTTCATGCACCCGCGCGTCCACGACAGTGGCCAACTAAGCCGCCTAAACCTAGCGGACCTCAATGCCAATGATCGCTGTATGAAAATCCTGTTTGCTGGAGGCGATAAGTACCCTACTTACGATAACCCTTTGCTCCCTAGCCGCTACAAAATCCTCAGCCGCCATCGTTGCTTAGAAACTCTACGCGCTACCCTCCCAGCTGAACAATTCTATAAACCAAAGTCATACGAAAACCTTTTCGACTCCCCTCACGAACCCGCATTCACACTCTCATCATACCCACGCTGCAGTATACCTAAAAAGCAATGGCTAAAAACCTTAGCCATGGCAGACTTCTACCTCGCGACTCCTGGAGTCCACATGCCATTCTGCCACAACTTAATCGAAGCCCTAGCCGCTGGCTCCATCCCAATTCTCCAGTACCCTCAGTACTTACAACCACACCTCGAACACTCGAAGAACTGCCTCGTATTTGACGACGCCGAATCACTCACATCCGTCGTTGAATTTGCCCTGACTGCCTCACCCGAGGAAGTTGCCCGATTACGCAAAGGTGCTATGCAGTTTTACGCTGACTATTTGAGACCAGGAAGCTTTGCTAAGAAATTGCTCGACCACAGCTCCAACGAACTCACCCTCTACGTGAATGCCTATCGAGTTCCACACCAAAGGGCTGAAGTGAAATAAACTAACAGGGATTTATCCCCCCTAGGCTTGCTAAAACAGCGTCAACTCAGTATTTATACACACGCTTAATCGCTCCACCCTACCAGCGATAATAATCACGATCACCTCTCATGAACATCTCTGTCATCCTTAGCACCTACAATAACCCAGAGTGGCTTCAGAAAGCTCTCTGGGGATTTGAGGAGCAAACTTATGAGGAGTTTGACATAGTGATTGCAGACGACGGCTCTGGCGATGAAACAAAACAGCTTATCGAGGACTTTTTAGCAACTTCTAAGCTTAAAATCACCCATTGCTGGCACCCCGACAACGGATTTCAGAAATGCCAAATCCTCAACACCGCGACGATTGAGGCCACTGGAGATTATCTCATCTTTACTGATGGCGACTGTATCCCGCTCCCTAATTTTATCGAAACTCACGCGGCCCACGCTGAAAAGGGCCACTTCATCTCTGGCGGCTACTGCAAGCTCCCCATGGCATTGAGTAAACTCATCAATAAAGATGACATCAGTTCAGGTCGGGCATTCGACGTTGCTTGGCTAAAAAAACACGGCCTCAAAAGCTTTTCTAGCAGACTCAAAATTAGCACATCCTCCCCCTGGGATAAACTCGCCGACACTTTAACAACGACCAAGCCCACCTGGAACGGCTGTAACGCGTCCACCTGGAAAGCTGACATCCTCCACGTCAACGGCCACAACGAAAAAATGCAATATGGTGGAGAAGACCGAGAAATGGGAGAACGCCTACTCAACCTTGGCCATAAAGCTAAACAACTCCGCCACAGAGCAGTGCTGATCCATTTAGACCACGCCCGTGGTTACGTGAATCAAGACGCCCTTGATAAGAACTTGGCCATTCGCCAAAGCACCATTTCTAGTAAAGCCACTTGGTCACCAGACGGCTTACTCAAACAACCACAACGCTCGTAGTCCATGTCCCTAAGGAAAAAGATAGAGCACAACATTCGCCACTTTCGTAGCTACATCCTCCCGTCACACCGGCGCTCGGCGGTGAGCGCTAGAAAGGCCGCGACCTCAATACCACAGGATAAACCACTCTGCGTCATCGATTTTAAATCAATCAAAATCGACAATGTTACGGGCCGCTATCTCTACCATCTGGTTACAGAATTCGAGGCGATGGGCTACGCTATCGCGTATACCGACCGCTTTCGATTTCTTGCCACAATGGAGATCAAAGCCTGTAAAAAACTCCTCCTCTCCCACCAGTTTAGTATTGTTCCACTGAAAGAAATCCCTAGCACCTGCGAGATCCTACTCACCGACAACGCCGAGAACCACACTGCTCTATCGGCCAAAGTCATCAGTGTGGTCTATGACCAGGTTCGCCCGCCCGTAGATTCTCTGAACAGCTTCAGCCTCCCCTTCTTTGTCCATCCAGACGTCCACGAGAGCGGACAAGTCGAAAGTTTCCTAAAGAATGTAGGCATTACTCTCCCCCGAGCAATGAGCCTCCTCTTCGCAGGCAATGCTAAAGCCCCCAAATACGACGCTCTAGTGCTTGCTGAAAAGTATAATGTGCTCAGCCGTGTTAAAGCCCTTAGTATCGCAGAAAATTCACTTGGCACAGAGCGCGTACGCCGGCCACTTTCACTAGACCAGCTAGCCCCACCAGCAGGCAGCCCTAACACACTTACTATCGCCACCACTCAAGACCTCCCCATTCCGAGTGAGCAATGGATTCAAACCCTAGCGCTTAGCGACTTTTACTTCGCATGCCCAGGAGTAGAAATGCCTCTCTGCCACAACCTCATAGAGGCTCTCGCTGCTGGATCCATCCCCATTCTCCAATACCCTCAGTACCTAAGCCCGCCACTAACAGGTGGTGCCGACTGCTTGATATACAGCTGCGAATCCAGCTTAATCGAAGTGCTCAATAAAGCACTCAACATGCCAAGCGAAGAAATAGGTGAAATGAGACTTTCAGCCCAAGAGTATTATAAAAACCACCTCCAGCCGGGTAACTTCGCGAAACAACTCCTCAGATCTAACTCACAGCACTCGACTATCTACCTGAATGCTTATAGAGTTCCGCTCGAAGCCACCGCTCATTGATTTCCTTTTTATATGCAACCTATCAAAATACTCATCGGTCTTTGTACTTACCAGCGACCCTTGATGCTCCAAAGCTGTCTTGAATCTTTCTTAGGATTAGAACTTCCTGAGCACTTCGAGACCACTTGTTTAGTCATCAATAATGATAGCGAACCACTTCCCAACACACTTACACAAGCATTTGAAAAAGAGAACGGTAAGCTACAGTTCTCGTTCCAGCAATGCCTAGAGCGAGGAATCCCCTTCGCCCGCAATGCTATTTTAGAAACTGCTGATAAAAAAAACTACGACTTCTGCCTCTTTTTAGATGACGACGAAAAACCTGCACCAACCTGGGTACAGGATCTCATTTTAGCCCAAGAAAAACACCAGTCGGCAGCGATCCAAGGAAATGTTATTAATGAGTACGAGTGCACGCCATGGCTCACCTCACCGCTATTGCATTACAAAAAATTCACGCACGAAGAAGGCGGGTCAGTAAGAGTGGTCTCAACCTGTAATGTACTTCTCCACCGCCGTCTGTTCGGAAAAGAGTTTCATAAAATACGTTTCAATGAAGAATTCGCCCTAACCGGCGGCTCAGACAAAGAACTCTTTCTACGCGCTCAAGAAGTTCACAACGAGATCTGCACATTTGCCAATGCACCACTAGTGTACGAAACAATCCCCAAGGAAAGAACAACAGCCTCATGGTTTTTCCAACGATTTTCACGTGTGGAAAACAACTCCGTGATTATAAAAATGGGGAAAATTGGCTACCTCAAAACCCTCCTCCGCCTTACACCTAAGCTCCTATCCAGAATTCTCAGCAGCTTGATTCTGATGTTGCTACTCCCCATAACTCTTATCATCCCCGCACTGTTTCGCTGCACCTTTCTCAGACTCCTTAAAAACACTGCACGATCAAAAGGCACCATCACCGCCTTACTCGGTAAAAAGCAAAATGCCTACGAAACCGTCACAGGCTATTGATCTACGAGCCCTGAATAAATTTACTAATCTAATAAGATTCTATTCCTCGTAAATCTCCCACTAACAATCTCACTCCTGTATTGATGACACCTAAGAAAATCCTCATTGGACTCTGCACATTTAAGCGCCCCAAAATGCTTCAAAAATGCCTCGAGTCCATCACACTTATAGAAAACCCTAACGGGCATCAAATCGATTGCTGCGTCGTCAACAATGACGTCTCTCCCATCTGTCCTGAACTGGTCGATAAGTTTACTCAAAGCTCTTCACTCATTCAGTTTCACTTTTGTGACTGTCCAGAAAGAGGTATCCCTCAAGCACGTAACATGATCCTTGAGCACGCCTCCGAGAAGAAATATGACTTTTGCCTTTTCCTAGATGACGATGAATACGCTGATCCAATGTGGATTAACCTGTTAC
Source organism: uncultured Thermodesulfobacteriota bacterium (assembly GCA_964195395.1). Lineage (GTDB taxonomy): Bacteria > Verrucomicrobiota > Verrucomicrobiia > Verrucomicrobiales > Akkermansiaceae > Rubritalea. The sequence continues at coordinate 19,441 of CAXMPP010000006.1, forward strand.
TAATCAAGCAAGCTGAACTAAATGCCGATGTAGTCCAAGGCAATGTGCACAATGAGTTTGAAAACACCCCGTGGATAACCGCCCCTCTCCTCAAAGTTGCTAAATTCTCAGACTGTGGGGAACACATCGGCCGGTTTATCTCCACTTGTAACGTCCTCCTCGCCAGGAGGTTTTATGATACTGAGCAGCTGGCCCTAAGATTTGATCATTCGTACGCTCTCACTGGCGGTTCCGACAAGGAACTCTTTAACAGAGCAATTGAACTTCATCAGATCAACACCGCATTTGAAACAAAAGCTATTGTCTATGAATTCATCCCCGAAGAACGCACCACTGTTCGCTGGTTCTTCAACAGGTATGCCCGCATAGAGTTCAATACTCAAATGAGAAAAATCACTACCCACGGAGCCTTTATCGCACGTGTGAAACAAATACCTTCTATAATTGGCCTACTTTTGCGCTCTATCCTAAGCATTCTAAATATACCATTCTCATTGTATCCACGTCTCCGCCGCCGTAGACGCTTCATCAGCCTCATGAAGAAATCAGCTAGACTATGGGGAGTTACTTCATCCTTTCTAGGTCTTAAAATGCATGTTTACCGTAAAACTACTGGCTGGTAAGATTATTCAACAGCTCAAGTAGTCCACAAGTAGCTATAAAAAGCGCATCAAACTTCAAATTTCTCTATTCCTAATAGAAACATGACCTATTTAATTTCGGCATAAAAAAAACGTTCAGTTAATCAAAACTTTAGTATGATACAAAAATTTAAACAACTCATTCGACGGCTTAAAAAAGGCTTAGAACTAACTACCCAAATGGAGCTCATAGAGTCTCATGAATCTGAGCTAAGCTCAGTCTCTGCAGGTATAAATAAATATCAGCAAACTATAAAGAAGCCTCAGCAAAGCTCCCCTCTTCTACGAAGAAACATCCACCGTTTGGAAAAAGCGCTCTGTTTCCCCAATAGAAAACCTACTTTCGCTGCTGCATATATCCAACAAACTGTCGAAATCTACCAACGCATGCTAGAGGTTAGCAATTCTTGTCCTCAAGAGATGCTTTGGGCCGAGCAAGTCCTGACTCGCTTCTTCAATGAAGTTGACTCATCTGATCAAAAAATTCAAAGCGCTCACAGTCTTTATCGAGACATTGAGAAAAATCCGAGCCAGCACACAATATGCACACCACGCAGCTACTCAAAAGTTTGTGATCCGACACAAATTTCTTCGGAACAATTCTCAAAACTCTGCCATTCTCGTGTCTCCTGCCGATGGTTCACGGATAAGCGAGTTTCAGATCAACAACTCCACTACTGTATCTCTATGGCCTCTCAGGCGGCCTCAGCTTGCAACCGCCAACCTTTTAGATTTCTACACATCAAGAACGACACACTACGTAAAAAGGTTGTGAACATTCCTTTAGGCACTAAGGCTTTCGGTGATGACTTACCTGAACTCATTATGGTTCTTGGTGATCTCTCCCACTTTCGTTTCCCTCGCGACAGACACCTGATTTTTACCGACGCAAGCTTGGCAACTGCACAATTTCTACTAGCACTTGTAGTCCAAGGACTCGCTGGAGTTCCGATCAATTGGCCAGACATTCACGCTAATCATCAAAAAGCCCGCAAACTACTAAATTTGCAAGAGCATGAATTTCCAATCATGCTCATTGGCTTCGGCCATCCAAAATCAGATGCTCAAATTCCATTTTCACAGAAAAAAAACGTCTCACAACTTTTATCGACCTATGAATAACAAACCTATGTATATTCAACTTTTAGGAGTTGGTCTACCTAACCGTGGAGCGGAACTCATGGCGCGAACCGTAATGGAAAAGTTTGATGCTCAATTTCCTGACTGCATCTATTGTATTGACCAAAACATCCCTGAATTCGAGCGAGAAGCTCTCGGTCTAAAAAAACTTCGGCCATATTCAGCGCGCCCTTTCTTTTCTAGACCTTTCTTTTCACATCCGTTTGTATCAAGGCCGCTTAAATCCCAAGATTACAAGAAACCAGCGAAAGACTGCCCTCTCATTGACCATTCTAAAATTAATGTCGTGGTCGATATTTCAGGTTTTGCTTATGGCGATTTCTGGAAACCCTCAAAAGCCAAGAAAAGACTTTTTGACATGCTTTCCTTTTGGAGAGCAAGAAAAATACCTCTCTTCATCATGCCTCAAGCTCTCGGTTCATTTACCGACCCCGCATTCAAGTCCTATCTAAAGCCCAGTTTTAACTATGCTAAAATCGTATGCCCACGAGACCAACAGTCACTTACATACGCAAAAGAAATTGGAGGCTCGAATTTCACTCTCTCTTCAGACATTACATTCTCTCTTAAGGAAGGCCACGACCCGCGTCGCGAAGATTGCGAAAAAAATTATTCACTCATCATCCCTAACTCTAAGATCATAGCTTCAGATACGCTCGATGAAGAAAGCTACATACAACTGGTAATGGGAGTCATTAACAAACTCTCCTCATTAGGTAAAAAGGTATACATGCTCAACCATGAAGGTGAAAATGATCTTAAACTTTGTAAAAAAATAGGCGGACTCGCCAATATTGAGACCATTAATCCAGTAAACGCCATAGAAATCAAACAACGAATCGCTGGTGCAGATCTAGTCTTCACCTCTCGCTTCCATGGCCTCATTTCTAGCCTAGCGACTGGAACTCCTCCGATTGTATTTGGATGGTCACACAAATACAGAGAAGTTTTGAAAGAGTTTGATTTATCCCGTCACCTGATTGAGGACTGCTCTAGTGAAACCCTCAAATTAATAGATGACCTTTATACAGATCAATATCGAGAATCTGTGTCCCATAAAATAGATCAGCGTAATAAGGAAATCCAACTACAGTTAGACAAACTGTGGAAAGACGTTTTCGATAATATTTGAATAGCTCAAACAATTTTCTATCCCCCTAGTAAATGAGACATCGAAAAGAACAGATTTGGACATCCATACTGTGAGCTCAATCTTTTTTTTCGCCACACGTGCATCGCCATAATTCGTAGTCACTATTCTCGATTTTCACCTTGCAAGAGTAGAGTTCACTCATCAATGTTCAACTATTCCGGCTCTCATAGCCTCCAAAAAGACACTCCCAACCACCTAACTCAAAAGTAAATCCCTAGCAATTCTATGGCACGCATTATACTCCATGTTGGAACACACAAAACTGGCACAACTGCTCTTCAACGAGCTCTATTTGCTCAGCGAGATTTATTACTAAAATCTGGCATTTGTTATGATCCTTGGAATCGTGTTTTGCGCGGTTTAAAATCTTCTCACCACGGATTTGCGCAAAGATTAGCGACTTTCAATCTAGAAGATCAAGCAAACTTAGCCAAATACAGGTTGCGATTGGAACAGTCGTTAGAGCAGGGGTTGGATGTCATCATCAGCGCCGAGTCGTTTTACCGACACGTAGATACTGAAATTTTAGATAATCACGACGCCGCTCGTGTAAGCTTCTTGGATCGTGTTGCCGATTTCTTTTCAGGACTACCAGTCGAGGTATCGATTTGTTTTCGACGTCCAGATCGCATGGCCGAGTCGATGTTTAAGGAGCGTGCTGTCAACTCTGATACCAAATTGGAGTTTTTACCTTACTTGGAGAAATTCTCCGAAAGATTCGATTATGTTGCTCGTGTGTCAGAATTTGAGCAGAGGTTTGGCCCAGCTAAGGTCTGGTGCTTTGAAGCTGCTGTAGCGAAAGGATTGGTGCCAGCATTCCTGGAGCAACACGGTTTGCTGGTGCCTAGAATTGCCGATGCTAAAGCTGAACGAAAAAGCATTTCGACTCGCGCCGTGATGTGGTTGCAACTGGCAAAACGAAGCGTCGAAAACATGAAGAAATCTGAAAGAAAAACCCGCTGGTACTATGCCGCGTCGAACCACGCGCATCCATCATTAGCCCACACTCGCGGAGATGTATTTTGGCCCGATGCTGAAACTCGTGATAAGTTTTTACGCGGTGTTTTATCCAACTTTGGTAATGCTGATTTTTGGAACCTTCCCGATGAAATCCCAAAGGAGGTCACTTGGACGGACAAAGACCATTGTGAGGTAGAGGAGCATTTCGAGAAGTGGCAGCAGGCTAGCTCTGTGCTATTGCAAATGCGCAAGATGTCCAAATTAGCTCCCTATGATTCGGACGATAAGATTCCCCGTGCTATAAGGCTCAGTTTTTTACCTCAACGGATCGCTGCACGAATCTTTAATTGGCGTAAATAACGTGCGCCCATACTGCCCCAAATAAGGAGCTCCCCATTATATTATTTTTACGCAGTTTGGGCCGTGCGCACTTTAACCTAATGAAGATCACACCAACAAACTAGCTTCCTGAATGAATTTTTCATAAAAATGAACTCGAAGTATGAGCCCTCAGCTACGTAGATTGGCTTCTGTCTAAATACCAATCGATAGTTTTTTCAAGACCTGATTCAAAGGTGTTCAATGGCTTCCAGCCCAATTCGGATTTAATTTTACTCGCGTCAATCGCATAGCGCTGATCGTGACCTGGTCTATCCTCCACATACGTGATCAATTCAGAAAAGGAAGTCACGCCCTCGGGCTTCACTTCCACCTTCTTGTCTAGAATTTCACATATAGTCCTAACTACCTCGATGTTATGTCGCTCATTATTCCCCCCAATATTGTAAGTCTCACCAATAGCCCCTTGCTCTAAAACCGAGAGTAACGCTATCACGTGATCGTCTATAAAAAGCCAATCTCGCACCTGACTCCCGTCTCCGTAAATTCGGAGTTCTTTGCCTACCATAGCATTTTCGATAACTAAAGGGATGAGTTTTTCAGGGAACTGATAAGGCCCATAATTGTTAGAACAGTTTGTAATAACAACAGGTAACTTATAGGTTCTAAACCACGCACGTACCAAATGGTCAGAAGATGCCTTACTCGCTGAATAAGGAGAACTTGGATCGTAAGGCGTTTCTTCAGTAAACATTCCCTTCTCTCCTAAATCGCCATAAACTTCATCGGTTGAAACATGGTGAAACCTGAAGTATTCTTTCCTCTCCCCCTCAAGCGAATTGAAGTACTCTAATGCCGCGTGTAGCAACACATAGGTTCCAACTATATTGGTTTTTATAAACTCTCCTGGAGAACCAATCGAACGATCCACATGCGACTCAGCAGCTAAGTGCATCACCTTATCTGGTTTATACTGCTGAAATATTCGTTGTATTTCTGCTGCATCACATATGTCAACTTTCTCAAAATAATAACGAGAGCTCTCTGTACATTCTGCCAGAGAGCCTAGATTTCCAGCATAGGTCAACTTGTCTACATTCACAACTACGTTATCCGTCTGCGCAATTAGATAACGAATCAATGTAGCCCCAATAAACCCTGCTCCCCCTGTGATTAGAATTCTCATTACTTATAAACTGTCACTTTTATGCACCAAATTGGCCACCCGATCAACCTCTCACATGCATATCAAACATATCTCCTACAGCTTGTATTTACAGGCTCATAGATGGATAAGAAATACTAGCTCCCCCCCCTAAAATGACAGTAGTGTGATTCAATAGCTCGCCTAGCTGAACACTATGGGCTTTATGGCTGGATGTTTTCTTTTTTCACACTAGAACTCAAGAATTCAAGTCCCCTTTCTAATAGACTATATTTTTATTGAAGTAACCCTCCATCTCCTCCATGACTGTCCATCTAGATGACTTACGTAGAAAGCAAATTTCTAGCTGTAATTTACCCACTATAACATTATGACGCAACGTCTCATCCTCCACATTGGCCATCCTAAGACGGGAACAACCACATTACAAAAGACGCTCCAAGCTTCGAGGGCTTCTTTGGCTGATGCTGGGATATTACACCCAAATACGGGCAGTCATCACAACCACAAAGTCCTCCTGCCATACCTGACTAGCACGCAGGACAATCTGGACTCTAATTCTACTAAAGTTGCTAATTCCCAAAAACAGTGGGGTAACGTGATCAAAGAGGTCACCACCTCCAAACCAAACACAGTCATCCTAAGTAGTGAGGGCTTCTTCAGCGGCATGGATGTGAATGCATTTAACAATTTTTGCTCCCATGTTAAGTCTCTGGCATCAGAAACCGTCGTTGCTGCCTACCTACGTGAACCGGCTTCATTGGCCCTATCGAGGGCTCAACAAAATATTAAGCGTAGCCCGAACTTCACCCTCCGCCCCAAAGATTACTACCGCTCATCGCTTGAGAAATTTAAGAACAGTGGCTTGGGTTCGATGAACGTTCGTGTTTTTGATCGTAAAAAGCTTGAAGAAGGCGACCTCGTTGATGATTTTTTCGCACAGCATTTCCAAGACTTTGATACAGAACTACTCACCCGCAGCAAAGACGATAATACATCCTTCTCAGCGGAAGCAATGGCTCTGATCCAAGAAGTGCAACGTCAGGAGCGTTCTTTTCCTATAGGAAAAGCTAGGTATCTGATTGAAAAAGCCGATCGTGAATTGCAAGGTTTCGCTCGACCACGCATGCACGACCATGTGCGGCATGCGATCCAAGCCCGATGTTCTGATCTCGATTGGCTTAAAGATGAATTCGATCTCGAATTCTCAAAAATTGACACAACGGTGATGCCTAACAGCGAGGCTAACCGAGTGTGCGACGCGCTAGACAAGGTTGAAGACATGTGCATTGTGGATAAAGACCGAAAGGAAGCGCTCTGGAACGCCGCTTGTAAAGGTACCAAAACTAGTCAGTTACGTCGGCTATTCAGCAAAATACTGAATAAGGGCTAGGTTATTCCTGACGGCACTAGAATCCGCCACTCTGAACACCTCCACCTCAATAGCTAATTCGTGCAATTTAGGCACTCTATTAGAGTGCGTTACTTTGTAAGTTTTAGCTAGCTATGTTTAGACTATCAAAAATACCATGATTATCCATAATTCAGTGCATGCAAATTGAGTTAAATGATGAGCTCCTCATCGGGAAAGGCACGAGGAGAGCGTGTTACCAACACCCTGAAGATGCCTCACTATGCATCAAAATTTCAACAGGTAGCCCGAATAGCATTAAACAACAAGATCGGGAGTGTCGCTACTACCGTGCGATGGAAAAGCGTGCCGTCGACTTTCGTC
>CAXMPP010000006.1:26583-41474 GCA_964195395.1 uncultured Thermodesulfobacteriota bacterium
CCCGTTATGAGGGGACTATCGAGACCAATCTCGGCACTGGTCATCTCTATGAATGTATCAAGGATCATGATGGATCGTACTCAAAGAGCCTCAACCACTATCTGCGTAACTACAAGAATGAGCGAGAAGACTTGATGGTGAAATTCTCAAACCTAGAAGGCTACCTGCTCGACTACGGCATCCTATTTTATGACCTCAATAGCGGGAATATCATCTGCCAAAAAGGAGCTCAAGGTCAGCTTCGCCTTGTGATGATTGACGGGATAGGTGAGGTGATCAGCTTTACCTTCCTTAATATTTTTAAATTCTATCGAGGTCGGACAATCAAACGCAGGTGGCTACGCGTCGCCAATCAAGTCAAAAAAAAGCTCAACAGCGCAAACTTTCGCTCCTAGATGACCTGAGGACGGATACTATCTTCATTTTATTATGGAAATTCACAAGCCACTCGAGCTTATCATAGGTAACTCCAATAAACGCTTTTCTGGAGTCACATCCACGATGCTTCAGTTATTACCACATCAGCAGAAGCACATGCAGCTTGCGGTCATGGGAGCACACCACCTCTCTAAGGAGATTCCCAGTCTCAGTTTTTTAGAAACAATCAAACGGTGCAAAGAGTTTTTACCCGACGGCAGCAAGCGGATTTTTCACGCACGTCGAAATGACGAGATGATTCAGGCAATTTTGCTTAAAAAACTATTTGGCGCAAAAATAATTCCTATCTTCACCTCCACAGCGCAACGCCATCACTCAGGTTTCAGCAAATGGCTCATGAGCCAAATGGACGGCATTATTACCACTTGTGAAGCTGCCGGGTCCTACCTAGAGACTCCTGCCGACGTCGTCATACCTCACGGCATTGACCTAAAAACCTATCTCCCTTCAGATAATAAAGCTACGGCTTGGAAAACCCTTGGGCTCCCTGGTGAATATGGCATCGGAATTTTCGGACGTGTCCGCCATCAAAAAGGGCTCGACGTTCTAATTGATGCAGCTATCCCGCTACTTAAAAAAAATCCAGCGCCCACTATAGTGGTCGTCGGTGAGACCACTCCAAATCATCAAAGCTACCTCGACACACAACTCGCAAAAATGAAGTCAGCTGGGCTAAGTGAGCGTATCATTGTGTTAGGTAAGCGCCCATTTTCTGAAATCCCGATACTATTTCGGGCAATGTCGCTGGTTACAGCTCTCAGCCGCAATGAAGGCTATGGGCTCACGGCTCCTGAAGCGATGGCTAGTGGGACTGCCGTCCTCGCGAGCGAAGCTGGAGCTTGGAAGGAAGTTGTGCGGGACGGGGTCGACGGGCGAGTCGTAGCCTGCGGCGATGTGGACGCGACACGTAAGGCGTTAGAACTCCTCCTAACTAGCACCGACAAACTCGATGCGATGGGCCGTCGTGGCCAGCAGCGTATCAAGGATAAATACACTATTGAGCAAGAGGCGGCATCTCTCTGCAACTATTTTAAACAGTTGCAGATCCAGCACCTCTAGCCACTTTGTTTATCATAGAGGGCTTTGTATAGCGCGCAATTGTCGTAGAGTTCTTCGTGAGACCCATCGCCAATTACTTGCCCTCCATTTTTAGTCTTATCAAAAACTAAAATTCGCTGAGCATCGCGAATCGAGCTGAATCGATGGGCAATAATGAATGTTGTTCTCCCTTTTGATAGATCTTTTAGAGCCGTCTGAATCTGTGACTCGCTTTCGGTATCTAAGGACGAGGTCGCTTCATCCAAAATAAGAATAGGAGCATCCTTTAAGAAAGCCCTCGCTATCGCAACACGCTGTCGCTGCCCACCTGAAAGCCCCTCACCACGCTCACCTACTTGAGTTTCATAACCTTCGGGCGATTCACTAATGAAGTCGTGAGCATTGGCGTGACGGGCGGCCTGTTCGACTTCTTCATCAGTCGCACTCGGACGTCCAATTTTGATATTTTCAGCAATTGAGCCTCTAAACAAAAGTGGATGCTGTGATACGAACGCGATGTTATCCCGCAAATTACGTTTACTCACATCACGGACATCAACTCCATCAATTGTCAGTCCACCTTTATTCACTTCATAAAACCGTGGAATAAGGCTAATGAAGGTAGACTTTCCTGCACCGCTTGGCCCAACTAAAGCGACTACTTCGCCAGCTGCAAATTCTAAATTAATGGAATGAAGCACTGGATCATCGTCGTATGCAAAATCGACTTGATCAAACTTCACGTGACCTTCCACATTTTCTAGAATCGTTGGATTCGACGCTTCAGGCATTGAATCTTCAGCATTCAGCACGTACTCAACCCTTTCTAAGGAAGCCTCAGCTTTCCGTAGAGAAGCGGAAATAGCACCTAGCTTCTTAACTGGCTCGTAAGCAAAATACATGGCCATTATTATCGGAATAAAGACTTCTAGAGTTAGACCTCGCTGAGCGCCCAAATAAATAGCTAAAGAGATCCCAATCACAGACATAATCTCTACAGATGGAGAGACTAAATATTGGTACTTAATTGTCTTAAGTTTTAAACTTCTGATTTCGGTAGAATCCACACGAAACTTACCCACTTGACTATCCTCCATGCTATACGCGCGCACCTCTTGTTGCGAAGAAAGGTTTTCGATCACAGTTGCAGACATATCTCCACTTTTGGCCCGGGTCAATCTGGCGCGGTAGAGCAGCTTTTTACCTAAGTATCTAATGGGGAATACACACAGCGGTATACTCACTATCGCCCCTAGAATAATCATTGCTCCATCATTTTTTAGAGACAGAGCTATTAGGGCTATAATTGCAGCTACGAGAGTCACAGGCTCAATAATCAACCTACTAGAAACTTTGATTAATACAGTTTGGATAGTGCCCGTATCACTCATTACCCGACTCTGAATATCACCAACTTTGTGCCTTTTATGAAAAGCCAAAGGCAGGCGTTGTAACTTGTCGAACGTCATTATGCGGAGCTCTTCCAGCACATAAAGTCCCGTATAATTGGTATAGTAAGTATTAAAATACCCTGTGACTCCCCGTATGACAAAAATAACTGGCAGAGTGAGACACGACGCCAGTATGAGCTGGCTCGACGTAGGCAAATCAACACCGAAAAAGCCAACAGAGCTCAAAAGCCATTGAGGTGCCTCAGATGTCACTCCAGTCTCTTTACTTCTAAAAATAAGCGGGAAAATCTCACTAACAAGTAATGGTAGTCCGGCACCGCTCGCGGCACCTGATATGAGACCAAATAAGATAGCTAAAGTGAAGTGGCCTTTCACTGGCTTCAGTAGCTTAAAATATGGAAGGAATTTCTTCATAAATTTATTAGGTGCAGTTTCGTTGTCGGTCGAGAAGAACGCAAGCCTCTATAATAAGCTATTTGGTAAATTCATAGCGGATGACACTGAGGCAATAGAGTGTCGCAGTTTCCACACGGAGCACTATCCCACCTAGGCTAACTGGCATAAAACCACCGCTTATAACGGCATCATATTCTGATTGAGATAGGTCTCCTTCAGGGCCGACTAATAATGAGGCCGATGAGACCTCGTCCTGTCGTTCTAAAACGACTTTCATCCCTTCACTGCGTGGGTCGAGAGCGGCCACGATCTCGACTTCAGACTTTTCACGTGAAGCCACCCAATCTATAAATTTAAGAGTTGGCTTCACCTCGGGCAGCCAGTTTTGGCCACATTGTTTGCAGGCTTCTAGCGCTATACGTTGCCACTTCTGAAGCTTCTTCTCATCCGCCTTCACCACAGTATTTTCTGTAATCAATGGCTGAATACTTGCAACGCCTAGCTCCACTGCCTTCTGAACGATCAGCTCCATATTCCCAGCCTTCGGAATTGCCTGACATAGGTGCAGGCTTAGACCTCGCTGTTGAATTTCTATTTCACCATCTTGCTCCAAGCCCACTTGATTCTTCTCAGCCGAAACGATCTGGCATTGCACAGACTGACCTCTACCATCAAAGACCACGATCTGATCGCCAACCTTCTGCCTAAGCACGCGGACGCAGTGGTGCGCCTCGTCTCCAGTGAGCACAAGCGAAGACCATTGATCAGCTGGAAGATAGTAACGATTGATTGAGTTCATTGCTTCAAATATGGAATACCAAGTTAGGAGTGTGAAGCCTAGTTACAAAAAAGCGGCACGCTCATCTGAACGCACCGCTTTTATAGAAAGTAAATATTACTCGAAGAACTTCTTCGTTTTTGCGAAGAAGGATTCCTGCATCGGCGAGTTTTTCTCACCAATCGATTCACTAAACTCTTTGAGCTTTTCCTTTTGCTCTGAATTAAGCTTGGTAGGAACCTCAACGTGAACAGTCACGTGTAGGTCTCCTTTTGATCCATAGGACAGGTCTTTTATACCGCGGCTGCGAAGGCGGAAAGTCGTGCCTCCTTGCGTTCCCGAAGGAATCTTGATCGACGCCTTACCTTCAAGAGTCGGAACTTCTAACTCTCCACCGAGTGTTGCCACACTGAATGGGACTGGAATTTCACAATGAAGGTCAGCACCATCGCGCTCGAACATTTCATGCTTCTTGATATCGATGAAGACATAGAGGTCGCCAGCTGCCCCACCGCGAAGTCCCGCATCACCATTCCCTGATGAACGAAGACGCGTTCCACGGTCAACACCTGCTGGGATGCGAATTTTGATTCTGGAAGTTTCTTCTCTACGACCTTGGCCGCGACAACTATCACATGGGTCTGAGATGGTCTGGCCTGCTCCCTTACATTCCGGGCAGGTTGTCTGCTGCACAAAAATGCCGGCCTGACGCGTCACCGCACCAGCGCCACCACAAGTACCACAGGTCTTCGAGCCGCTTCCACTTTTAGAACCTTTGCCACTACAGCTGCTGCAGCTGGCTTCTTTTTCGATCTCTAACTCTTTCTCACAGCCGGCAGCTGCTTCTTCTAGAGTGATATCGAGATCGTAGCGAAGGTCGCTACCGGGCTGAGCTGCCGAACGTCTACGTGAGCGTCCACCACCACCTCCGCCAAAAAAGTCATCAAAGCCGCCACCGCCGCCACCAAAGGCGCCGCCAAAGACTTGAGAGAAAATATCCGAAGCATCGTGGAAGCCACCGCCACCACCGCCGCCGCCCATTCCACCGTCAAAGGCAGAGTGGCCATAGCGATCATAAGCAGCGCGTTTGTCCTCATTGCTGAGAACTTCATACGCCTCACCTATTTCTTTGAACTTCGCCTCAGCTTCCGCGTCGTCTGGGTTCTTGTCTGGGTGAAACTTGATCGCCAGTTTGCGATAGGCTTTTTTGATCGTTGAGGCATCGGCATCACGCGCGGTCCCCAGTAGATCGTAGTAATCTTTCTTAGTAGACATCTTGTCTTATTTTAAATGGTTATTCAGCTTCCTCTGAAGCTTCTTCGACTTCAACAACTGGGGCTTGTGCGACAACGACATTGGCTGGACGCACAAGGCGGTCACCCATCTTGTAGCCCTTACGCATGACGCGGATAATCTGACCTTCTTCGAAGGTGTCTGATTCTTCCTGAGCCATTGCATCGTGCACTTTAGGGTCAAACTTCGTACCTGGCTTTAGGTCTACAGCTTGAACTCCTTGGTTTGCTAGGAAATCATCGAGTTGCTTTTGCACCATAGACATTCCCATGTAGATCATTGATCCCGAATCTTGTTCGGACGCTTGCATTCCCATACCGAAGTTATCGATGACAGGAAGGAGGTCTTCGAGCAGGCGCTGATTGCCGTAGCGGATCGCATCCGCCTTATCACGCGTGCTGCGCTTTCTATAATTTTCAAGATCTGCGGCACTGCGGAGAAGTTTATTTTTGAGTTCGACCACTTCAGCTTCGAGTTGCTCTTCACGGCTAAGTTCTTCCTGCTCCATAGCCTCTTCGAGCTCTTGCTCGATCTCGGCATTGATTTCGTCCATGGATTTATTGGAATCTTCCACAGGCTTGTCCACTGGCACATCTTGCTCTTCAGTGCTATTTGCTGTTTCGTCTTGCATGGCGAAACTCATAGCTCGCTAGCGCCAGAGGTCAACCCCACATCTGTAGATCTTGCTACAAACCTGAGTCAGCTATGACCATTTCCCTTGATCATCAAGCCGACTTCCACTAAGTCCCGAGTCCTAAGGATGCACCACTTTTTAGCCAAGCTGTTCTGTATACTAGCTGCTGTCACCATTTTAGAGGTGCCAACTGTGCTTCTGCAATCCTATGCATGGGCGACAATGCTTACCGACAGGATCCCCGAACAAGGCATCAGCGAGGCCGTCTCTACAACATTTGACGGGAAACATCCATGCGAGCATTGCTTGACGGTACAAGAGCTCCAGCAAAACAAGCAAGAGCCTGATGGTTCGATTCCTGTTCAGCAACTCCAATTAGGCAACCTCAAGCTTATTGGACTGAGCGCACTAGGAATCAACCTTCCGGTTACCCCTCCAGCTACTCTCTTGCCGCATACCGATATCCACGCTGGCAACAACCGAAGTGTCTATTCCTCGGTCCCGACTCCTCCTCCTAAGCTTAGTTAGTCGTTCTCTTGGCCGTCTACTAGGCCACTGCTTGTCAAAAAAACAAGCCACAGCCCCTGAGTTCATTCAAAGACTCAGCTGCTATCACGTCGCCATATTTATAGATCGACGTCTTTCCTCCTTTTCCATCTGCGATCCAGTGTCGCTCACTTTCAAAATTTAAATTATTATCAAAATGCAATCATTTCAATATTCAGCTCTCGCAGCCCTCGCCCTTTCAGGAATCGCACTCGGTCACGGTGCCAAATCTGGCATTTCAGTCGACCACTGGGATGGTGGACGTCCAGATGGTCACGCACCTATCAGCATCATGGGCGAGCACACCCACAATGCTGGTGAGTGGATGCTTTCTTACCGCTTCATGAGCATGCACATGGAGGACCTCTACGATGGCGACTCAAAAATTACCCCATCTCAGGCAGGCTACACAGTAGTTCCAAGCGAGATGGACATGGAAATGCACATGCTCGGACTCATGTACGCTCCTACAAATAAGCTTACGTTGATGGCTATGACCAACTACGTTGAGAACTCCATGGACATGCTAATCACCCGCGGGATGATGGCTGGCAAAAAAACTCAGATGGAGTCCAGCGGCTGGGGAGACTCCTCAATCGGTGGTCTTTATAAGTTCTATGACGAGAACAAAAGCCGTGCACACTTCGGCCTGAGCCTTTCACTCCCGACGGGTTCAACAGGTGAATCATTCAAAACCCCGATGGGCATGACGCGCCACCAACCATTTGCTATGCAGCTCGGCACTGGTACTTTCGACCTCTTACCATCACTCACCTACCTCAATCAACCAAGTGACAATTGGTCGTGGGGAGCACAGGCAAATGGCCGTATCCACCTCAGTGAAAACAACCAAGACTACAGTTTTGGAGACAGCATCGGAGCCACCAGCTGGGTCGCCCGTAATATAACAGAGTGGTCTAGCCTATCCTTACGCCTCGGAGCTAAGAGCTGGAAAAGCATCAGTGGTGATACCGATAACAGCGTCAACTCAGCAATGATGCCAACTATGTCCTCCCCAGCAGATCCTAACAACTACGGTGGAACACGTATCGATGCAGGCCTAGGTCTCAACCTCTGGCACCCAAGCAACGGTTTCCGAGTGGCAGCAGAGTTTTCCGTACCACTCTACCAGAACCTTAACGGCCCTCAACTGGGCCAGGACTGGACGCTCACGCTCGGCACCCAATACGCTTGGTAGAGTCGCTTCGCTCCAATGAAGAATTAACAATTTTCTAGCCAAGGCGCGCAGCTTCTTTGATGAGGCTGCGCGTTTTTTATAGCATCACATTCCGTCGATGATTTGTACGTCGCCAGCTAATGACCTCTGATCTTATCCCAAGCGTATCCACTGAACGTCAATTCATCACTCATCACTCATCACTCATCACTCCTCTAGGAGTCACTAAACCAGCAGAGAGGACCAACTTGCTCGCTTCCTCGACGCTCATGTTACTAGGTTGAATTTTTTCATTCTCTATGAGGATAAGAAAACCCGTGAGCGGATTTGGACTAGTGGGCACGAAGACGGATGTCAGTCCCTCGCACTCAGAATGCTCTTGAAACTCCCCAGTCACAAAGCCAATCAACCGGCAACCTGAACTAGGATACTCCACAAAAACCACACTCTTAAACTTCCTCTCACCTTCCAGTCCCTCAATGGCGCCGACAAATTGTGATAGAGCCTTGTAGATAAATCCGACCAAAGGCAGGCGAATTACTACAGCCTCGACGACTCTCAACATTCTCTTTCCCGTAGGATTAGCTAATAGAAAACCCGCGCCTAGAAGTACCAACAATGGCAGGAGGAAATGGATAAATCCAATCCCGGGAAACTGAGGTGGATCCGATGTGTGATTACTAAGATAGTGCACAAAGCGCCATATGAAATGCACCATGCTGTCGCCCACTTTAAGTAAGAGCTTATAGATTATGTACAGCAACCAAATGGTCCCCACCATCGGACCTATGACGGCTGCTCCAGCTAAGATCAATTTGCTTAGGCGCGTCCATGGACTCTTATTTTTCACCTGCATAAGTGTCCATCCTAGCAGGAAAAATCACTTTCGACACTGAAATAGTAGCCCATTAGCGCGACCCAATCTTCTAGCTTACTGAAAAGGTAATATTTCTTTCTCGCCCATATGTTTGGGCTCCGTCGCGAGCAGTTTAAAATCTAATACCATTTTGGGACGGGCGAGCACTTCACGCAGTTTGGTTTTTAAACCACCACGACCAGCCACATCTTTGGCAACAAATGAGACAGCATCAATCTCACATTGTGTGGCCATGTATTGAGCTCGCTCATTCTGAAAGCGCTGTGAGACGAAGACTACTTTCCTCACTCCAAAGATTTCCTTAGCCCGCACGACCGAATCAAAAGTTCTCAACCCTGCATAATCACAGACGATTTTCTCAACTGGGACTCCTCGTGCAACGAGAGCCTGCTTCATCGCATCGGGCTCATTGTAGCTGTCTCGACTATTATCCCCACTCACAATAAACCCTTTCACCTTTCCTGCCTTCCACAATGATTCGGCAGCAGCGATACGGTATGTGAAATAGAGATTGTCTCGCCCCTCGACTTTTGGATTACAACCAAACACCAGTGCTATCCGCCCATCAGGCACTAGACTAACATCCTCATAAATTAGACCATCTCCCGCTGCATCAGTGATCACATTGGCATACCAAGTGAAACCAAGCAGAGATAAAACGAACAATAATGATAACAGAATTCCTCTACGAATCCATACTTCTACCTTACTTCGGGTCTTGTTTGATTTCTGAGTTTTTTCCATCACCTGCAAGCTTACGTGGCAGATTTTGCCAGTTTTTCCAAAGATGCGCAAAACCACCCTCGACATGCTCAGGTGCTAACACTCTAAGCTTTCTCTCAGCAGGTCTGAAGTCGACCTCCTCAAATCTTCCAACGTATTCGCCATCGACCTCTACTGGAACATCTCGATCAGAGGTCACAGTGAACTCGTCAGCTTGAACATACTCAACAGAGGAACTCACTAGATCAATCACTCCAGCAATCCCTTTGATCGTATCTAAAACAAACTTGTATCCCGATTCTTTAAAAATGAGCAAATCTAACATCTCATCATCATTGCTGGCCTTAGAAAACAATTTCACTTGCCCGCCATAGAGTTGGCCATTGCCCACGAGAACCGCCACCCCCTCAAACTCTCTACCATCCTTACAAACGACACGCATCTTGGGAGGTTTCTCACCGAGCACTTTCACCGCAGACATCAAGAAGGCCAGCGGACCTAGTAATTTTTTTGATTCAACAGTAGTGTCCTCTATCACCTGCGCATCAAAACCAATGCCCGCCATCTGCACAAATGGCTGACCGTTGGCCACGAAAAGATCCACTTCTCTCACAAATCCGGCATCGATAATATCCAACGCTTGCGAGAGTTTTGAACTCTGCAGATTGGGCACCGGAATTCCCATTTCTCGGGCGAAGACATTCATAGTCCCAGCAGGTAACACGCCCAGAGCAGTCTCAGAACCAGCCAGCCCTTGGATCACCGCATTCAGAGTACCATCCCCTCCAGCTGCAAGCACCACGGGTTCCCCCTTCTTAGCAAAGTCGGCAGCGAGTTCTCTGGCATCATCGATGTCACGAGTCGCATAAAGAATGAAGTCTTGGGCATTAGCCATTAGGAACTGCAATGCCCGCTTGCCTTTTTGGCTGCGTGCATTGGGGTTGTAGAGCAATGGATAACGAGACTGGGGCGACGACATCGTACTATGATGCTAGATTTGATTCTGGCTGCAATCCGAAAGATTGTAATTGCTCTAAAACTAAGGCCTGCGGTAGGCCTACCACGTTAGAGAAATCGCCGCTCACGCTCTCGATGATCATCTCACCGCATTCCTGGACCGCATAACTTCCAGCCTTATCCATCACATTGACTTTCGCCATGTAACTTCTAATCGTTTCCTCACTGATCGTTTTAAAAACAACATCCGTCACAGCGTGGAAGGGCAAAACACGTTCACCTTCGATCAGACACATACCTGAACACACTTGATGTGCTCGGCCAGACAACCGCTTCAGCATCACTACAGCCTCTTCTTCAGTCTTTGGTTTACCCAGTGGTTCCTCATCTATATAGACTAAGGTGTCGCCACCTAACACTACTGCGTCTGGGTACTTAGATGCTACCGCCTGAGTTTTCAGCTCTGCATTGCGCTCACAAAGCTCGGTGAGTGGTATATCTGAGCGATGCTCTTCTTCAGCGTCTGAAGTAATAACCTCAAAGCTAAACCCCAGCTCAGCTAGCAATTCCTTTCTCCGCGGAGACCCTGAGGCCAATATCAACCGTTTCTTCATATCCAAATCAATACAAGTCATCTGAGATTAGCCAATGTCAATCACAGGCCCATTGGTAGAATCCACCTTTGAAGCATCACGACCACAACGAGGGCAAGGTAATCCATCCTCGATCCCACCGGCGTTCTCGATCTGGCACACCTCTAAAAAAAGATCCGCTTCACAGTGAGGGCAAATGCATTGTCTAGAATAATAAAGCTCCATAGCTGGACGCACTAACACTAACAACAATACAACTAAAAATACTCCTCCAACTGGCATCAAGCCTGTAGCCAGAAAAATACAGCCGCCAACAATACCACAAATCAATGTCGTCTTCCAGCTTCCGTGCACGCGCCGTCTTTGCAGCGCGTAGCGAGTCAATGATGATGGTTTCTCCACGCTCTAGAGCTAGCACAGCTTGTTTGACTGCGCCAATGAAGTTTTCCGGTTTCCAAGCCAACACTCCGAACTTAGCCACAGACGAACAACTACTTCACAAATTTTTAACCGCGAAAAACACGAAAGCTTCGAAAGGCCTGCACGATGAAACAGCTTTACCACGAATCACACCAATCGCACGAATTGAAGAACTCATGCAGCACTACTAGCGCAGGTGCTATCGTCTCGGTACTTTTCTAACCGCGGAAAACACGGAAGTTTCGGAAGACCTGCACGATGAAACAGCCCATGCATGGATTCATCATCCAGCATCCATCATCCATCATCCAAGCAAAGCGCCTCACGCCGCATTTCTAAGCAAGGCCACCATGACTCCTTGGATGATCAGTTCCCGGGCTGGAATTAGATCTGGGAACATTTCGTTTTCGGCTTGGAGGTACGGCTTATTTTCCTGTATCACATAGCGTTTGAGTGTTGTTTCTCCGTCGATCAATGCTGCAACGACATCGCCACGCCGTGGCTCACGGAACTCAAGAATCACTGTGTCGCCATCACAAATATGCGCATCGATCATTGAGTCACCACGCACTTTAAGAGCGAATGTTCGAGCATTGCGCGGGATTCCCAAACTCCGAATATCAATAGAGAGGCAACCATCTTTTTGTTGTTCTTGGTCCTCTCCCATCCCTGCCGCGATGGAACCATAGACAGGAATGTCTACGATCTCTTCTCGATCCAGTTCATCTGTGAAGGCAATAGCTCGCGCTTTGCCTTCTTGACGTTGAATCACTCCCTTTTTTTCCAGTGACCGCAGGTGGTTCATCGCTGCCGTCTGACTGGCAAAATGAAAATGGCTTTGGATGTCTCTGGAGGAAGGCATCACTCCACTTTCTCTGACTTCACGTTTTAAAAAATCGTAAACCTCTTGTTGCCTATTGGTTAATTTTTCACTCATAACTTGAACACTGTTCTTTAGAACACACTATTCTCTTAAGTGGTTCATTACAAGCCAAAATTACGATTCGGTGGATTCCCTTACCCCCTTGAGCATCAAACTCCCCACTAGAGCAGCAATAAAGATGGCAGTAAAAAGCACGCCGCTTAGGCCAGCAAAGATTGCTACAATTTTAGCCGCCGAACTCACGGGAACGATGTCCCCATAACCCAGCGAAGTGATCGTCACGAAGCTATAGTAGAGGTTTTCTGATGCTGACGTAGCCGTACCTGAAACTTGGTTTAAGATGGCTCCAGAATTTTGCTCACCGATAAACATAAAAATGCCAGCCCAAAACAAGCCTAATAGAATGTAACCAGCTATTCCCGAAAGTATCCGGTCAGATTTCGGAACCTTCTCCCTAAAAAAACTATGCTTAATCAAGACTTTGAAGATCATCAAGTAGGCAAGCGTGGAACAAACGCATGCTGACAAATCTGCCCAATAAACGCCCTTCATCGTACTCAACGAAAGAGTGGCTACACAGAGAACTATGTATCGGTAGAGCCAGCCCTTATCCTGAGCCAAGGCATAGCCACCAAGTGTGAAAAATATGAAGTAAATAGACGTGAGCCAATAGCCTCCCTGAAGTTCTTTCTCCCAAAAGGCCGAGGTGACAATGAGAAACACCTCGGCTAGGATCAAAGCCATTGCTTGGTTACGGAGCTGCATACTCAATCTCTTTAGTCACTTGATTCTTGTTTAGCTCGCTGTTGCTCCTCAATCTTTTGCTGAGCTTTGTCTGCAGCCTCTTTGTAGTAGCTGGCTCCGACAGTGAGCACTGCTCCGAAATAACCGACTATAAATAGAATAGAGACACCAACTAAGGCCTTACCTGCTCCATCTAGTTTTTTGTGATCATTGTAACCTGCAGGACAAATGTAGAGCCGATAAAATAACCAGAAGCTCATGATTGGAATAAAGCTCCATAGTACACTCCAGCGAGACATCCCTAAATTTTTTAATCTCGAAAAAGTCATAAACAAACAGATTACTGTAGCTACGAGATACCCTATAACTACAGAACTCGTTATAGTATTTGGGTTCTCGCCACTCAAAGATCCTGCCAAAAACATTGTCCCAACCACAATAATTACACTGACCACCGTAGGCGCAAACCAAAACATGAGCCTGCCCATCCCTAGATTGACATCCCCCTCACGTCTCTCAGCCATCGCGTCTGCTAGAGAATTGTCATCCTCTAAGCTCGCTGGAGACTTATAAGGATTTACCAAAGCGGGCGCTGAGGTTGACAGAGGAGCCGAACCTATACCACTTGCTGGAGGTGATGGCTGACTCACAGTTGAAGCTATCGGAGCTGGCGGTTCAACCTGTGGTGATGCTGTGACTGGCGGTGGGCCAGATGGCATACCTTGTAGCTCAGGCACCTTTTCCATGGTCACCCAATCACTCAAACCTGGTCCCCAAATGAGGTCCTTCTCGCGATCAATCTTCATATGCTCGATTGCCCCGCGCAGTACCTCCAAAGTAACTGGACCTTTACGCTCTCCATGTTGGGTATAATACCAGACTGATTCTTGCTCACTCATTATTGCCGCACAAACTATCGTATTGAAACTGCACTGTGAAGCATGGAAGAAAAATTTGTAGAATTAAATCATTGGCCTGAAAATTCCGACGTCGCGCTGCAAGCGTTCTGTGATTTGCCCCAGTGTGCAAACCTCCACAGTCTCAATCAACTGCGCAAAAACATTCCCCCCATTCGCGACAACTTGACTCAAGAGATCTAGAGCCTCGGCAGCGACCTCTTTATTTTTCAGCTTAAAGGCGCGCACTCTTTCCACCTGTTTGAGCTTCACGGCATCCGTCACACGCACCACAGAGGGGAGTTCCGCATCATTCGAATCAGCATAGCGATTCAGCCCTATCACACGCCGTTCACCGCTCAAAATTTGTTGCTCGTATCGGTAAGAGGCAGCCTGAATTTGACTACGTTGGTATCGATGCTCCATAGCTCCTAACACACCCCCGAGCCTCTCGATCTCGCCGAACTCCTGCAGAATTTCAGCCTCCACAGCACGCTCCACCGCCTTCATCCCTGGTGATCCGCTCAGACCATTCATCATGTGACGGAATAAGCCGGACTCCTCCAACAAGATAGATTGCCCATGCGAAGCCAGCTTCACATACTCCTCGCTGGGTGTAGTAAATGGCTCGTCGGCACTATTACTGTGACACGAGTTCGTCGCATTCATATATGCCATCATCATTTCTAGGGCTGTCCTTGTTAGATTGTTTTTAAATTCAGCGGAAACCAGCGACCTCCCACTGGTCTGGGTGTGCATTTTCAAACGCTGCGATCTAAGATCACCATCGAAAACATCACGCATCCCGATCGCCCAAATTTTCCGACACACCCGGCTCAGTGCGATAAACTCCACGTCCACTCCACAGTCAAAAAAGAATGAAAACCTCGGAGCGAAAACATCCACCTCCACTCCTCGGCCAGCCATCATCTCAGCGTAAGCGAATCCGTTAGAAAGTGTGTAGGCAGCCTGTTGCACTGGAGTGGCTCCAGCTTGGGAGATGTGATAGCCACTGATAGAAACTGGATACCATTTCGGAAAATGCGAAACACTATGCTCCATCATATCTAGCAAAAATCGAAGAGA
>CAXMPP010000007.1:0-38491 GCA_964195395.1 uncultured Thermodesulfobacteriota bacterium
TTCGAAAGCAAAAAGAGCGACGTCAGCCCCCCTATCAACAAGCACTTTTGAATCAGACTTTATCCATCGGGATGCATGGTCTCTATCACCATTAGCAATGGCAACGCGCATACCAGCTGGGTAAGCAAGGTCATAATATTTGTGGCCTCCAAGCCACCCTCCATTCGAGTAAATACCAGCCCATGGTCGAGCGAAATGAGCAGAATAGTGAAAGGCTCTCCAAGCGCCTCCAGATAAACCACCCATAAAGAATTTTTTAGGGTTATGAGGCACTGTCGCTTCGATAACAGGTAGAAGATGTTCAAATCGCTTGCGCATATCGGCTACAAGTTCATCGCTTTTGGTATTATGAAAACTATCTACAGTGACGAGAATCATGCCCACCGATTCAGCCGCTTCAAAGTGGCGTTTGAGGCATGTTTTCCCCTTACCACCTGGCTGAAACAATAAGATGATAGGAAGCTTGGCTCCTTCTTCAAAGGCGGAAGGATAATAAACGTAAAAATCCGTGGCGTAGTCACCGTCGGACTGATAATTTTTTACGGTTCCTCCTGCCGTTTCCAGTCTCTTTTCGAGTTCAGTGTTGAATCGGTGCCATTGCCGGACCCACGCTTGATCGATTAATGAAAGTTCCGTCCTCAATACTTCCAGAGAAGTACCATCATCGTATTTCAAGGTGACTGAGTCAGTATCAGAATCCCATGCAGATATAGCAGCATGCACCGTTTTGCCATCGTTGAGTTTCCAATTACGAAGATCAGTGTTAGCCACCGTAAGTAACGTGCTGGTCAGAAGTGCGATGATGGTAATAATTTTCATAACAAAGTAAACCAACTTTGTTGAAGCTGCAGGAACAAACAAGAGTTAAAATAGTTTAAGGACGACTAATAAATCTATACCTAACTTCGTTCTGACTCATTGAATCCACATGACCCCACTCTGCACCACATCTCTTGCGATCTTTTGGAATTTGTGGCATCGACTGTACTGCTAGGGATTTGCTTTTTGTGTGAGGTTTTTGTCAGCATTGTGCTGGGGGGTGACTAGTGCTCCATCCCCATATTCTTTACATATTTCGGAACCGGTAATTCCCATTTGAGACCGCCAACTGAAATCATAAATCTCCGAGCGCCCGAGATTGTTATAAAATTGAATAAAAATGCCTTGATTCTTACAGCCATGACGTCCATACAGCGCGTCCACAGCGTTTCTAAAGCCATGGCTAACAAACTTAAAATCGCACTACCTAAAGGATCTTTGCAAGGTCCAACACTAAAACTACTCGAGAAGGCAGGCTACAATGTCTACCTCTCTGATCGTGGTTTACGCCCATCTTCTGACGACTCAGACATGGATATCTACATGATCCGTGCTCAGGAAATCGCTGGTTACATCGACTCAGGCTTCCTTGACTGTGGCATCACAGGTCTCGACTGGGCATACGAAAACCGCGCTGACCTCGTCGACATGGCTGAGCTTCCCTACTCACGCGCCACGACTCGTCCGACTAAATGGGTACTCGCTGTTCCTGAAAATTCTCCAATCAAGACTGTCCAAGACCTCGAAGGTAAGCGTATCGCTACCGAAGGTGTGGGCATCACTGAGCGCTACCTCGAAGAAAAAGGTGTCAAAGCCAACATCGAGTTCTCATGGGGAGCGACAGAAGTAAAAGTTCCTGATCTCGTAGACGCTATTGTCGACGTGACAGAAACTGGCAACTCTATTCGCGCAAATAAACTTCGCATCGTAGACACTCTCCTCACCTCATTCCCGCACTTCTACTCCAGCAAAGGAGCATTCGCTGATGAATGGAAGCGCGACAAGATGGAGCGACTCGTTCTGATGCTCAAAGGTGCACTCGATGCACGCGACAAAGTAGGTCTCAAAATGAACCTACCAGAAAAATCCTTGCAACAAGTCCTCGATACACTACCTTCGCTCCGCCGTCCTACCGTTTCTCAGCTTTCTGAAGATGGGTGGGTAGCTGTGGAAACCGTGATTGAGGAGACTGTGTCTCGCAAGATCATTCCAACACTTAAGGAATTGGGTGCAGAGGGCATCATTGAATACCCTCTCAACAAACTCATTCGTTAAACCAACTAACCATAAACACATACCATCATGGGCTGTCTAAAAAAACGCCGTAAGGCCAAAATCAACAAACATAAGCGCTCCAAGCGCTCGAAGGCAAATCGTCACAAGAAGCGTCTTCGTTATAAGTCATAATTGACCTATACTCTGGAAGAATTCCTTCCCAATAAAAAGCTCGTGAGTTCATTCTCACGAGCTTTTTTTATGATCCCTGATGGCGACTCGACCACAACTCTGCTGAATTTCTCAACCGCGAAAAACGCGAAATGAACGAAAGTGGTGCACAATGAAACGGTTCTTACCACGAATCTCACTAATCGCAAGAATGGGGACTAGACTTATGAAACAAGTCAAAAATTATGTTGTGACCACTTTTTGTGCAACGCCACTGAATTTCTGAACAGCTAAAATGGCGAAATCGGTGCACAATGAAACATAGGGATTTAAGGTTGATCGGATCTCTTCAAACCTCTATAGAGCAACTATGAAATCAATATTTTTATTACTAACACTAGCCCTCTCCACAGCTTGTTACGCGAATCAAGCTGCCATAGCTACAGCCCGGAAGCATTTGAATTGCTTCATGAGAGGCAACAACAAAGAGCTGGCTCAAACATACAACAAGGAAGTCACCTTGAAACCTGGCCATGAATTCCTAAAAGAAAAATACGGTCT
Source organism: uncultured Thermodesulfobacteriota bacterium (assembly GCA_964195395.1). Classification (GTDB taxonomy): domain Bacteria; phylum Verrucomicrobiota; class Verrucomicrobiia; order Verrucomicrobiales; family Akkermansiaceae; genus Rubritalea. Next base: position 2,767 of record CAXMPP010000007.1, read on the forward strand.
AGCCGGAGTCGACGGAAGATCAAAAGAACTAACAATCCCGAGCAAACAACTGATCTCAGCTATCAAAAAGGCATACGCAGCACAGCCAGCACGCCCAGAAGAACGTATCAACAAAATGCTCAACTCAGTAAAATATAAAATTTTACCTACTACCAAGGGAGATTTCATCATTCCGTCATCAGACCAAGTTGGCACCCCTGACGGCAAACTCCATTTTTCAATTCTAGCTGATGACTTACTGATCAAAATATCCCCACCAAAGGGAGACTTCATCCTGCTTCAATTACGTGAAATCAACGATTCTTGGACTGTTGTCGCTGAGTACCTGGACTAGCTCAGAGCTCCCCGACTCAAGCGATTCGTGAAAAAACTTTCGTAACTTCTGACTCTTCGCCCACTCTCACAGGCGACCCGTTTCATAAGCCCAGCAACCATTAGTGAAATCAGTGAGATTCGTGTTAAAGAAGCTTCATCGTACACCACTTTTCGTCACTTTCGCGTTTTTCGCGGTAGAAGCGCTTCATCAGTCTCTATAGCGACAAGAATTTGTTGAAAATTGGATTTCCAATCCGCCAGCCGTCCCCTACATTCCGCGCGTGGACAAACTGACTGAAATCATGAATCACAAGCGGGTCGAAATCCAAGCTGTGATCCCGCGCATGCAAAAGCTCAAAGCAGCGGCTCTAGAGCGCAACGAATTTCGTGGATTCCGCTCAGCTTTGGACCTAGGACCGGACAAGCTCAGCGTCATTGCCGAAGTAAAAAAAGCTTCGCCATCCGCTGGTATCATCGATCCAAATTTTGATCCGGTCCGCCAAGCGCGGATGTACATCGACGGCGGCGCAAACTGCATGTCGATTCTGACCGATGAGAAATATTTTCAAGGCCACCTTTCTTACCTCGCTCGCATCTCCAAGGAGTCACCGATCCCCTGTCTTCGGAAAGACTTCATGGTGCATGAAGTGCAGATCTACGAAGCAGTCGTTGCTGGTGCTGACGCAATCCTACTGATCGTTGCTGGCCTTACCGATGAAGAACTAAAGAAACTCTACGACATCGCCCGCACATTCCAGCTCGATGTCTTAGTCGAAGTTCACAACCTCTCAGAAATGGAGCGCGCACTAGACCTCGGCGCCGACCTCATTGGCATCAATAACCGCAACCTCAAAACCTTCACCACCGACCTCGGCACCACCGAGTCACTCATCGAGGAAGTCCCAGAAAATATCATTCTCGTATCCGAGTCTGGCATCAAAACCCCAGCAGATGGCCAACGCGTTCTCAATGCTGGAGCCAATGCCATCCTCGTCGGTGAATCCCTCATGCGCGCCAACAACCCAGCAGAAGGCATCGAAGCTTACCTCGGACTTGTGGCCTCTGGCGAAGACGTGATCGAAGCGTAATCCCAAAATCACTGGTATGTCATTTCATTCTATAACCAACATCCTCGCCACCAATACGGTAATCGTCGAAGTTGAATCTCTTGTTGAGGAGTGGATGCTCACCTACTTAATCCCATATTTCATTACTGGAGTCATTTACATCTTCGCATGGATTTTGTTTGTAAAAACCCCATTCGCATCTCAAAGGTTCTGGAAATATCTCATCCTCCTATTTACTATTCCACTAGCCAATTTCGCTTTCACTGAAATTTTGTATAGTAACGCAGCGATGGTCATACTTTCCTACCCCGCGGAAGGTATTGGGATGGATCCAACTAAGCTAGCCTCAGACCTATACCACATGCACAAGCTAGAATTCATTCAGCACCTACTCACTGGACTACCTCTCTGTGTAAGCATTCTCACTTTACTCTGTAAAAGAGTTAGCCCTCAAAAGGTCTCTCTCTGCGAATAACTAATAACAATTAACAGCCTTGTCCTTCGTCGATACATTCAACAAGCTCCCTGAGCAAAAGTCCGCACTTCTTCAAAAGTTCGAGCGTCTCATCGCGCCGACCTCCAACGAGCAACTTGAAGCGATGGCAGCTGAGTCGCAGAAGCTGACACGGCGCAATTTTGGCAAGACGATGCGTCTATTCGCACCTCTCTATGTCTCTAATGAATGCGTCAACAATTGTACCTATTGCGGGTTTTCACGAGATAATCCGATTCTGCGAACCACACTCACCATCGAGCAAGTAGTCACCGAAGCCCGCCACTTGCATGGACTCGGCTTCCGCAACATTTTACTCGTCGCAGGCGAGCACCCGAAGTTCGTTTCCGACGGTTACCTGCAGGACTGCATCGATGCCATCAAGTCGTTCATCCCGACAGTCGCGATTGAAGTCGGACCAATGGAAGACCACCAGTACGCAGAAATAGTCGACCACGGCGGCGAAGGCCTCATCGTCTACCAAGAATCCTACGTCCGAGACGTCTACAGTAAACTCCACACAGCTGGACCAAAGAAGAATTTTGATTGGCGACTAGAATGCCCCGGAGCGTGCTTACGCCGGCGGCTTCCGCAGGATTGGCATCGGCGCACTTTTTGGCCTAGCCCCATGGCGTCAAGAAGCTGTAGCACTAGCAGCCCACCTCGAATACCTTTATAAGCATTGCTGGAAGGCATCCTTCAGCGTCGCCTTCCCACGCATGCGTCCGTATGCAGGAAACTACCAATACGCACCAGATCCAGACCTCTTTTTAGACGATCGCGCATTCGTTCAGCTTACTGCAGCCTTCCGCATCTGCTTTCCTCACGTCAACATCGTGCTCTCGACCCGCGAACCAGCTAAGTTTCGCGACTCCATGTTAGGGCTCGGAGTCACCCATATGTCAGCGGGCTCACAAACCGAGCCCGGTGGCTACACTGGAGCCGGCCATGATGACCTCCACCTCACAATCAAAGGCCGTCGCGTGGAAATCGAAGAGCCCAAGCCCTGCCAAAAGGCCACCGAGCAATTCACTATCGACGACAAGCGCAGCCCAGCCCAAATCGCCGAACTCCTCCAAAGTAAAGGATACGAAACCGTCTGGAAAGACTGGGACGAAGCCATCCTCAACGCGTAACTGAACACCCAAATTTCATGCCAATCACTCTGAATGGAAATCACCACCCACTACCTGAGGACAAAACAGTCACAGGTTTACTCGCGTCGCTAGGATTAGCCGACAAACCCGTTGTTGTGGAGCACAACAAGGTGGCACTCTTTCCTCGCGATTACGATTCTACTGTGCTAAAGGATGACGACTCGCTCGAAATCATCACCATCGCAGCCGGCGGCTAACACCACTCGCATTGAACCTTACCGACTCCATACTCCCAGTGCTCGAAAGACGCTGGAACGACTTTGCCACGCGTATCAAAATCGATGATCCTGCGAAACCGTGGGAAGCTATCGCCACTCTACACACTTCCCCTGAGCGCAAATACCACAACATCGTGCACATTCACGATTGCCTCGAGAAATTTGATGCCTGGCCGGACAAACCAACAGATGATGGCCGAGACAGTATAGAGCTCGCCATTTGGTTCCACGACATCATTTACGAAAGCACCCGCGCCGACAACGAAGACTGCAGCGCCGCGCTACTCACACATTTCCTACGCGGCCATCCGCTAGAAACCGAGGCCATCGCCCTCATCATGGCCACTGAACACAAAGAAGCCAGCGGCATGCGTTCAGAAGAAATCATCTGCGACATCGACCTCTCCATCCTCGGCTCCCCAGCAGCGCAGTACCAAAGCTACGCAGACGCCATTCTCATAGAGTACAACTGGGTTGAACCTGAAATTTACCGTGAAAAACGCTGTGATGTGCTGCGAAATTTCCTCCTCCGAAAAAACATCTACCACACAGAGCACGCGCGTGCTCAATGGCAAGACCAAGCCCTAATCAACCTCCAAAACGAGATCGACCAACTCGAGTCTCATTAATTTTACACACTTACATCCATGATCACCAATATCCGCCGCATGGCCGCAGAGGCCTTAGAAGAATGGGAAGACGGCTACATGTACGCCGAAACACTCGTCGACAACTCCGCCCGCGCCTACGAAATCTCCCGTGAAGACCGCAATCTTCTCAACGCTCTCATTATAGGTGTCGTACGTAATCAAAGATTACTAGACCACTGGATTGGTCAACTGCGAGAAGGCGAGATCGACATCCAGGTTCGCTGTCATCTCAGAGTGGGCCTCTTCCAGCTTCTCATTATGGGTCTACCCGACCACGCCGCGGTGAACGAGACTGTCAACTCTGCGCGCAAAGGTATCCGCGGACTCATCAATGCGTTACTCCGTCGCACCATCCGTGAACGTGACGAGATGTTAGCCGCTGTAGAAACCCTGGCCCCAGCTATCCGCTACTCTCATCCAGACTGGCTAGTCGACAGATGGAATGCACAATTCGGTGAGGAAAACACTATCAAACTACTCAAGTGGAACCAAGAGCCCTCACTCACCACTTTCCGACTCAACTCGCTCAAGCCTGAGTCAGCTGACATCGTTGGCCCGACAGAAAGAGTCAAGGAACTCGAAGGGCACGATGGATTTTTCGTCTCTAACGGACTACCCCCTAAAGACTGGATTGATGACGGACTCATCTACATCCAAGATCCTGCCACCACTCACTCAGTCACATTGTTAGATCCAAAAGCTGATGAACTGGTACTCGATGCCTGTGCGGCCCCCGGCGGCAAAGCCACCCAGATCGCCGCTCTGATGGAAAATCGCGGTACCCTGCTCTGCACGGACTCGAACGCCAAGCGCCTACCGCGACTCCACCGCAACCTCAGCCGTCTAGGCATCGATATCGCTGAGACTGAAGAGTTCGATTGGACTAAACCGGCTCCAGAAAAATGGCACAAGCACTTCGATGCAATCCTCCTCGACGTGCCATGTTCCAACACCGGCGTACTCCGCAAGCGTGTCGACGCCCGCTGGCGCATGACTCCTGAGAGCATCACCGAGGTGAGCGCACTCCAGAAACTTATTCTCAGCAATGCCATTGCCTGCCTTAAGCCTGGTGGCCGCCTCGTCTATTCTACTTGTTCTATCGACAAGGAAGAAAACTCCGATCTAATCGCAGCATTCGTAGCCGAGCACCCGAATATCAAGCTTGAGAAAGAAGAAATCGTCCACCCAGCCATTCACAAAATCGACGGAGCTTACGCCGCCCTTTTAGTGAATACAGCTTCATAAAAGCGCTCTCACCCGCCACTATCGCCCCCACCGCAATAAAAACCTCATTTCACAGTTGCTGCTTCGGGTATCTGCCCCTAAAACCCCCTCCGGCTTACTGTGCCCGATACGGCACACAGCAACCTAACTGACAAAACGCCACAGATCATGATCGAAAACATGCGTAAATACACCGGCCTTATGGTCGTCGTCCTCGTCCTCCTCGCAGCTGGACTAGTCCTCACCATGAAACCTGGCGGCTCCGGCGGCGGTGGAGCTGGTAATGAATTCATGCAAGTCAACGATGTTTCGCTTGACCAAAATGACTTCAGTAAAGCTGGCAAGAACACGATAAGTGCCGTCCAACGGCTCGCCCAGATGCAAAACTACAATGACTTTTTTAAGTTTAGAGAATTCGTTGGCACACTGACAGGCAATGCTTCATCAGAGGATCAAAGCCACCTCAACTTCGTCACCAACCGCATCCTCCTCAAACAGGCCGCTGAAGAGCTCGGTCTCTACTCAGCTCCTGAAGTGGCTGAAAATTACATCCAGGACAACATGTTCAAAGGACGTGATGGTTCCCATGATGCCAAACTCTACAGCAACTACATCGAAAGCCTTGGCAGCCTTGGACTCAAACAGAAAGACTTCCAACAGCTTGTTGCCGAGTACATCGTTTTCGTTAAGACTCGCGACATTATTGGCGGAGGACTCACACCTTCTAAGGTGAGCACAATCGCCGAAGACAAACTCAACCGCCAAGACATTGGCATGAGCGTTGTCAGTTTCAAACTAGCTGACTTCGAGAAAGAGATCACTCCAACAGAAGACGAAATCAAAAGCTACTGGGAGACACACAAGGACAAATACAAAACCGATCGCACACTAAAGCTCACCTACGTCCTAACCAACCTCGACGCATCAGACGAGCCAAAGCGCCCAACTCCAGCGGCAGATGCTGACCCAGCTGAAGTCTCCAAGAAAAACCTTGAGTTCCAAGAGAAGCTCGTTTCATGGACGGAACAGCGTAAAGGCCACACTAAGATCCTTACCAAAATTTTCTCAGACTTCGTAGATCAAGTTCAAGACTCTGAAGGTAAAGATTTCGATAAAGCTGCAGCAGCGGCTAAAGAGCAAGCCGGCGAAGATTTCTCCATCGTCAACACTGAAGCATTCACTATCGACAACGCACCAGAGGAACTCAAAAGCCTCAGCCTGAAGAACTATCAACAAGGCACACAGCTGATCGACCTCATTTTTGCAAAGAAGTTCAACGCTGAAGACGTTTACCACAACTTTGATAACTTCACAGTGGGACGCGACGGCAATGTTGCGATCCGCCTCGATGAAGACGTTCAGCCACAGGTTAAGTCCTACGATGACGCTAAGGAACTCGCAAAAGCGAACCTCATCAGCAAGCTTGCTGGTGAAGCAATGACCAAAGCAGCTGAGGACGCTAAAGCTAAACTCACTGCAGCAGTTACCGATTCAAAGTCATTTTCTGATGCAGCTAAAGAAGCTGAACTAACAGCAACTGAGCTGGCTCCATTCAACGTAAGCACACCTCCAACAGAAGTAGCAAACGCAGCGGACTTCTTCCGTATCGCCCAAATCACCGATCCTAAAACAGTGGCGACTAAGCTCTCTACTTCGGATGACTCAACCACTATCATCTATGTTGCTACACGGACATTGACTGTGGAAGGTGACGAAGCGCTCAAGGAAACTCAGCTCGTAGAGCAAGCCGCCAACAGCCAAAAATACTGGGCATTCAATGCATGGATCAATGGTCTCACCGAAAAGGCTGAGCTCAAGCTACCTAACGTCCAGTAGCCCGCACAAATTCACATTATCATTCTAACTCAGTCAGCCCGCCACACCAGCGGGCTGACTTGCTGAATACCACTAACAATGAGCGACACACTCCAAGACACCTTCGACGACGCCACTGGCGACCTCGCTATCGGTGAGTTCGAAGCAGCCATCGTAGGCTACCGAAAGTGTGTGGCGCTAGATCCAGCATTCTTTGATGGCTGGCAAGCTCTCGGCATGGCGCTCATGAAAACCGGCGAGATCAAAGAAGCTATTGGCTGCGGCATCCAAGCCACCATCCTTCAGCCAAATGATCTACTAGCTTGGACAGCGCTTTCACAGATGTACGTCCAAGACGAACAGATCGCTGAAGCTGAGCACGCCAAACAGAATGCCACCATCCTTGGCATCGGTGGCAGAGTCGACAAAACCCGCGACTAACAAATTTTTAATTTAAAATAACAATTTTAGACATGTACTACATAACCACTGCTATCGACTACACCAATGGCACTCCACACATCGGACACGCCTACGAAAAAGTGTTAGCTGACGTTCTCAATCGCTACCGCAAGCAAAAGGGCGAGGAGTCCTACTTCCTAACAGGTGTCGATCAACACGGCCAGAAAGTCCAACAAACAGCCGAGAAAGAAGGAGTCAACCCAAACACCTACGTCAAGCGCGTCACCAAAGGCTTCACCACAGCCTGGGACAAACTAGGGCTCGAGTTCGATGGCTGGGCTGAAACGACTAATCCACTCCACAAAGAGTGCGTCCAGCAGATCCTCCAAAAACTCTACGACGAAGGTCAGATTTATAAGAAACAATACAAAGGTTTCTATTCGATCCGTCAGGAGCAATTTCTTACCGACAAAGAACGCAACGATGCTGGTGAGTTTGGACCAGAATGGGGACAGGTAGAAGAGCGCGACGAAGAGAACTATTACTTCCGCCTCACTGACCACGTCGAGTGGCTACGCCAGTTCGTAGAATCGAACGATGACTTCATCATCCCAGCATTCCGCAAAGCCGATGTACTCAACGCCATCGAGCGCGCTGAAGACACCGACCTCTGTATTTCCCGGCCGAAAGAACGGCTCCGCTGGGGCATCGAACTCCCCTTCGACTCTGAGTTCGTCACCTTCGTCTGGTTCGACGCGCTGATCAACTACATCTCCTTTGCTGGTTACAACAAACCAGAAGGCTCTGAACTCCCTGAGTTCAACTCCCTTTGGCCAGCGAACCTACACATCATTGGCAAAGACATCCTCGTCCCCTCTCACTCAATCTACTGGCCATGTATGCTCAAAGCCATGGGATTCAGTGATGACGAAATGCCTACTCTCCTCGTCCACGGTTGGTGGAATATCAAATCTACAAGCGGTAGCGAAAAAATGTCCAAGTCCATCGGCAATGTCGTGGACCCCGTCAATCTCGTCGAACAATTTGGTCAAGACGCAGTTCGCTACTACCTCGTACGCGACATCCACACCGGACGTGACTCCGACTACGACATCGAACGCCTCGTTATGCTCTTCAATACCGAGCTCGCCAACAACCTAGGCAACCTCTGCAACCGCGCACTCAACATGACCAAGCGCTACAGCGATGGCGTTACTCGCGAATCCAGCTTTGACGATGAATCCTGTAAGCAACTTCGTGACTCACTTGATGGCGCACTGGAAAGCTACAAGGAACACATGGACAAGCACAATATCTCCTTCGCACTCGAAGCGGTGATCAGCTTTATCTCAGGCGCTAACGTCTTTGCCGAGCAACACAAACCATGGGAAATCGCTAAAGACCCTGCCAACTCTGAAGAAGTTTTTGCCGTGCTCAACCACATGGTCGAAGTTGTCGCCATCTCTTCAGTCCTACTCAAACCTATCATCCCTGAAGCTTGCGAGCGTATTCAAGCTCAGCTGAAAGCACCATTCTTGGCCGAACTCACCTTGGACGAAATCGAATGGGGTATCATCCCACTCGGTCATGAGGTCGCTAAACCAAAACCTGTATTCCCACGTATTCAGCCAATAGCAGCGGAATAACACGTATATAAACCAATCTCCAACAACCATTCCTTATGAATTTTCTAGAAACAGCAGTCAAAGCAGCCAAAGCATCTGGCGAACTCCTGATGCAACACTTTGGCACCGAACTTAATGTCGATGAAGCCAAGCACCACGACATCAAGCTCGCTCTCGACCGCGAATCCCAAGACCTCATCACGAGTATCTTGCTAGAGCAATTCCCAGACCACGCCATCTACGGCGAGGAAGGACTGGCGGGCAACCAAGACTCCGACTACCAATGGATTGTCGATCCGATAGACGGCACAGTGAACTACTTCTACGGCATCCCCCACTTCTGTATTTCCATCGCTCTACGCCACAAAGGCGAACTGACCACTGGTGTCATTCTGGACCCAGCCATGAATGATCTCTGGACAGTAGTAAAAGGCGGCCCAGCACTACTCAACGGCAAACCGATAAAAGCTTCACCACGTACCAAGTTAGAAGAATCCATTCTCTTTGTCGGCTGTGGAAAAACTGAAGATTCACTAGAAACCGGTCTCGCCCGATTCAAACGCGCCTCACTCCGCGCCCGAAAAATGCGCATGATGGGATCTGCAGCACTCGGCATGGCTTACATTGCTACTGGCAGGCTCGACGCCTACGTCGAGTCCCGCATCTCACTTTGGGATATCGCAGCCGGCCAACTCTTACTCGAAGCCGCTGGCGGCAAAACCACTCTCACTCAAGTAGAAGGCGAGCCAGACGTATGGAGCATCGTTGCGACTAACGGAAAAATCCCAATCGAAGAAATCCTCTAATCCCCTATCAATATGGCTAACAATAACTTTTTGGCATTTGGCTCACTGGCGCTCATCGGCTTCTGCTCGTGTTCGTCCTTACACGGCAAGGCCAACCTTGGAGAGGTGAAAGAAATCACCTACTCTGTCGATCACCTCGCCACAGTCATCTCTGCTAGTTATGGAAAAACCTACCTATTGGAAGGTAACGTCTTAGCGCGCTATTCCGACTTTGATATCGCGCGAACCCATAACCGAGTAGTTAAAAAAGGCCACCTAGAAATGACACCTGGTAGCTATGATACCTTTGAAGTAAGAGACCGCACTGGCCGCGTCCACAGCACCCTCCAGCTAACACCTGAGAACCAAGGAGACTTGCTTCGATTTAGAGTCAATGACCGCAACTATTTCATCACTAGCGACACCCCTGCCGGCTCCATTCGTATCAGCCTCCCTTCACACCGCGTAGCCGAACACCATGTCACTCCTAACTAACCCAATCGGCAGGCTACGCCTGATCAGCATCCTTGAAGCATGCTCATACCTCTATCTACTCTTCTGCTCTATCTACCTAAAACGTATGCTAGGTGACGCCGAGGCAATTCGCACACCAGGCATGATCCATGGCATCCTTTTTTGCATCTACTGCGTCACTCTCTATCAAGCGATGGAGGCTGCAAAGTGGAGCATCAAACGAGCATTCCTCATTTTCCTAACATCCCTCATCCCCATCGTTCCATTTTTTATAGAAGGATGGCTTAAGCGTGAACAAGTTCGCGCAAAAGGCACGCCAGCCGCGTAGATTTTGGTGGCAAGCCCTACATTTCTCTGTATTAATATTAAGCAATCGACCAATCATGTCAGACACTCAACAAGCAGACAGTCGCTTTAGCGACTTCATCCTTTTCCAGGCTCAAAATGCAGGTCTATTCTTAGGTCAGCTACCTCATCCAACTACTGGACAGCGCAGCGTAAACCTCAAAGCTGCAGGCTCTGTAATGAACTGCCTTGAAATGCTCGTCACAAAGACGGCAGGCAACCTCACCGACGTAGAATCTCAACTTCTCGAAAAAGCACTCGTAAACCTCCGAGCTCTTTACAAAGAAGCGGAAGACCTCGGCTAGGCTCTATCTATCTATTCTTCCACATAAACACTTAACTACACACACACGTGCAACAACCATTTTACATCCTCGGTCCCTGCGGACTCGAAAGCGAAGAATTCGCTTGGGACATGGCTCGATCCCTTAAAGAAATCGCTGATAGACTTGGCATCAATTGGTACTTCAAAGCGTCCTACGACAAGGCAAACCGCACATCTGGCGACGCATTCCGCGGCCCAGGGGTCGAAGAAGGCACACGCATACTAGGTGAAATCTCAAAAGAGCTGGGAGTCCCAGTCACCACTGACATTCACACTCCTGAGCACGCAGCAATCGCAGCTGAGACTATTGATTTACTACAAATCCCAGCATTCCTCTGCCGCCAGACCGACCTGCTAGAAGCATGCGCCAAGACTGGTCGTACTGTGAACGTCAAAAAAGGACAATTCCTCGCCCCTTGGGACACGGTAAATATTGCGAAGAAGATGCAAGGCTTTGGCTGTGATGACTTTTACCTCACTGAAAGAGGCGTCTCATTCGGCTACAACAACCTAGTTGCCGACATGCGATCCCTCTACTGGATGAAAGAAGAAGGTATCCGCGTCATTTTTGATGCAACTCACTCTGTCCAGCGCCCAGGCGGCCTCGGTGGATCCACTGGTGGTGATGGAGTGCTCGCGCCCGTTCTCGCACGTGCGGCTGTAGCAACTGGTGTTGATGGAGTCTTCATGGAAGTCCACTCTAACCCTGCAGAAGCTTTGTCAGATGGACCTAACCAGATTCAACTAACAGAGATCGAAAGCGTACTCAAACGACTCATAGCAGTGCATGAAGCGGCACACGGCTAGCACCACACTCTCTTTCAAACAATGCGTAGTAGCTTAATCAAACTCACACTCCCCCTCACCATCATCGGAACTTATTCCGCTGCTATGGCTGGTGAGGAAAAAGCTCCACGCACACTCCCTGCCATGAAGGTTCTTCCCGTTGGAAGCACCTTGCATGACCTACGCATCCCGCGATTTAATAAAGATTATGAAACTACTTCTATTCTCTTTGCAAAAAAAATGGACATCCTTGACAATCAAGAGGTTAAAGGAACGCAGGTGGACATAAATCTCTATAAAAACAACCTCCTCCAAGCCACCACCCACCTCAACACAGCATTCTATCAAGAATCCACTGGTATTATCCATTCTTTGGAAAATCTTACCATTTCTGGTGATCGCTTTGATATTGCAGCACAAGGACTTATTCTCCACTGGGAAAAACGTACAGGTTTTTTACTAGGAAAAACGCAGACTCTGTTCTACTCTGATAAAGATAAAAAGATGACTTCTCCTGTTAGCTCTACTAAGAATAAAAAATCACTCTCGGCAGTGAAACCAAAACTCAAGCCTACGACATTAGCTGCCGCTGTAGTCACAATACCCGCTCTTCTCACCGCAGAAGAACTCAAGGATATCGACACTCTAACTGCGAGCTCAGCTCAGCAAATCCAAGAAGTCGACAAACAGGCTCAGAAGGATATCCAACAGATGGAGTCTGTCGCTCACTCTATCGATCACACGAAAAAGACGCTCCACACCCAACTCGTGACTGCTGTCGGAAATCAGAGCACACCCAATACCACAGCTGTACCAATAAAGCCAAAGGCCGACAAAGTTCCTGTTACAGTCAACTGTGAAAGCGGAATGTACTTCGATGCCATAACTGGCACGATAGTGTATCAAAAGGACGTCGTCGTCATCCACCCAAAATACAAGCTCACCTGCTCAGACGAACTTAAGATCATCCTCAAGGAAAAACCTAAATCTGACAAACCTGACAAAAATAAACAGTCAAAGGAAAAAAGATCAGAGCCGAAATCTGGTAACACAGTGACCCCTAACACTAAAAATTTCAGCGGATTGAGTAAAGCAATAGCAACGGGAAATGTCGTTATCAAATCAAAAGATAAAGACGGAAAACTCATCACTACTCATTCCCAAACAGCCACATACGACGGGGTGACTGGCATCATGATCCTCCGAGGAGGCAGGCCAACGGTACAACAAGGTGACACAATAGCTCGCGTTCTCTCAGATACAGGCTATATTAAAATACTCCCTAACATGAGCGTCCGAATTGAAGGACGACACGAGATCAAAGCAAATCTCAAGGAGCTGCAAAACAAATAGCAGCAAAAACTTTACAAACAATGCCAAGCGCCACCACCACCCTTAACAACCAAGCTGGATGTGACCATCCAAGCCCGCGTACAGGAAGAAGACTCCTACTGTGTGCTCAAGGCTTAAAAAAAGTCTATGGAGGCAGAGCCGTAGTGGATGGTGTTAGCATGACTGTTGGAGATGGCGAAATCGTTGGACTACTTGGACCTAACGGTGCTGGTAAAACTACCACATTCTACATGATCGCTGGGCTTGTCCCACCAAACGCAGGAGTCGTCACTTTTGGCGGAAAAGACATCACCAGCCTCCCAATGCACCAACGAGCACGTATTGGCATGGGATACCTTCCTCAGGAAGAATCAATTTTTCGTAAGATGACAGTCCAGGAAAACCTTCTCGCTGTTCTAGAAACTCGCAAAGGCCTCAATCGTCGTGAACGTAAAGAACAAGCCGAACGGCTCATGGAACGGTTTCGCATCACTAAGCTGCGTAACTCCCTAGCCCTCACACTCTCTGGCGGCGAAAAACGACGTCTAACTATCGCCCGCTGTCTATGCACCAACCCAAAGCTCCTCATGCTGGATGAACCTTTTGCTGGTGTTGACCCAAAGGCAGTGGAAGCAATCCACACCATCGTCCGTGAACTCCGTGATAAAGATGGACTATCCATTCTCATCACAGACCACCACGTCCGAGAAACTCTTAAAATCGTCGATCACGCCTATGTGATGGACGACGGTAAAGCCATTATCGAAGGAACTGCTGAACAAATAGCTAACGACCCGTTAGCTAGGAAGCACTACCTCGGTGAAGACTTCACCCTCTAACCCGCCGAGACATCAGTCTCACCTTTCTAACAATTATAACCCAAACCCAAACGGAAGGAATAAAACAACGATGCAAATAAAGAACGTAGATCCACCAATCAATATCGTAGTACGTCACGAAACCATTACAGATGCCATTCGCGAATTCGTGAATAAGAAGATCGGCACTCTGCATCTCGACTACCCCAAAATCATGGAAGCACGAGTTGTGCTAGACGTACAAAAAAATCGTCATGTAGCTGAGATCATCCTCTTCTGCTCAAACCACATCACTATCGATGCCTCCACTGAAGGCCCCGACATGTACGCGGCAATTGATCAGACCATCTCAAAAATCGCCCGTCGCATGCGCAAGCATAAGACAAGACTCCTCAAGAAGTATCGCATCAAACCTGAAGACACTATCAAGCACCTTGATGAGAAAGTCTTCGCGCAAGACATTCTCGATACGCACCCCACTGAGTCAGAAATCGACCCGGAGCCAATGATCATCCACCGTGAGGGTATTAAGCTCAAAACTCTCTTCAAAGAAGAGGCTATTATGGAACTCGAACTATCCGATAGACCGTTCTTGGTCTTCAACAATGCTCGCCGCAGCGTACTTCAAATTGTTTACCGCCGTGGTGATGGCGATTACGCAATCATTGAACCATAAACGACACAATCCCCATCTAACACCAAAGCCTAACTCATAAACGAGTTGGGCTTTTTCATTCATTAAATAGCGATCAACCGTCGAAAAAGAAGAATCCACACCTAACTGCGACTCTAAACGCTCAACGCGACAGGATTTTCGCTACAAATTGTTGACTATTCTGACATTTGGCACTTTCTCTGCTAGTACTGACTTAGCTCTCACCTGCTGCTGAGCTACCAGCAATCAATAACAACACCCTCTATGGCAACCAAAAAGACTACAGCTACCGCTAAAAAAGTGGCAAAAAAGACAGCTAAAAAAGCAGTCAAAAAGGCTTCGAAAAAAGTAACCGCCAAAAAAACGACTAAAAAGGTCGCTAAAAAGGCTTCGAAAAAAGTTGTAAAAAAAGCAACGAACGTCGTTCCTGATCTCGAGCTCAAAACAAAGGCAACTGTAAAAGAAATCCAGCAGGCAGCCTACCTCAACTACGTTGAGCGCAGTCAATCTGGACTCCCAGGTTCTCCAGAGCTTGACTGGGCAAAAGCGGAACAAGATCTAGCGTAAAGATTCTAACCTCGGGCTAACCGCATCATTTCAGAAAGAGCTCCATTTGGAGCTCTTTTTTTATCTATCTCCATCATAACTAGGGACTTTCACACCTCATAACAGTCACAAAATAGTCCAATCTACACCTGAATAGACCCCTGCTTGTGAAATTTTTCACAATCGTCTTGAAAGACTGCCGTTTTTCCTCCTTTTTATGTGTGGCGAAATACCTTTCACGATGAGTAATACAAAGACCACAGATTTCGAAGCACCGGACAACGCAAGCAAGACAGCTGAGGCTGTCGCTAATTACAATGCGGAGGCCGATGACATGATGGGCGAGAAGATGGTTCTCAACATGGGTCCATCCCACCCAGCCACACACGGTGTGCTAAGATTGATTTTAGAACTGGACGGAGAAGTCATCACTGACGCTATCCCAGATGTAGGATTCCTCCACCGTGGTGATGAGAAGATTGCTGAGAACATGCAATACAACCAGTTCATCCCCTACACTGACCGTCTCGACTACCTCGCGCCACTCGCTAACAATGTTGCCTACGCCTGTGCTGTTGAGAAGCTCATGGGATGGGAACTACCTCCACGCGGCCAGGCTATACGCGTACTCTCTTGCGAACTTGCCCGCATCTCAGCCCACATGCTTGGTGTTGGAGTCTGTGCAATGGACGTGGGAGCCATGACTGTCTTCCTCTACACTTTCACCGAGCGCGAAAAGCTCTACAACTTATTTGAACAACTCACAGGAGCACGCTTCACGACTTCCTACACTCGCGTGGGTGGTCAGATCCGAGACCTTCCAGAAGGCTTTGATAAAAGTGTCATAACCTTCCTCGACGAATGCGAAGAACAGATTGCGGAGATCGCGACACTGCTCGACAAGAATAAGATTTTCATGAAGCGCATGTGTGACGTGGGAGTCATTTCCAAGCAAGACGCCATCGACTACGGCATCACTGGACCTAACCTACGTGCGTCCGGTGTGGCTCGTGACCTACGTAAGGATAGCCCTTACCTTGGCTACGAAAAGTACGACTTTGATGTTCCAGTAGCGGAAGAAGGCGATTGTTATGCCCGCTACCAGATTCGTATGGAAGAGATGCGCCAGTCCATCAGAATCATCCGCCAGGTACTGGAGACTATGCCTGAAGGTCCAATCAACATTATCGACCCTAAGAGCACACTCCCAGATAAAGAGCGCGTGCTCATGTCTATGGAGGAACTCATCCACCATTTCATCGTCACCACTCAGGGCATCGACGCTCCGAAAGGCGAAGTTTACTTTGGCCACGAGAACCCGAAAGGCGAACTCGGATTCTACATTCACTCCAAAGGTGGCGGCGTCCCCCATCGCCTCAAAATCCGCTCCCCGTCCTTCATCAACCTCTCGATCTGTTCTGAACTGCTAAAAGGAACGATGGTCTCAGACGTACCAGCCATCCTCGGCTCACTTGACTTCGTCATGGGTGAGTGTGACAGATAACCAATCTTAAATCTTAAATCCATGTCCCAAGACATTCTCGAAAACTCCGTTGCCTCACAGCCATCACCAGGCGACAAAAATTTCAAACCGTTTGAAGCAAGTGCTGAGATCGAAGCTCTCGCAGACGAGCGCATCACTCACTACCCAGTAAGCAAGCTCTCAGCAGTTTTGCCTCTGCTGCATATTGTGCAACACCACTTTGGCTTCATTTCCAAGGAATCCATCACTTGGGTTGCTGAGAAATTAGAGATTGAGAAAATCAAAGTTCTCTCAGTTGTTACCTTCTACCCAGCATTTCGCCAGAGCGCACCAGGTAAGTTTCACTACCGCGTCTGCCGCACACTTTCCTGCGCCATGGCTGGCTCCCACGAGCTAATGGATAAGATTTGTGAGATCACTAACATCGACCGCAGCAAACTTTCCCACCACCACCCGATCGTAGTTTCTCCCTGTGGGAATTACTCTGTGGAATTTGCTGAATGTCTTGCATCCTGTGGCAGCGCCCCTGCCTGCCTCGTCAACGATGACTTCCACGACAATGTCGGCCCTGAAAAAGCCCAAGCACTGATTGACCAATACTCAGTCTAATAGCTCATCCACATCCTTTGACTCACTTTTCGCTGCACAACAACATGTCAGACATCAAATACCTTCCGGGCAAAGAGCCTCATCCATCCGAGCATCGCTTGATCTTTAAAAATATCGATCGCGAAGGTTGGGACACATCCATCGACACCTACATCGCCGATGGTGGATACGATCAACTCAAAAAAGCAATCACAATGGAACCATCTGCCATCACCAACGAAGTGAAGGCATCTGGCCTCCGCGGGCGTGGTGGTGCAGGTTTCCCGACTGGTGTCAAATGGGGATTCATTCCACCTAACAACACAAAGCCCGTCTACCTCATCTGTAACGCTGACGAGTCCGAGCCTGGTACGTTCAAGGACCGCTACATCCTCCACCAAGATCCACACCAGTTGATCGAAGGCATGGTAATCTCAGCATTCGCTGTTGGAGCCAAGGTTGCATTCATCTACATCCGTGAGGAATTCCCTGAAGCTGCAGTCACCATCGAGCGCGCTATCGAAGAAGCCCGTGCTAAGAATTTAGTAGGAAAAGACATTTTAGGCTCAGGATTCGACCTCGAAATCTGGGTACACCGTGGTGCAGCAGCTTACATCTGTGGAGAAGAAACAGGCCTCATCGAGTCACTCGAAGGCAAGCGTCCTTACCCACGCATCAAGCCTCCTTATTTCCCAGCGGCACTAGGCCTTTACATGGCCCCTACCATCGTTAACAACGTCGAATCACTCTGCCACGTCAAACACATCATCGAGATGGGTGGCGCGGAATACGCAAAACTCGGAGTTGAGCGCAACACTGGAACACGTATTCTGTGTGTCTCTGGCGATGTGAAAAACCCAGGTTACTACGAAGTCCAAGTGGGCAAAATCACCATGGGCGAATTGCTCAATGACATCTGTGGCGGCCCAAAGGACGGACGCAAATTCAAAGCTGTCATTCCCGGTGGATCATCCTCAAAAATTCTCCGCTGCGAAGAAGTATTTAAAATTGGTAAAGGCGACGAAGCTAAAGACCTAGCCTTCTGGGACATCCAGATGGACTTCGACACCCTCGCAGCCTGCGGCACAATGGCCGGTTCTGGCGGCGTGATAGTGCTCGATGACTCACGCAAGATGTCTTGGGTGCTGAATAACATCAACCACTTCTACGCGCATGAATCATGCGGCCAGTGTACTCCATGCCGTGAAGGCAATGGCTGGATGAAGAAAATCTCAGACCGCATCGTCAATGGCCTTGCTGCTCCAGAAGACATTCAGACACTAGAAGATGTTGCTTACCAAATCGATGGCAAAACAATCTGCGCATTTGGCGAAGCGTCCTCATGGCCGGTCGAAGCAATCATTTCCAAATTCCGCGATGAACTCACAGCCGAGACATCAGAGGACAACCAGCGCCTTTCAAAAGAACAGCTCCAACGTGAAGCTTATTTAACTAAGTAGAGATCTCCACTCTGCTAACTATTACCTATTTTCTACCATGTCCGACACAGTAGACACACCAAAACTTCCAAAAGATCTTGCTGCCGAAAAAGGCCTCGTGAACGTCCAAATCGACGGCCACTGGATTCAGGTGCCTCGTGGCACCCGTATGATCGAAGCCTGTAAAATGGCTGAAGCACAAGTCCCGCATTATTGCTACCACCCGAAGCTTTCCTCACCAGGAAATTGCCGCATGTGTTTGGTACAAATGGGAATGCCTCCGAGACTCGCTCCTGGCGCTGAACCTGCATTCAACGATGAAGGCTTCCAAGAAATTGGTTGGATGCCTCGCCCAGTGATTGCTTGCGCGAATACTGTGGGAGAAAACATGGGTATACGCACCCAAGGTGATCTAGTCAAAAAGACCCGTGAAGGTGTGATGGAGTTTCTCCTCATCAACCACCCACTCGATTGCCCAATCTGTGACCAAGCTGGTGAGTGCTCACTTCAAGAATTCTCAGTTGAACACGGCCGTGGCCAGTCACGCTTTATTGATGACAAGGTCAAGAAGCCTAAGAATGTAGACATCGGACCTCGCGTCAATCTCGACGACGAGCGCTGCATTATGTGTTCCCGTTGTGTTCGTTTCATGGAAGAGGTAGCAGATGATCCTGTTCTAGGATTCACCGAACGCGGCACACACACCACTCTCACCTGCCACCCAGACCGTAAGTTAGACTCTAACTACGGCATGAACACCATCGACCTCTGCCCAGTCGGAGCTCTCACCTCTAAAGATTTCCGCTTCCAGATGCGTGTGTGGTTCCTCAAGGAAACCAAATCCATCGATACCAATTGCGCCACTGGCTGCAACACCACAATCTGGACACGCGGCAACGAAATCTACCGGGTCACCCCACGTCTGAACAACGACGTAAACTCCGAGTGGATGCCAGACTCACACCGACTTGCTTTCCACGAAGTTCAAGGTGACGACCGCCTCACTGATCCGATGATCAAAGTAGAAGGCTCGCACGAAGTCACTGACTGGCAAACAGCCATCGAAGCAACTTCAGATGCCCTGAAGCAATTCGAAGGGACTGAAATCGCCATCGTCGCATCTGCTCGTCAAACCAACGAAGAGCTCTTTCTCACTAAGACACTCGCTGACATCCTTGGTACAAAAAGCATAAGTACAGTAGCCCGCATGGGTGAAGCTGATGGCAAACTCATCTCTGCCGATCGCAACCCTAACAGCAATGGTGCTAAGCTCATTTTTGAGCAAGACGATCCATCTGCAAAGCTAGCCTCTATCAAAGAGGGCCTCAGCAACGGATCGATCAAAGCAATCATAGCTCTCGGTGAAGACCTCATCGGTGAAGCTGGATTTAGCCACGATGAACTCGCAGCAGCCGAACTCATAATAAGCACTAACATCAAGGCCAATGCCACAGCTCAAGCCAGTGACATCGTCCTCCCTAGCTCAAGCTTCGCTGAGAAGCGCGGCACGATGGTCAACGTCACAGGCAGATTGCAGCGACTCAACCAAGCAGTACAAGCTCCTGGCAATGCCCATGACGATTGGGAAATCCTCCGCGACATCATTCTCAACTACACTGGCGAAGCCAACGACATGTACATGCTCGAAGACGTCGTCAAAGTAATCGCACAAACTATTCCAGCCTTTGAAGGTGTGACTCTATCCAAGATCGGCGACCAAGGAATCCAACTCCTCGAAACCGGCATCACTATCCCACTGCTAGAAAAAGAAAAGCAGCGCGTAGAAAGCCGCGAGATCGTCGGATAACTTGCTTTTTTTTGACAGAATTAACAAAATTTACAGAATTTCCTTACTAATGGAACAAAACTCACAGAAACAAATATATGATCTAGCGGGTCAAGTCATCGGCTGCGCTATGGAAGTGCACCGTGAACTTGGCCACGGTTTCTGTGAATCTGTATACCATAAAGCGCTCATGATTGAACTAGAGGCGATGGGCTTCGAAGTACAATCAGAGCATAAAATTAAAGTTTTTTATAAAGATCATACTGTCGGTGACTTTTCAGCTGATCTATTCGTCAACAATACACTCATCCTTGAGCTAAAAGCAACAAGGGCACTAGACGATACCCATGAGGTCCAATTAGTAAACTACCTCACAGCTACGAATCAGCCTGAAGGGTTACTCATCAATTTCGGAGCTAACAGCCTCCAATTTAAAAAGAAATTTAAGAACTACAAACCAAAGAAATCCTCCTTGGTTCGTCATACAGACATAGAATCAACATAATTCTGTTAATTTTGTAAATTCTGTCAAAAAATCATAATGGACATTCTCATACTCACACTCATCACCATGGTGAAAATCGTAGGTTTCACCTTCGTACTCACCCTGCCAATCATTGCTTACTCGGTTTATGCTGAGCGTCGTTTTTCGGCGATTCTTCAAGACCGTGTTGGACCTAACCGCACAGGAATCCCACTTACTCTGTTCGGGGGCAAAAAGGACATTCCGCTTCAAGGTCTGCTGCAGCCGCTCGCCGATGGTTTGAAATTCATCCTTAAAGAAGATTTCACACCGTCCCACGTCAACAAGTTTTTCTTCTGGCTCGCTCCGGGGCTCACCATGGTTCCGGCCTTGCTGACGCTCGCTGTGATTCCATTTGGTAGCTCCATCACACTGTTCGGAACGGATATCAAACTTGTGATCGCCGACGTATCAGTTGGACCACTTTTCATCTTCGCTATCGCATCACTCTCAGTCTACGGAATCACTTTCGCGGGATGGGCATCGAACAATAAATACTCCTTCTTCGGTGGTGTTCGCTCATGTGCTCAGATGATTTCCTACGAAATTGCTCTTGGTCTCTCGGTGATTCCAGTGCTGATGATCTTTGGTCAGCTTAACCTCACTAGCATCGTGGAATGGCAAGCACAACACGGTTGGTTGCTTTGCCCTATCACCTTCAAAGACGGTTTCCAGTTTGGTCTCTACGAATTCGGTGGACCATTGGGAGCACTTCTAATGATTCCCCTTTTCCTCTCCTTCTTCATATTCACTGTCTCTATCTTTGCTGAGACAAACCGTATGCCCTTCGACCTTCCGGAGTGTGAAACCGAGCTCGTTGGTGGTTACCACACAGAGTACTCATCCATGAAGTTCGCTCTATTTTTCCTCGGCGAATACGCAGCAATGATTGTGGGATCAGCTCTCATAGTAACCCTCTTCTTCGGTGGTTGGTCACTTGGCTTCGGTCTCGATGCCCTCCTCAAAGATGACATGGGTAACTGGGTCGCTTATGCTGGTCTCGTCCATCTCGGCGCATTCCTTGCTAAGGTCATAGCCTTCATCCTCTTCTTCATCCTCGTCCGCTGGACCGTTCCACGTTTCCGCTACGATCAGCTTATGAAGCTCGGTTGGGTTGTGTTCTTCGAACTCGCACTCATCAACATCCTCGTAGCAGCAGTCATCATGGCCGCACCTAGTATGGTCGACCGTGGTGAAATCGGTGCACTAGTGGCACTCATCGTAGGAGTCATCGTATTCTCAGCCCTCATGTTCATTGTCGCCAAGTCACTCGACAAAAAGAAGACAGTCTAACAACCATTTCAATAAATTTCTAATTCTCCAAACTAATGGGTGAAGTCAAAAAACTCAAACGTCCAGAGCTGAATACTGGTGAAAAGCTCTACCTCGTTGCTCTAGCAAAGGGGGCAATGGTCACACTCAAGCACGCCGTCAAATCTGTGACTGGCAAATCGCGCGGTGCTGATTCTCTGAACTCCTCTGGACTCGGCATCACGATGCAGTACCCTGAGCAACGCTGGGACGATTTCCTCCCAGAACACTACCGTGGTGCTCCAGCACTCGTCACCGACGAACAAGACCGCGAGCGCTGTGTTTCTTGTCAGCTTTGTGAATTCATCTGCCCACCTAAGGCGATCAAGATCATTCCCGGTGAAATCCCTGCTGATGACCAATGGGCAAAAGTGGAAAAACGTCCGAAGGAATTTGAGATCGACATGACTCGCTGCATCTACTGCGGCATGTGTGAAGAAGTTTGCCCAGAGCAAGCTATCTACCTCCGCAAGGAATACCTGATCACAGGAACATCTCGCGATGAGATGGTGCACAACAAAGCGAAACTCTATGAGATCGGCGGCAAGCGTGTTGGCCTCGTCAACAAGTGGAATGAGCTAAAGTAACCATTCTTTCAAACTCTTAAATTTAATCTAATGCCTACTCCACTCTTTTACCTCTTCGCCGTCATCATGCTCGCTGGCGGCATCGGCGTTGTCGTTCTGAAGAACCCAGTCGCTAGCGCTTTTTCGATGATAGTTTCATTCATCGGACTCGCTGCACTCTTCGTCGGGCTGAATGCTTACTTCGTCGGAATCCTCCAAGTCCTCGTTTACACGGGCGCAGTGATGGTTCTATTCCTCTTCATCATCATGCTTCTTGATCTCAAGAAGGAAGAAAGCAACGAAGTGAAAATGCCTACTATTGCAGCAGGCATCATCATTCCACTGCTACTAGTGCTTCAGCTTGTTGCCGTTTTCCAGACAAGTGACCTCGGTGACTTTGCTCCTATAAGTAAAGAAAGCCTCATCGCAGCCGAAGCGCAACTCCCTAGCGATATTGCTGCTGATAGCCAAATCCGCAAGGAACTCAAAGCTGGATCACTTCCCGATGTGAACCTGATCGGTCAGAAACTCTTCACCGAATACAACTTCCCACTCCAGGTGATTGGTATTCTCTTACTCGTTGCCACCGTTGGCTGCGTCTCACTCTCCAAGAAGCTCAACCCTAAAGCGTAACCTGCTCCACCAAGCCTTTATTTTCGAATAACGATTCACGCAGAACTTTTCTTATGCCCACCGCATCACTCACCGAATACCTTTTCATGTCTGGCATCCTATTTTCTATAGGACTCGCTGGTGTGATTATTCGCCGCAATATCATCGTCATCTTTATGTGTCTCGAGCTCATGCTCGCTGCTGCATCTCTGACACTCGTCGCATTCTCACGCGAAAACATGGTAGATGGCCTACCTGACTACGACGGTCAAATGCTCGTCTTCTTTGTCATCACCGTCGCTGCTGCAGAAGTAGCTGTCGGACTGGCCATCATCGTTGCTCTCTACAGAGCACGCCAAACAGTCAACACAGAGGATCTCACCTCACTTCAGGGATAATTTCAAAGTAGCTTATTGCATGAATCAACCACTCTTACTACTCGCCCTACCTCTGGTATCAGCCATTGTGATCCACTTTTTGCTCAAGCAGAAAATGGCATCCATTGCAGCTGTGTTAGGAACCGTCTTCACTGCTGCAACTCTTGGAATATCCTTGATGCTTCTCGGCAAAGACGCCTCCACAGTACCACTCTTCAACTGGATTCAGATTGGCGATTTCAAGATCGACATCGATCTCAAGCTCGACCAACTCTCGACTGGCATGATGATTGTCGTCACGGGCATTGGCCTACTAGTCCACGTGTTCTCGCTGGGCTACATGAAAGACGATGAAGCTAAAGCGCGCTACTTCGGTAATCTTTCGCTCTTCATGTTCTCCATGACTGGCATCGTCCTAGCGAGCAACTTCATCATGATGTTCATCTTCTGGGAGCTTGTGGGACTTTCCTCCTACCTACTCATCGGCCATTGGTACCAGAAAGAAAGCGCTGCAGATGCAGCGAAGAAAGCTTTCCTCTCCAACCGTGTGGGTGACTTCGGTTTCCTCATCGGCATCCTCATGATCTGGGGAATTTCAGGACAAATAGCATTCGACAAAATGGGAATAGCCGAAGGGACTCCATTCCTTGCCGCAGCAGTGCTCCTAGTATTCTGTGGAGCAATTGGTAAATCTGCCCAACTGCCACTCCACGTCTGGCTTCCAGATGCGATGGAAGGCCCTACTCCAGTGTCAGCTCTGATTCACGCCGCAACAATGGTTGCAGCAGGTGTTTACATGATGGCACGCTTCTTCTACTCAGTTGGAATCGAGGCGATCCCAGACTGCTCAGCAATGACAATCGCCTGGATCGGTGGAATCACTTCTCTAGTTGCCGCTCTAATGGCAATTCAGCAGGACGACATCAAAAAGATACTCGCCTACTCCACACTCTCACAGCTCGGCTACATGGTCATGGCTGTCGGACTTCTCAAGCCCGAAGCTGGAATGTTACACCTTTACACTCACGCTTGGTTCAAGGCTCTCCTCTTCCTCGGTTCTGGTGCAGTTATCTACGCTTGTCACCACCAGCAAAACATCTGGAAAATGGGTGGATTGCTAAAGAGAATGCCAATCACAGCGATCACATTCCTTTTCGGAACATTGGCTCTTACAGCAGTTCCGTTCACTTCAGGATTCTACTCTAAAGAAGGCATCCTGCACGCGGCACACGAAGCTCATTCGCCACTTCTTTACGTTGCTGTTGCCGTTGCTGCCTTAACAACATTCTACATGTTCCGCTTGTTCTTCATCGCTTTCCTTGGTTCAGCACGCAGTCACGGATCTGAAGATGCGAAAGAAGTTGGTCCATTCATGCTTCTACCACTCGTTGTTCTAGCAACGATGGCATTTGCTTCACCACTTCTTCCGAAGCTTTTCCCAAGCCTTGAGAATATCGATATTCACTTCATGCCTGATTTAGCAAATGGACTAGTTCAAATGTCACTTGGAGCGTTTGCAGTCGGCTTCGCAGGAGCTTTCGTTCTCTACAAAGGAAAAACATCCGACCCACTTGCTGGCAATGCAGTGATGAAAGTCTTCCGTAACAAGTTCTTCATCGACGAAATCTACGCAAAACTAATCAAGCTCTTCCAAGACCTTGTTGCAGCGGTAGTTCACTTCCTCGATGAATTTGTCATCAATGGCCTACTCGTAGGCGGACTCACTCGTCTCGCTCAGGGAACCGGCAACATCTTCCGCACGAAGATGCAGACTGGCAGCCTACAAAACTACGCGTTCCTCTTTGGCGCAGGAATCATCCTGGTCATCTACCTCACGGTTTTCCTCTAATTTAACTTCACTACTCTATCATTATGCTTTTAGCATTAATTCTAATACCGCTCATTGCGACTATTGCGATCCTCGCAGGAGCGCCCGCACGGCTCTTTACTCTCGGTGCAGCCGCTCTTAACCTAATCCTCGGATTATTTGCAGCCTGTTGCCCAGATTGCGCGGGCACGATCAGCTGGCTCGTTCTTGAATCACCAGCCATTCACTTCAGCCTCGGCCTCGACGGCATGAGTGCAGTGATGCTCGCCCTCTCAGTGATCGTCACCCTTGCTGCAGCTCTCAGTGGCTCATGCCCGAAAGGAAGAGAAAAACTCTGGTACTCTAGCATCTTACTTATTGCTGCAGGAGCCATCGGAGCATTCATCTCCACCGACCTGTTCTTCTTCTACGCATTCCACGAACTCGCACTCATACCGACATTCTTGATGATCGGCATCCTTGGTCGCGGTGGAAACGAACGTAAAGCAATCGCTTGGAAGACCACTGTCTACCTAGCCTTTGGATCCATCGTTCTTCTAGCAGGAATCATTTTAGCAGGTACACAGCTCAAGAGTTTCGCATTTGCTGACCTCGCAGCTGTCGCAGAGCACCAGAATGCCATCGCGCTTTTATTGATCATCGGTTTCGGCACCTTGGTTTCACTCTTCCCATTCCATTCATGGGCAGCTCCAGCCTATGCTTCGGCTCCGGCCCCAATCGCCATGCTCCATGCTGGTGTGCTAAAAAAGTTCGGCCTCTACGGTCTGCTCCGCGTCGGTCTCGCAGTTGCCCCAGAAGGAATGCAACACTGGCTCAACCTGCTTTTAGTCCTTCTCCTCTGCAACATCATTTGGGTTGGACTAGTGACTATCAACCAGAAGAACCTCGCTAGCTTGCTTGGTAATTCCTCAGTGATGCACATGGGTTACATCTTCCTAGCTATTGCAGCAGCAATCGCTTCTGGCGGAGAAATCATGACTGCCGATGGCGGACTCACACTAGCGGCATCCGCAGCAGTCCTCCTGATGTTTGCTCACGGCATATCAATCGCACTTTCCTTCTCACTAGCTGATCGTATCGAAGCCAAGACTGGCACACTCGAAATGAACAAGCTCGGCGGACTCGCTAAAACCGCTCCTAAGCTCTGCTTCCTCTTCGGTCTCGTAGCAATGGCCTCCATCGGCCTCCCTGGCCTAGCCAACTTCGCCGGCGAGATCATGGTCTTCCTCTCAGGATTTGAGGGATGGACCAGCGACCAAGAACTCGGCCCAGTTCAGATAGCGACCATCATCGCCATCTGGGGCGTGGTCATTAGCGCCGTCTACATGCTCCGTGCCTTCCGTAACACCTTCCAAGGACCGCTCGAAGCAAAGTGCGAAAACGTTACTGACCTAAGCCTCCTAGAAAAAGCTCCAGCCATCCTACTCAGCATAGTGCTGCTCGCTGTCGGCCTCTACCCAAACCTCCTTCTCAACCTTCTCAAGTAGTTTTTAAAACCACACCACTTTCATGCAATACTACCTAGAATTCATCGTCGCGGGACTTGGTCTCGTACTCTTACTTTGGGAAGCCTTCGCGGCTCCTAAAAAGAAAGCCACACTTGCGATAGCTGGTGCAATAGGACTCACAGTCGTTCTCTTAGCTCTCGTCGGCACCTCATTCTGTTCTTGTGCCAGCGAAACTCCCCAATGGATGGCTCGTTTTGTCAACAACGACAGCTACGCTCTTTTCTTCAAAGGCTTCGCTTTGGTGAGTACCATTTTGGTTTTACTCATGAGCTTTGACTTCCAGAAGATCATCAACAAGTTCACTAGCCCAGATGGGTCCGACACCAATGCTGGCGAATTCTATTGCCTGCCAATCTTTGCCTGTGCCGGCCTGATGTGGATGGCATCTGCTACCGATCTCGTATCTATCTTTGTCGCACTTGAACTAGTCACTATCACCTTCTATGTGATGGTTGCCTTCTTGCGACGCAATGTCGGTTCACTTGAAGCGGGTGTTAAATACCTCATCCTCGGCGCGCTCTCCACAGGCTTCCTCGTTTATGGTATTGCTTGGGTTTATGGTGCAACGGGAACTACTGAAATCGCCAAATTCGTCGATCTCGAGTCATCTTCAGCACTCCTCTTCGGTCTCGCACTGATCATCATCTCTCTAGGCTTCAAAGTCGGCGCAGCGCCGATGCAGCTCTGGATTCCAGATGTTTACCAAGGTGCTCCGACTCCGATCACAGCATTCCTTTCCGTCGCCTCAAAAGCCGCTGGATTTGGTGTAGCAATCACCATCCTACGCCCATTCCTCGCATCCCCAGCGACTCAAGGATCAGTCGTCACTATTCTGGTAATCATGGCTGCTGCAACTTTACTGTATGGCAATCTAGCAGCACTCTCCCAGACAAACTTCAAACGTCTCCTAGCCTATTCCTCAATCGCCCATGCTGGCTTCTTGCTCTTGGGTCTAGCTACTAGTGCGTTTGACTCAGTGCTCTTCTACCTCGCGACTTACCTCATCATGACATTTGCAGCCTTCTTCATCCTCGCGCTCATCCGCAGTGAAGAAGACTCCGAAGAAATCAGCGCCCTCAATGGACTAGCAAAACGCAACCCGCTACTTGCTGGAGCTCTGACCATCATCATGGCCTCCATGGCGGGAGTCCCACTCACTGCTGGATTCGTAGGTAAATTCAAAATCTTCGAAGCTGCTCTTAGTAACCTCGATAAAGTAAGCTGGCTGGTCATCGTCATCGCCTTCATCGGTGCTGCAGCAGGCTTCTACTACTACTTCAAAATCATCCGTGCAATCTACTGGAACACGAATGAAAACGAATCAGCGATTAGCCTCCCACTAATCACTAAAGTATCAGTCATCGTGCTCACCGTTGCGCTCTTGGTATTCGGAGTATTTCCAAAGCCAATCTTCGACCTAATCGGCTAAATTCAGCCTTGCTGACTACAAGTCTTTGCTTCAGAGACTTAAAAGATCGTCTAAAAACAAAGACTTCAGAGCCCTCCCAAACAAACCAGCTCTGCAGAAATTCTGCTATTTATCAGCCAGACCAAACATTGCCTTACTCGATTGACCACCTTCATTTAGAAATTCAGAAGCTCCAATCACGGTGGTAGCAATTGCTCCGACACATAACATGCTGACACAAAGGGTCACACGAGGAGATTTCTTCACCATGGCGTAAATAATGTCACCAATGAATGGCAAGACCAAGCACAAGACAAACCACCCAATGCTAGCCTTAAACTGATGCACACGAGAGCTAATGAGCCCTGTAAAAGTGAGGATGATCGCATAGATGGCTAGAGCTTCCATGATCATATCTGGTGTAATAAAAATCCAGACAGCCACGCCAATCCCTGCAATCAAAGCGATCACGAGATCCAGACCAAACCATGATTCCTGTTTACTCGGTAGAACTTTACCTTTTTTAGAACTCTCATCACCAGCTTTCTCAGGAAAGAATGGCTTAAGTTCCGCCACACTAAACGCGTGCACCCATTCTCCATAATGGGGGTGCCAGACCATATTGTCTGCCTCGATTTTATCTTGCTCGACTAAACGATACAATTGATCGAGCGAAACGGGCCCTTTAGCTGCATCTCCTTTGGTGAAGTACCATTCTGCATTATCCGGCAACAACTTGGCTCTCGGTGAAAATGGATCATCTAGATCCTCGTCAGTTTCCTCTAACACTTGTTTTGCACTCTTAGAAATCCCCAAGCTATGCGTAATCGTGTTAGTCAGGAACCGTGTACTGCCTTGCGAATCGCTATCACTTTCGAGAGCCAACGAGCGACGGGTCAGCGTGCGGACTACTCGACTGTTCGACGACTGAAATTCTAAATCAGTAGGGAGTGTGAAGACGCCAATTTTCTCACTAAACTCAAACTTCAAGAGTTGGTCCAATGCAGCAGTACAGCTGGAAACTCGCTCGGCTGGATCCACTTTCATAAAGCTTTCTACCCATACACAAAAATCTTTATCTAAATCAGCACGAATCTCCGAAAGCGGCCTAAACTTCCCCTTCAAATGAGCTGCCATCACCTGTAATGAGCTAGCCCCCACAAAAGGGTAAGAACCAGTAAGTAGATAATAGAAGAGACAGCCTAGTGCGTAGATATCACTTTGCTCGGTCGGTTTTTGACGATCAAAAAGCTCGGGAGCCATCACATTGACTGAGCCTACCAGAGTAAAACTCTCACTCGGGTCAACATTTTCCATCGATTCTGAGATACCAAAGTCGAAAATTTTGAGTTCGTATTGATCATCCGGACTGAGACATAACATGATATTCTCGGGCTTAATATCACAGTGCAGAACACCCGCCTTATGCGAAGCTGCTAAGCCGTGAAGAATTTGCGCGGCAATATGCTTGAAATCATTTGGCTGAAGTAAATGCCTTTGTACAAATGTCCGCAGAGTGATCCCAACGATCAACTCCATCACTATCTCATCAAATTCCTTGTGACTACTCACATCGTAAATAGCAACGATGTTTGGATGTTGCAGAGTCGCGAGCACTCTAGCCTCATCCATCAACTGCGCCCGAATGGACTCTTGGCACGCACCTTTATTGAGCCGTTTGAGTGCAACCTCGCGGTTAAGTTTTGAATCGTACGCTTTGTAAACAGATCCAAATCCACCTGTACCTAGTGTACTCTTAAGTCTATATCGTTGCCCCGTCTTCATCCTAATATTTTTTTTAATTACTATCGGGGTGGCCATACAGACAAACAAGCATTCAGGACCAAGACAAGACTATAAGTCCATCAAGCCCCCTAAGATTAGATAATTCCCTCAACATGAAGGGCCCAAATTTTTATTTCATACGATCCTCTGGAGTATCCTTCCACATCAACAGGGCCTTGAAGATGTCTGTAATCCCTCTATTTCTATGAGCATCTCGCTCGACATCGATGGCGGCCTTAACCTCGTTGCACTCAGTTCCGATGGATTGATGCATCGCATCCAACTTGGCGGTCAGCTCATCATCTCCGAAAAGTAAACGCATTTTAGCGACCTGAGCGTACTCACGCAAATCATCGATTTTCTCTTTCAGTGCGTTCCACTCGTTCCCTTGATCGGCGGTCATTTTTTCTTCAAATTTCACGATACTCTCAGAGAGAGACTCATCCAGATCAATAAGCTGCTGGGCCCTAAGGTCAGGGCAAAGGGCTAGGTCATCTCGTAGTTCCTCAGCGACGGACTTCAATTTAGCTTTCATAACTCATAAACCTAGCACAACCAGCCCTCAATCATCCATACAAAAAGCGATCTTATTAGGCTCACATGAAGCATAATTGAGTCATTTATGAGCAAGACTCATCAATTATTGTGCCTTTTATTGTAAGCACTGCTTGAAATATGTGTGATTTGCCCGTATCACGCGCGAAGTTCTCTCACACAGACACTAATACAATGAGCGCATCATCCTGTTCCTTATGCCACTTCTGGAGTTCCTCCATCGGCAAAAAATTCGTAGTGGCCATCACTGGTCTCATCCTCGTCGCCTTTCTAGCGGGACACCTTAGCGGTAACCTTCTCATGTACAAGGGTGCAGCAGACTTCAATGAATACGCTGAATTCCTTCACCACATGCTCCACGGCGCAGGTGTTTGGATCGCTCGTATCGTACTCCTCACCTCGCTTGTACTCCACGTAGTTGCAACGATCCAACTGACCAAGGCAAACCGCGCATCGCGTGAGAAGCGCTATGAGTGCGACGCTACAGTAAAAGCATCAAAGGCATCCCGCACCATGATCTGGTCTGGCCTCACGATTCTTGCATTCGTGATCTTCCATATTCTTCACTACACCGTACGTGTTGATTCAGAACTTGCTGAACTCGCTAACAATGGTAACGCATACCAAATGGTGATTGTTGGATTTAAGAGCTTCCTTGTTAGCGCATTTTACATTGTAGCTATCTCACTTCTCTGCAACCATCTCAGCCACGGATTTTCCTCGATCTTCCAAACTCTCGGTCTTCGTACTAAGAAAAATGCATGTCTCATCGACGCACTAGGAAAGGCATACACTCTCTTCATCTGGGTAGGTTTCGTCTCAATCCCAGTTTCAGTTCTCGCTGGCTGGATTCGCTAGTACTCAACGCACCTCAACCTTTACAAATTTAAGATTATGTCATTCGACGCCAAAATTCCTGCAGGTCCGCTTGAGCAAAAGTGGTCTAAGCACAAGATGGACTCCAAGCTCATCAACCCAGCTAACAAGCGTAAATTCACCGTCATCATGGTGGGCACTGGTCTTGCCGGTGGTGCAGCCGCTGCGACTCTTTCAGAGCTCGGTTATAAAGTGAAATCCTTCTGCTACCAAGATTCCCCACGTCGTGCGCACTCGATTGCCGCACAGGGTGGTATCAACGCTGCTAAGAACTACCAGAACGACGGCGACTCAGTGTACCGTCTCTTCTACGACACTCTCAAAGGTGGTGACTTCCGTGCACGTGAAGCTAACGTCTACCGTCTCGCTGAAGTTTCTACTAACATCATCGACCAGGCAACTGCTCAAGGTGTTCCTTTCGCACGTGAATACGGCGGGCTCCTCGACAACCGTTCATTCGGTGGTGCTCAAGTTTCCCGCACATTCTACGCTCGTGGCCAGACTGGCCAGCAGCTCCTCATCGGTTGCTACCAGGCACTCCAGAAAGAAGTAGCTAAAGGTGGTGTGGAATTATTCCCACGTACAGAAATGATGGATCTCGTCATGGTTGACGGCCACGCTAAGGGCATCGTTGTACGTGACATGGTCACTGGCGAAGTCACCACACACGCAGCAGACGCAGTCTGTCTCGCGACTGGTGGTTACGGCAACGTC
Organism: uncultured Thermodesulfobacteriota bacterium; assembly: GCA_964195395.1. GTDB lineage: Bacteria > Verrucomicrobiota > Verrucomicrobiia > Verrucomicrobiales > Akkermansiaceae > Rubritalea. The sequence goes on from CAXMPP010000007.1 coordinate 35,158, forward strand.
TTCTTCCTCTCAACCAACGCAATGGGTTGCAACGTCATGGCTGCCTTTAAGGCACACAAGAAAGGCGCTTACTTCGCAAATCCTTGTTACACGCAAATTCACCCAACATGTATCCCAGTAAGCGGCGACTATCAGTCCAAGCTTACTCTCATGTCAGAGTCGCTGCGTAACGACGGTCGTATCTGGGTTCCTAAATCTAAGGAAATCGCCCTCGCAATTCGTGAAGGCAAGAAGCAAGCGAGTGACATCGCTGAAGAAGATCGCGATTACTACCTCGAGCGCAAGTACCCATCCTTCGGTAACCTTTGCCCACGTGACATCGCGTCGCGCGCAGCGAAAGAAGCATGTGACGACGGTCGCGGCGTGGCTCCTACAGGCCTCGGAGTATTCCTCGACTTCAAGGATGCGATTGCTCGCCTCGGTGAAGATCTTGTCCGTGCTCGTTATGGTAACCTGTTCCAGATGTATGAAAAAATATCTGGTCAGAACCCATACAAACAACCGATGCAGATCTTCCCTGCTGTTCACTACACAATGGGTGGCCTCTGGGTTGACTACAACCTCATGTCTAACATCCCAGGACTCCACGTTCTAGGTGAAGCTAACTTCTCAGACCACGGCGCCAACCGCCTCGGAGCATCCGCTCTGATGCAGGGCCTCGCTGACGGCTACTTTGTTCTTCCAACAACCATCGCTAACTACCTCGCCACTCAGAAGCCTGGCGCAGTCACTACTGACGCACCAGAGTTCGCAGAAGCGCAAAAGGAAGTTTCCGAACGCCTCGAAAAACTCATGAACATCAAGGGCGACCGCACAGTGGATTCATTCCACCGTGAGCTCGGCCAGATCATGTGGGACTACTGCGGCATGGCCCGCACCGAAGAAGGCCTCGAGACAGCACTCAAGCGCATCCCTGAAATTCGCGACGAATTCTACACCAATGTCCGTATCCCCGGTGGCACTGACGAGATGAACCAAGAGCTTGAAAAGGCTGCACGTCTCGCTGACTACTTCGAGTTTGCTGAGCTCACTTGCTGTGATGCTCTCAACCGTGAAGAATCCTGTGGTGGTCACTTCCGTGGTGAGCACCAGTTCACTACCGAATCCCCAGAGGTTATCGCTGGTGTCACTCAAGCAGGTGAAGCTCTCCGTCACGACGACGAGTTCTCCTACGTAGCAGCATGGGAATACAAGGGCTTCGGCAACCTTCCCGAGCTTCACAAAGAAGAACTCAACTTCGAGTTCGTCAAGCAGTCCGTCCGCTCTTACCAGTAAAACGTAGAAGTGGCGTCCCGCCGCTTTCTATAACGCACAAAAAACAAACTCAAAGAGGCTAAAAGCACTCTTCTACGAAAAATTCAAATCCCGCTCCGCTCATTCGGTGCGGGATTTTTGTTTCATCTTGTTTCATCTTCAAGACCTGTTAGATAAATCAAGCATGATCCTAATTTGTCGACTTCCAAAAATTTTCACCAGTCTAGCGCTTCCACCAGTCTAGCGCTTCCACTACTAGTCCTATTCCTGAGCGCTTGCGACAAAAACACCACTTCGCCAACTCGCTCTTCGACTAGCCGAGAAGTAGCCAGATTGGGCTCACCCTATAAAGGCTGGACCCCTTACCTCAAATCTGATGACGCTTTTATAGAAAACGACTACAACCCAATTCTCCACGGTGTTAGCCGTGCGAAATTCTCAAATCTAGACGACTTTGTAGATCGCTTTGATGAAACCTACCCAGACGGAACTACCGTAAGGGAAAACTTCTACGCCATATTTAGTGACTACTCTGACATCAACCAAGTCGACCCACAGAAGTGGTATCCTAGGTATCTTGAGAATCTACAAAAGTGGCGAGACACAGGTAAGCACCCAGTTGTAGCCGAAATTGCAATCGCATCATTATACCAGAACATCGCATGGTACCATCGCGGTGGCGGCTATGCTAACACGGTGACGGATGAGGGATGGGAGAAATTCAGATCGAATATAGAACTGGCCCAGAAAACACTCGTAAATGCTAGTGATGACGCTCGAAAAGACCCACATTACTATGCTGGTTACCTCATTGTTGGAATGGCCATGAGTGCCCCAGTCGAACAGATAGAAGAGCTCTTCAAGGCTGGCCAACAAATAGATGCCACCTATCTCCCGCTCTACCTCAATATGTCCTATTTGCTGGAGCAAAAGTGGCTGGGTAGTTCCCCCTCCCATTGGCACGAATGGCTGGAAAAATCTCTAGAAGTCGACACTCTCACTCAAACTGAAAAAGACCTCATTTATGGCTATGTAGTACGCCATCGGATCCGTGGCAGGTATGGAGACTTCCAAACTCCAGATGCCGCATTTAAGACCATGAAAATTGATAAATTACGCTTCATGCGTGGTCTTGCATCATACAACAAAAAGTACTCTGACTCAGCCGACTGGAAAAGCCACTACGTCTATCACGCCTGGAAAGCTCAGGATGAAGCTGCAATCATTGACGCTCTCAAGCTTTGCAATAAACACTATGTTCCCAACTTGTGGAGTGGCAAAAAGGGAGATGATTGGTTCAAGCTCCTCGCTAAAATACGTAAGCGATATCCAGAGTCAGAGAAACACATGTGAAACTTTAAGAGCCCGCATTATTTACTCGGTGTTGAATTTATCTCTTGCATCAATCTGCTCAAAAGCGTGTTTAAGTCCATCTTCATCTATAGCCTCCTCTTCGCTTGCTCATATACACTCGATTTATCGCGCTTGCCCACGGCTACTACTAATACGACAAGTTCGCCATCAATAACCTCATAGATGAGGCGATAACCCGAAGTTCTCAGTTTTATTTTATAATGGTTTTCGAAGCCGTGCAGCCGACTCGCCGAAACCTTTGGAGATTCCAGTCGCTCGGCTAACTTTTTCTTCATCTGGAGCTTTACTGTATGTCCAAGTTTCCCCCATTCTTTCAGTGCTACAGGGTGAAATTTAAGCTTATAGCTCATCTAAGTTCACTTCAACGGCTTGATCCTTTGTCGCCTCTCGTTCTTGCACAATCCTAGCCAACTCTATATCCTCTAAGATCTCCGTCATTTTTTCATACGTGTCCGCTGGAACTAAGTAGGCTGTGGGTTTATTATGATTCAAAATAGCAACGACCTCCCCTTCCGATTCAGCAATGAGCTGACTTGGGTTACGCTTCAGCTCAGATATACTCGCAGAATAACGACTTAATACAGGATTCATAGCAGGTCTAAATTTAGGTCATATTTAGCATTGTGCAATATAATAAACTAGAGAAATAGAGTTTAGGGTTAAGTGCACTGAACTTATACCATTTGAATAGTTTGAGTGGATCAAT